>CAJQPC010000190.1 GCA_905480105.1 uncultured bacterium | reverse complement strand
CCTTCTTGCTCGGCTTGCAGGGCAAGGAGCCTGTAACGATCCGCGTTCATGGTCGGGGTTGCCAGCTCGTCCGGCACCATGCGCAGGGTCGCCATACTGTTCCCACTTGCGTGGCCACTGTCGTAAGCGGCCAAGGCCATGCCGAGCAGCGCAGCGTCTTTTGCGGGGTGCTCAGGCCAGCGCTTGGTCACGGTTTGGAAGTGCGCGCGTGCAGCTTCCAGGTCCCCGTTCAGTCGTCTCTGCTCCCCCGCTTCGAGAGCGACCACCGCCATCAGTTGCTTGTCTTTACCTTGGGCTAGGTAGTCCTCGAGTAGAACTATTGCCTCCATGCGGTCGCTGACAGACAGAGCACGCGCCTGGGTGACGATGCTTGGTGCGCTCAGGGTGGGGGTGTTCCCCTTGAGCAGTCCGGGAGCAGCGAGCGCTGGCCCGAGAGCCAGGAAGAGGAGCAGGATGGAGCGGTACATGGCCAGGCGGGGTCAGGAGGAGGGGGTGGAGTCCGAGGAGGCGGACTCTGCGATGTGGGTCGCCAAGGCGCGCTCAAAGGCGGCACTGGCAGGGTGCTGTTCGACATGCAGACTGTCTGAGTAGGCTTGGAGCATGGCGCGCTGAGTGCTGTTCAAGTTCTTGGGCAGATCGATGAGCACTTTGAAGTGCAGATCTCCGGTACGTCGGCCCTTTGTAGCAGGCAGCCCCTTGCCGCTTAGTCGAAGGGTCTTGCCCTGCGAGGTCCCGGGTGGGACCTGGATTTCAGTTTGGCCCTGCAAGGTTGGTACGGCGACAGTACCTCCTAAAACGGACAGCGCGTAGGGCAGGGGCAGGTCGCAGATCAGGTCCTCCCCACGGCGCCGAAAGACCGCGTGCTCGTCCACGTCTACCAAGACCAAGAGATCACCAGGAACACCGTCTCCAAGGCCATCGTGGCCTTTGGCGCGCACCTTGAGCTTCTGGCCGGTGGCCACGCCCTTGGGGATTTTCACCTTGAGCCGGTCGTTGGAGCCGTGTCGGCCTTCACCGCTGCAGGTCTCACACTTTTTGATCACGATGTAGCCCATGCCCGCGCAGCGGCTGCAGCGCGCCCGCAGGATGCGCCCGGAACCCTTGCCGCTGCCCTGGCAGTTCTCGCAGGTCTTTTTGCCGCCGTCGGCGGCGGCACCTGATCCATCGCAGCGTCCGCAGCGCACTTGACGTGCGACCTCGACCACAGTCTCGTCGCCGGTGGCAACCTGGGACAGCGTCACCCTGCAGTTCACCTTGATGTCTGCCCCTGGCTCGTTTCGGGGGTTGCGGCCGAAGAAGTTGCCCAGCGTGTCTGTGACAAAGTCTTTGAGCTCATCTGGCGTGGGTGGCTTCCCGTCGGGCTTGTAGAAAGGGCCCAAGCGGTCATACATGGCGCGTTTTTCGGGATCACCAAGCACCTCCCATGCTTCCGCTATCTCGCGAAAGCGCTGCTCGGCGTCGACATCTTCAGGATTGCGGTCCGGATGGTACTTCAGGGCCAATGCCCTGAACGAACGCTTTATGTCGTCGATGCTGGCGGTCTTTTTTACGCCCAGCACATTGTAGTAGTCGCGGCGCGCCAAGCGAGCTCCGGTCGTCGGGGGTGTCCTCTAATACACCCCAGGTACGAGGGCCATTTCCTGTCAGGCGCCCAGTTCTTCGTCGTCGACCAAGTCGTCGTCGTCCCAGTCTTCGTCGTCGTCCCATTCCTCGTCGCTTTCTAACTCGCCGTCCAGATCGTCGATCTCGGATGCGGCGGCGGCGTAGATGGACTCGGCCAGTGCCTGAGCGGCCTTGGCCAGCTCGTCGTGGGCCTGTTCGATAAAGTCGGGGTCGGAGGCGTCTAAGGCAAGCTCTGAACGGCGGATGGTGTCGGTCAGGGCTTCTCTCTCCTGTTCTCCAAGGGCCGAGCCGAACTCTCCCAAGCTGCGCCGAGAGGTGTAGATCAAGCCGTCCAGCTTGTTCTTGGACTCAGCCGCTTCCTTGCGGCGCCCATCAAGGTCCTTGTACTGCTCGGCGTCGCTGAGCATCTGTTGGACCTGGCCGTCGGACAGGCCGGAGTTGGAGACCATGCGCATGGACTGGGCCTTGCCGGTTCCTAGATCCTTGGCGGAGACGTTCAGGATGCCGTTGGCGTCGAGCTCAAAAGTAACTTCGATCTCGGGGAGACCGCGGGGAGCCGGGGGGATGCCGTGAAGCTCTAAGCGACCAAGGGACTTGTTGTCCTCGGCCATCTCACGCTCACCTTGGACCGTGTGCACCCGCACCATGTCCTGGTTGTCCAAAGCGGTCGTAAAGACCTTGGACTTTCGGCAGGGGATGGTGGTGTTTCGCTCAATGATGGGCTCTACCAAGCCGCGTGCGACCTCGATTCCCATGGAGAGGGGCGTGACGTCCAGGAGCAGGATGTCCTTCACGTCGCCGGTGAGCACGGAGCCTTGAATCGCGGCACCGATGGCGACGACCTCGTCGGGGTTGACCTGTGTGTCGGGTGCCTGTCCGAAGATCTCTGTGACTTTTTCCCGGATTCGGGGCATGCGGGTCATGCCACCGACCACCACCACAGCATCCAGGTCGCTGGTGCGAAGGCTCGCGTCCATCATGGCGTTGACGCAGGGCGCTTCCAGGCGGTCCACCAGATCCTCGACCACCTCTTCCAGCTTTTCTCGAGAGAGGTGGTAGGTCAGGTGCATGGGCCCATCGTCGCCGCTGGCGATAAAGGGCAGGTTGATGTCGGTCTGAACCGAGGAGGAGAGTTCGTGCTTTGCCTTCTCTGCGGCTTCTTTCAGGCGCCGCATCGCGACGATGTCGTCGCTCAGGTCCAATCCGGACTCATCCTCGAAGTGCTCCAGGAGCAGCTCGACGATGCGGTTGTCGAAGTCCTCGCCGCCTAAGAATGTGTCTCCGTTGGTGCTGCGCACCTCGAAGACACCATCATCAATCTGGAGCACGCTGACGTCGAAGGTGCCACCGCCCAAGTCAAAAACAGCGATCTTGCCGTTGCCCTTGCGCTCCTTGCCGTAGGCCAAGGCTGCTGCCGTGGGCTCGTTGATGATGCGCTCCACTTCCAGACCGGCGATGCGGCCGGCGTCCTTGGTTGCTTGGCGCTGGGAATCGTTGAAGTATGCCGGCACCGTGATGATGGCGCGTGTGACCGGCTCGCCCAAGTAGGCCTCTGCCGTGGCCTTCATCTTGGCCAGCACGATGGCAGAGATCTGGGGCGGTGACATTGAGTTGCCGTCTGTGGAGACCCAAGCATCTCCCTTGTCGGAAGGCAAGATTCGGTAGGGGACCAAGCTGGCGGTGTGGGCGATCGATTCGTCGTCAAAGCGACGCCCGATCAGGCGCTTGACCGCGTAGAAGGTGTTCTCGGGATTGGTGACGGCCTGACGGCGTGCCATCTGACCGGCCAAGCGCTCACCGTCCGCGGCGAAAGCCACGACCGAAGGCGTTGTTCGGCTCCCTTCTTCGTTGGGAATGACCACTGCGTCACCATCTTCCATGATGCTGACACAACTGTTTGTGGTCCCGAGGTCGATACCAATGACCTTCGACATAGGCTCAACTACTCCGGCTCGTTTTGGCATTCATTTCGTTATCCGTTCTAAGGACAAAGTCACTCTTCGGAGGCCGAGGCCTCAGGAGCTAATGATTTTACCTCGTCTCTCTCCTGCACGGGGCTCTCGTCTTGCTGCGGACCGCTCGAAACGGTGACGCGTGCAGCGCGGACGAGCCGTTCATGGAGTTGGTAGCCCGGCTGATGGATCAGCGTGATCGTCCCCGCTGCCTGATCGTCACTGGTGTACCGAATGGCTTCGTGCAAGCTCGGGTCGAAGCGTTCGCCTACCAGGCCAAGACGCTGAAGGCCCAAGCGGTTCAGGGTCTGCTCAAGGTGGCTTAAGACCATACCTACGCCCTCGATCATCTTTTCGGGGGGGGTCGTGTCTGCGTGAAGCAGCGTTAGGTCCATGTTGTCCATGACGGGAAGCAGTTCCCGAAAAGTTCGGTCTTGGCCGAACTGCCGGGCCTCCACCAACTCGCGTTGGTAGCGGGTCTTTAGGCGCTCGCGATCCGCGTCGAGTTTCACGATCGCGGAGCGTTGCTGGGTGATCAGGGTGTCCCACTCTTCTAACTTGACGCGCTGATCTTCCAGTCGCAGCGCCATGGTGTCGTACCCATCTTGGAGGCGCTTACGTAGAACGCTGATCTTTATCGCGCGTTTCTTGTGCTTCTCGCCCAGCAGGACGGCTTGTTCCAAGGCCAGTTGAGAGGCCGCCAGCTCATCGCGGAGGCTGAGGTTGCTCTCGTTGGCTTGGTCCAACTCCAGGCGGATGTCTTCGCCGTTGGAGCTTTCAGGGTTCTCTTGGCGCATCTCAGGTTCGGAACTGCTCTCCTGGCCAGGGGCCATGGTCTCCGGCTCGGAGAGCGTGCTGAGGGCCTGGTCCAACGAGATCTCAATTTCCAGGGTCTCGTCGGGCTGACTCTGGGTGATGCGGTCCACGCTGTCCTGCGCTTGGGCAAAAGTGGCCTCGAGCTCCGCTGCGAGCTCTTCGGTGGCCAGGTCGTCGTCCAAGGTCACGGCGCGCAGTCCCTTCTGGGGGCCTAAACGAGCGTCGACGGCGCTGATCGCTGCTTGAAGCAGGTCAGCATCCATTTCCAGGGCGAACTTGCCCTGTTCTTCGTCCTGCTCGATTTCGCTCACGGTGACCCTTGACTCAGAATGAGAGTGTCCGCCCCAGACCCCTGCCCGGTCAAGGTGGAGAGGATTGTAGCGCTCTTACACAGGCCCTTGTGAGTCCATCGGCTATGAGCCAGCCTTTTCCAAAAAGACTTATACATCCTTTTCTTTCACGAAGTGTTCCCAGTTTTAGATGCGGTAATATGGCGCGCTTGTTCAAAGTAAAGCCCAAGTCATGCAAGCGCGCCAGTGGCACCCCGTCTACGTGCCGAAGGGTGCTCAGCAGTAGGTCCAGCGCCCGCTGCTCTGCGTTGGGGGTCTCCCAAGAGGCGTATTGAAGCGGGGTGGCGATGAAGGCTGTCGGGTCAGCGAGCCCAAGAGTGCGTGTGCCATCGGGCAAGCAACCATGGGCGCCAGCACCCAGTCCGGCGTAGGCATGTGCTCGCCAGTAGGCCTGATTGTGTTGTCCGCGCTGGCCGCTGCGCGCGAAGTTGCTGACCTCGTATCGGGAGAGTCCTGCGTCCTGAAGCCGTTGCAGGATGTGGCCGTAGGCTTGGGCCCAGTCATCGTCCGGTGGGAGGCGAACCCTTCCTGCGTCCACCGCCTTCCCCAGGTGAGTTCCCGGATGGGCCGTCAGTCCATACAAGCTGACGTGTGGCGCCCCCGAGGCCAGGATGTGCGTAATGTCCTGGTCCAGCTCCTCGAGGGTCTGTCCCGGCAGGTTGAAGATCAGGTCTGCCGACCAGCTCTCAAAGCCCGCGTGGGTCACAGCATGGAGCAACTCCAGGGCCTGAACTGCGCTGTGCTGGCGGTGGAGAAAGCGGGTGTGCCGCTCGCTAAAGGTCTGAAGCCCCAAGGACAAGCGGGTCACACCCGCGTCCCGCCATGCTGCCAACTTCTCGATGCTGGTGCTTCCTGGATTGGCCTCGAGGGTCACCTCGCCGGTGGGGGCAACGGCCTTGATCAGTGCTGCGATGTGTTCGACGGGATGCAGGCTGGGGGTGCCGCCACCGAAGTACAGGGTGCTGGGCGCCGGGAAATGCTCCCGAATGCCGGCCCACTGCTGCAGCAGTGCTTGGGTGTAGGCAGCCTGGGGTGGGGAGCGCTCCACGAGCACGTTGAAGGAGCAGTAGTGACAGCGGTGGGCACACCAAGGCAGGTGTACGTAAACGCCGGGGGTGGAGACGGACATTGATGCGTTATAGCCGCGGGTCTGCAGACACGGACAGAGCCTTTGCCCTTGAACTCCAATCTTGCCCAGCCCCTACAGCCCCCGCGGGTCCTGGTCGACACCTTCCCCGGTAGCCCCGTGTGCGCCATCTATCTGTGGGTGAATGCTGGCTCAGCCGATGAAGGTCCTGGGCAATCCGGTGCCGCTCACTTTGTAGAGCACATGCTTTTTAAGGGCACCGCAAAGCGTCCTTTGGAGGGGCTGGCTGGTTTCGTCGAAGGCCTGGGTGGAGATATCAATGCCTACACGACCTACGAGCGCACGGTGCTGCACGCGACCGTGCCCTCGGAGTTCTGGGAGCAGACTCTGGAGATCCTGGTAGACATGGCGTTGAATCCCCTGTTTGACCCCGCAGAGGTCGAACGCGAGCGCGAGGTGATTCTGGAGGAGATCCGGGGTGGAGACGACGACCCAGCAAGTACGCTGGCGGACCAGGTAGCGGGGCGAGTGTTCACCGCACACCCCTACGGCCGACCCGTCATCGGTAGCACTGCCAGTGTGCGCAAGATGAGCCGCCAAGTTCTCTTGGACTTTCATCAGCGCGCCTACTCCTCCGGCAACCTGTTGATCAGCGTCAGTGGGCCTGTCCAAGCGACTCAGGTTCAGACAGCGGTGGACGCCTTGGTCACCTCCCAGCCCAAACAGCCACGCTTGCCTCGCCCGGTGGAACCGCCTCAGGAACGCGCCCGCAGCGTGGTGGTTGAAGAGCGCTTCGACGAGCCGCTCATCGAGGTGGGCTTTCGGGGCGTGGATGCACTGGATGCTAGGGCTCCGGCCTTGGACCTGTTGATGGTGTGTCTGGCGGGCAGTCCTGCCTCGGTTCTGGGAGAGCGCTTGCAGCTCTCCGGGATGGCTACAGACACCTGGGGAGTCTGTGAGACCGAGCGGGACCCCGGCCTGCTGCTCTTGGGATGTGCGCCCCTCCAAGGCAAGAGTCTGGCGTGTGTGGCGGAGATCGGGAAGCTGCTCGCCGAGCTCATCGCTGGAGACGGCCTGAGTTCTTCCGGACTGCAAAGGGCCAAGGCTCAGATCTTGAGCGAACGTCGCTTTCTCTCAGAGACGGTCGACGGCCGCGCCCACGACCAGGTCTGGTACGCCGCGATGAGTGGGGATGTGGACCAAGCGCTGGCCTACCATGCCCGTATCGCTGCATGCACACTGGAAGAGCTGCGGGCGGTCGCCGGCATGCTGCATCCCTCGGGTGCCACTCTGGGAGTGCTCTCCCCTGACAAGGCCGACGCCAAGGCCCTGCGCGCGGTCTTGCGTCAGCCAGCCCACACGCCCCGGGCCAAAGCAGATCAGCTACTCTGCCACACCTTGTCCAACGGTTTGCGCGTGGTGGTCGAGCCCCGCGATGTGGGTGTTGTCGCCTTGCGGGTAGCGGCCTTGGGCGGACAGCTGGCGGAGAGCGGAACCAGCGCAGGAGTAAGCGACCTCTGGTCCAGAGCTTTGGGAGCCCCAGGCTTGAGTCCGCTGCAACTCGCGGAGCGCTTGGACCTCTCTGGAGGGGCCCTGGGTGGCTTTGCCGGGCGTCAGTCCATGGGTCTGCGATGTGAGCTCCCGCCTGAACAGCTGGACTTAGGCCTGGATTTGATCTCTGCGATGCTTACCCAGCCGCAGTTTCCCCCGGACGAGGTCAGGCGGGTGTTGGCTGAGCTGGTGCACGAACATTCTATTCAGCAGGATGACCCTGGGTCATGTGCGGTTCGGGCCTTGCGTAAGACCTTCTTGGCCCCGCATCCCTCGGGCTTGCCCTTTGGGGGGTCTAAAGCTAGCTTGGCGCGCTTGGGCCTAAGGACCCTGCGCCGACTTCACAGCACCTGTGTGAACCCGGAGCGAATGGTGGTGTCCATAGCGGGTGGTGTGGACCCCGAGCGGGCCGTGGCCCGGATCGAGCAACTCTTTGGGGGGCTCAAGCCCAAGAGTCCGCTGCCCAAGGTGGCCTTGCCTGAGGTTCAGGGTCACAAGGAGCTACGCCTGGAGCTTCAGCGCGAGCAGGCGCATGTTCTGATGGGGTGGAAGGGGCTTCCGCTGTACCACCCCCAGTCTGCGGCTCTCGGTCTAGCCAGTGCGTGCTTGAATGGCCAAGGGGGCCGCCTCTTCATGGAGCTGCGCGAGAAGCGTGGCTGGGCTTACCAGGTTGGAGCCGCCTCGGATGAAGGTCTCCACCACGGGTTGTTTACCGCATACATTGCCGTCGCTCCAGAGCTGGCGGTCAGGGCGCGGGACGGACTGGAAAGCGTGTTGCGAAGCTTGGCGGACGAGGGACCCGGCGCCGAAGAGTTGGCCAAGGCGAAGCGATTTTTGCTGGGCGGTCGGGCCATGTCTCGGCAAAGCAGTGGGGCCAGAGCGATGGAGTGGGGCCATGCATGGCTCTACGGCGAGCATCCGCTGGGTGGAATGGATCGGGCAGACCAACGTATTCGGGACTGCACTGTCGAGCAGGTGCAGGCTGCGATAAGCTCTACTCTGAGCGGGCCAAGCGTGGTGGTCTTCGCCGGAGGACTCTCTTGAAGCTGCTCTCTTTCTTGGCTGGAGCTGCCCACGCCCAGGAATGGGATCAGGCGCCCCCCGAGCTGACAATAGACGCCACGGAGCGCGCCTCCCTGAAGACCGGCGAGGTTGTGATCAGGCAAGGGCACGAGGAGCGCGGCAGCGTCGGTACGGCGATGGCGCTGGTGGACGGCACGGCAGAGGAGAGCTGGGCCGCGATTCTGGACTTTGAGAACTACGTACGCTTCCTGCCGTACATCACGGCTTCGTGGACCGAGTCCCCAGGGCGCGGAGCGAAGGAAAACGCCCTGCGCTGGGGCCTGGAGTTGACCACGAAGGGGGTTGTGACCCGGTACCGCGTGGACTGCATGCTCTACTCCGAGCAGGGGTATATGGGCTGGGTCATGCGGCCCACCGGCTATTCCCCTCTGGCTGCGAGTCATGGGTGGTGGCGCGTGGAGACCTGGCCGGATGACCCCTCCAAGACGCTGCTGGTCTACCAGGTGCAAGTGGAGACGGCCTGGTGGCTACCGGAGCGCGTGCACCGCTTGGCAGCGGATCAGGGGCTGGGCACGATGGTCACACAGATGCGTCGTCAGGTCGCCTTCCGCCGAGAAGGGTAGACTGCCAGCATGTCCAAGGGCGACGACACCAAAGCGAAGGATCTGCTGCGGGGCGGCATGGCCGAGCGCAAGACGCTGGGGGCCGGGATCCGAGAGCGTGTGGGCCGACGCGCCAAGACTGGCCCGGGCAGCGCCCGACGTAGCAAGCTCTTTGCTCGGCTGGGCTTGGCGGATCCCTACGATGCCAGCGCCAAGGAAAGGCCGCTGTCGATCGGTCCTGTGGGCTTGAAGTTGGGGCAGAAGCGCAAAGTCGCGCCTCACCTCTCGGTGAAGGATCCCCAAAAGAAAAAGCGCCAAGCCGCTCAGGATCCTGTGGCCCAGTGGCGTCCCAAGGGTGTGCCGAACGCCAAGCCCAAACCGGCGCCACGTCCCAAGGCTGCGCCACCCAAGGCTGCGTCAATGTTTGATAGGCCGCCCCAACAGAGCCAAACGGCAGAGTCTCCCGTGGAGGAGCAGGCGCGGCCTAGTCTGGGGCTGCCCCCCAAGGAGAAGAAGGGATCCGGACGCTTTCGCATGCAGCGTACGTCCAGCTCAGGCCCAAGAATTCGGCCTGTAGCCGCCAAGCCTCCCCCCAAGCCGGTCGCAGAGACGCCACCTCCCAAGCCGGCCGAGCCGGTCAATCGAAGCGCACCTCGGGGTGATTTGGGCCTGGACGATCTCTTCGGCATGGGCGGCAGCGAGGGCCGCATGCGCATTCCTGGGCGAAAAAAGAAGAAGTAGCTCCGACCGTTCGGTCTGCGGGCCGTGGTGTGTCTACGTCTGATCCCCTTCCAGATACGGCTTAGGCTGGCATTCGGTGACCAGGCAAAAGCTTTGGATACCCCATGACTCTCATCCTGTCAGTCCAATCCCCTGCATGTAAAAAACGGAAGAACGGGCAAATGCGGCTCGATTGGGGCGGCGTGCGCGTTGCGTGTCGGACCGCTCTGGCCCCTTCGCTGTTTGACCAGCCACCAGGGCAAGAGAATGTCCCAGTCAGGACGGCTACGCTTCTGCAAAAGCCTGCGTACTGGCTGGGCTCTACTGACCGCCCGCCATGAGCCCAGGGGGGCACTCGGGGGTGGCGTTGACGCGGTAGTAGCCAACCTCGTCGGCCCAGATCTCACCCTCATAAGGCCAGGACACGTAGCCCCTGCGCACGCGCTCGCTGCGCTTGACCTTCTTTTCGGCGTCTGGGATCTGGCCGGTGATGCTGGCCTGCTCGTAGAGCTTGGTCTCCAAGCGCAGCATGTCGAGCTTGGCGATCTCGGTGTCGGTCAGCATGGTGGTCAGCTCATCAGCACGCCCTTGCACCTGAGACTTGATGCGTCCGCCATGTCGCTCGATGAGCTCATCATGTCGGATCTGAACCATGCCCGAGGCCAGGTCGACCCAGCTGCCGCTCCTGCTGGCCAACACACCGAGCTCTTTCTTGGCCACATCGACGGACTCGGTGGCCTCGATGAAGGACTTGTCGTACGGCACGTCCCGCAGGGCCATCTCTGAGAGCTCAGACTCCCCGTTCTCTATGTAGCTGCGGGCGTCGTTGAACACCGCGTTGGCGTCCATGGCGGAAACCGTGCTCTGGAGCTCGTCGCGAACGGGCGTCCAGGTGGTCTGAAAGGCCTCGATCTGTGTACTGGCGTCGGGGAATTTACAGAGCAAGAACAGGCTGTAGGTGCGGAGGAGCTGGGCTTCGGGGAAGTACCAGTCATCGTAGAAGGGCGTGATGTGGGTATGCAAGATGCCCAGTGCGCCGTTGATGTCCTGGATGCGAAAGTGAGCCCAAGCGCGCTCGAACTGGGCCTCGGGCCACCAGTGGCTCTCGCGGCTGACCTTGGCGTAGAACTCGATGGCCTTGGGGTAGTTGCCTGCAGCGTAGTAGGTCCGACCCAGGTTCAGGTTGACCGTGTCCAGGAGCTCGATGTCATCGCCGACCATGGCTTGGGCGGTCAACAGAGCAGCCATGGCGTCGTTGTAGCGGCCCTGTTGGGTAAGGATGACGCCCTTGAGCGCCATGCCCTTGCCCATATCTGGGCTGTCTTTTTGGACCAGCGACAAAATGCCCAGGGCTGTGGAGTAGTTGCTCTGGGCGTAGGACCCGCGGGCACCCAGATAGGCCATCTTAGAACGCGTCTCTTTGTCGGCCTTGAAGCCGATGTTCTCGGCGAAGGTGCGCTCCATCAGCGCTTGGTCACCGTGGCGCTCTTCCAGGGCCAAGAAGGCCGTTACCACCTCGGCGCTTGTGGAGTCGGGGTCCAGCTGCATGCCTTGGCTCCAGGCCAAGGCGCCAGCGTAGGGCAGGCCTTCCTTTTCTAAGAGGCCGCCCAGGCGAATGTAGGCCCCTCCGTGGCAGCCCTCCATCTCGGGATCCTTCAGGACTTCGGCCAGAGCGTCCATCGCCTCGGGCACGTTGCCAGAGGCCACGCCGGTCACGAAGGGGGTGAACACCTCCATGCTGTCCTCGCACAGGGGAGCTTCTTGGCCGTCCGTGTTCGAGGTGCTCTTGCTCTGGGCCGCCGAGAGGCTGGGCAGCAGAGAGATCACTCCGACCAGAGCGAAGATGCGCAGGCCGCGGCGACTCACGATGGATCTCCGAGCTTGGCAAATCCGATGTGGATGCCGATGTTTTGCTTGAGGGCGCGGGTGCCCGACTGCTGGCGGTTCTGCAGCTGCACGTCGTCACGGACTTCGATGCGAATGGCGGTGTTGTCACCCCGCCAGACCTTCATGCCGACGCCGATGCCGATGGTCGGTGAAAAGGCCAGGTACTTCTCACCCCAAGCCAGCTGCTCCACGGTGACACCACCCACGATGGGCACGTAGATGTCGTGGTGGTAGATGCGCTCCCCTTGGAAGTTCATCTTGGCGTAGATGGGAGACCAGACGACTCCGCCGGTCAGGCTGCCCAGGTAGCGGTAAGCCTCTGGGGAGACGCCGTAGGCCACCCCGGCCAGGGTCTTGTAGGCCGCGGTAGGCAAGCCGTAGCCCACACCCAACTGGGCCTCCCAGCCCAAGTTCTCGGACATGTGCTTGCCGTAGGTGGCTTGCAGCTTGGGTGCAGTCATGTAGGGATCAAAGGCCACGACACCCAAAGACATGGACAGCTCGGAGCGGTCGGTCTTGGGGTAAAGCAACTTTTGAACGACCTGAATTTCCTCATTCTTTAGGGTACCCAGGTCGATGGTTTCTTGAGCCATTGCGGGCGAGGCCGCCAGCGCAGCGATCAGCATATTCATGGTGTGCAACTCAGAAAGGCAGGGTGCGTGGCTGGCCCTCGAGGGGCTTGTAGAAAATATCGACGTCGTCGCCGTAGTCGGGCACGGCTGAACCGTAGAAGCGCACGGAGTTCTCCGAGCGGTCGTACTGCCAGCAGTCACAGGTCGGGTCTGTCTCGCCATCCGGGATCTCTTCCGGATTGGCCATCTCGATCTGTTCGCCGTCTACGTACACGAGCAGGGTGGCCACATCGGGCACACTCTGCAGCGGGAAGCTCAAGAGCAGCTGGTTGAGCAGCGCCCCCAGGTCTTCCAGGTAGGAGGCAAAGTCTGCGACTTGGCAGTCTCCGCCGGCGCCGGGCTCGGAGATGACGCGGTAAAACCCGCCGCTGTCCTCGGCGACGCTGCGTAGGCGCTGCACGCCGGCGCTCGCACCGCCCTGGCAGGTGTCAGCGTTGGGGCCGATGATCGCGAAGCGGTAGCGGATGTTGAAGCGGTCCATCAGGTCCATGTAGGTCTCGGGGAACTCATCCCCCAAGAGCTGCCTGCGAGAGCCGTCGCCCTCGTCGCTGACGATCACGAAGATGACGGTGGAGTCTGGTCGTAGCCACTGGGCCGAGTTGATGTCAGTCGTCTCGAGTGGGGAGACCTGGTCTGTGCATTCGTCGGGTGCCGTCTCGGCGTCTACTGCTCGGCAGGTGGCCAAGAAAGCTGACTCGAGGTGCTCCTCGGTGCCGGAACCACAGTGGCCGGCCCACGCATTGATGCCTCCGCAGAGGCAGTCCAAGTAGTTCAAGCTGATGATCTCAGGGGTGTCCGGGGTGCTGCCATCCTCTGGACAATCAAAGTTGGGCTCTGGATCTAAGTTCACCTCGTTCCAGCAGGTGGCCTCGCACAACAGGTTGCGCTGGAAGTTTCCTGCGATGTCCTCATCGGTGTCCTCGATCACTCTGGGATCGCCTACAAGCTCGCCGGCCACACCCGGCGGTGCAGTGCCGGGGTCCGATGCCGAGGTCGTGGTGACCGCCAGCCCGTAGTCCAGAAAGGCACCGCGCTGGCTGGTGTACTGAATGTAGGCATCCAGTGCATCCGAGCTGGAGCCCTCCGGCAGGGCGCCTGAGGTGGTCAGCGTGTCGATGAACACGCCAAAGTTCTGGGCCAGAGCGGTGGCCTCTTCTTCCATCGACGGAGAGTTGTCGATAATAAAGACTAGGTCCGCGTCGTTGCTGAAGCTCGCCTGCTCGTAGCCTGCGAGGCGAAACATCTCGTAGCGATTGCACCCGACCAGGGTCAGGGGCAAGAGCATACTCGCGAGCAACCAATGGTTTCGTCGCATAGGGGTCCTCGGGGTGGCCGGGTTCGGCCTTGTCGGTGCGAAGCATAGAGGAGGCCAAGGTGCGGTGCAAGGCAGGTCCTCTACCCTGACTTCCTTTTAGCCGACGCTAAAGACGACGTGACCCCGTACCGAGGAGATCCACTTACTGGAGGCCCACCCAATGAGTGCAGCTCTGAAGCTCCCCGAACGCCGTGTCATCGCCCGCATGCCGATTCGCGTCAAAGTCGAGTACGGAGCTATCGAGGACTTTCTGATCGACTACACAGCGAATGTGGCTCTGGGCGGGATTTTTATCCAGACCGAGAAGCCGATGGCTGTGGGGAGCACCTTTAAGCTGCGCCTGAGCATTCCCAACCGTCAGCGGCCCATCGACACGGTAGGTGTGGTTCGTTGGATTGTGCCGAACAGCGAAGCTGGACCTCTGATACCGGGAATGGGTGTGCAGTTCGATAAGCTCAACCCGGCCGATCTACGCGCAGTGCAGCGTCTGCTGGCGGAGTGGTAATCAGCCGTCTTGGCCATTGAAAGAAGAACCAGGGTGCTCAGCGGCCTAGGGCAGTCGCGATGCGATCCAGTTGCTCTCTTTCCAGTGGGTCATCCGCGCGCTCGGCTGCCTCTCGAACCGCCTCGGCGGCATCTCGGTAGCCCAAGGTGCCCAGTGTGCTGGCTGCCGCTAAGCGCACCAGGGGATCGCCGTCCCTCAGTAGGGGCATGAGAGCAGCGCCAGCCCCCTCTGAGCCCAGAGAGCCCAGCAGCCTGGCGGACTCCGCACGCGCAAAGGGACTTGGGTCTCCCAAGGCCTGCTCTAGTCCCTGGGCGCGGGCAGGATCGCTGACCCGCCCCAGTGCCAAAACAACCTCCAGGCGAACCTCTTCTTGGCTGTCTTGTAGCAGTGGGGTCAACAGATCGACGGCCCCTGGCGGGTCGGTCCAGGCCAGGGCTCGCACGCTGAGTTGTCGGGTTGCGGGGTCCGGGTCCTCCAACAGAGTGCTCAAGGTAAGGACTGCGGACTCATCGGCTAGGTTGGCCAATGCAGCGATGGCCGCGTAGCGCAGACGACCGGAACTCCCGTTGGCTAAGCGGCACAGGTCTGGAACGGCGCGGTGGTCGCCGAGCTGACCCAGGGCAAGAAGTGCGGCTTCGCGCACGAGAGGATCCCCAGTGCTTGCGGCTTGGGTCAGGGGCTCCAGCGCCCGCCAATCTCCCGCGCGGCCCAAGCGTTGACAGGCGGTGATGCGCTCCCCTGGGTCTGGATGGGAGAGGCGGGCAAGCTCAGCGGAGACCTGTACCTTGGGTCCCTCCAACACGGCCAGAGTGGCCTGGGCCGCCCGTTCACGAAGCAGGACGGAGGGGTCCTTCACAGCCGCACGGCGAAGAGGCTGAAGAGCTCGTGGATCTCCGCTTCGGGCCAGGGCGTCGTAGATCTCACCGCGTACGGCCGGGGAGGGGTCTTGCATGGCGGCCAAGAGAGCATCCACTCCTACGGGGCCTTGGCGCCCCAAAGAGTGGGCTGCCCATGCCCGCGCAATGGGCTCCGGACTGTCCTTTAGCAACAAGGCCAGCTCCTCCACGTCCAGATCGATGCGGGCCAAGGCGTCTTGCCCGGCCGCCCGAACTTCGGGATCTGCCTCGGACGATAGGGAGAGGGCCACCTGATTGACCGAGGCGGTCGTGGCCGGTCCTTCGGCTATCTCGCGGTAGGCCATTACCCTGGCCCTAGGATCCGGGTCGTCGAGCCCAGCCCCCAACAGGAGCATGGCCAGCAATGCGCTCACGCGCGCTTCATCACGTCGTGGATAGCGTTGAAGTCCGAGAGCACCTGGGGGTGTGGTCGGGTACCCGTGGAGATGTGTCCGCGTACCACGCTGTTGAACAGGTCCTTGAGTTCATCGCGCACTGTGGCGTAGTCCTGCGTGGAGACAAGATCACGCAGGCGAGAGATAGCAGGCGGCTCCTCGCCCGAGTAGTGCTTGGCCAGTCGTGTGACGGACTGGTTTAGGAAGGCTTGTGTCTCCGGAGACAACTCCAGCTTGGGCTCGTCTTGCGGCGCCATCGTATTGCTGGGGGGCGACTCGTAGTTGAGGCTGTCGGATTGGGCGGCTTTTCGTGGGGCCTGGGTCGCCGATTGCGAAGCCGGCGGCTCCTCGAAGCCCTTGTCCTGTATAGGCTCCTCGATTTCTTTGACCTCCTCCGCCTGTGGAGCGGGCTCAGGGTCGTACACCGGCGTTGTGGCGTGAGGCAGGGGTTCTGGAGGCGCGACGGGCGGGGGCTCCGGGGCGAGGAAAGCCCTCGTGTCTGGAATGTCTTGGGTTGGCGCTTCGCCGGTTTGCTCTGTGGACTCCTCTTCTGACCTAGGCCCTAGCTCGGGGTCGACCAAGCCGACCAAGCCGAGATCAATGAGTCCGTCCGCGCTGTCCACGCTGTCCACGTCTCTCGAGCCGGCCGCTTCTCTCTCGGAGGGCTGCTGGGCGCCTAAGTCACTCAGTGGTCGGACCTCCCGCTCGCGCAGGAAAGCCTGAGGGTCTACCCCGGTGAACTCGGCGTATTCCTGCAGCCGGAAGCGGCCCTTTAGGGCGTTGTTTGCCAGTACATTCCGAGACTCCAGAACGTTGATCCGGCCTGCTGCCTTGGGGTCCACGTCGACCTGTGGGGCGATGCACACTTCCACTGTGAAGGCACAAGGCCCCAAGTTGATCCGCCTCTGGGCCTCGATGCCCCTGGCCTTGATCGTGCCACCGCGGAAGCGGACGATATCGGCTTGCAGCAGGCGCGCTTCGACCCTGGGGCCGTCGACCCGAAGGGTTCCGCCTGCCCGCAGGGTGCCCACCCGGGTGGGGCCTCGCACCACAATGTCGCCAAGGGTCGCCAAGACGGACTCAGCTTCCAGGAGACCGCGCATCTGGATGGAGCCGGTGTGGGCGAGCAGTTCTTGGCATTTTAGGTGCCCTTCGATCCGCACCGCTTGGGCAACTATGCGGTCGGCGGAGACAGGACCACGCACGGTGATGGTGCCGTTGATGCTCTCGACGCGGGAAATGTCCCCGTGCAGGGGGCCCTCTACGACAACGTCTCCCTGGGTGATGAGTGCGACCTTGCCGTTCTCTGCGGTCAGGGTGAGCCCTTCGGGAATGTGAAGCGTGTTGGCCATCTAAAACCCTCGGTGGTCATGCTACCGCAGCCACGCAACCCGTGCCTTTCGGTACACCTTTTCCAAGGCCTGCACGTGTGCACTCATGGAGAAGTCGCGCGGCTTCCAGCGCCCTCGACCTTGCGCGCTGTGTGATCTGAGTAGTTCTCGGAGCGCATCCAAGTCTCCGCTCGGGAAGCACTGAATTCTAGGGTCAATTTCTGCAATTCCTCCCCGATCCGAGGCCACGACGCGGAGACCCGCAGCAAGCGCCTCTCGCACCACCAGGGGGCTGTTCTCCTCCCAGATGCTAGGCACCACCAGCAGGTCTGACCCGTCTAAGATCTCTTGGCGCCGGTCAGCATCAAACACGCCGCCGTAGCGGGCACCCAAGGCTTGAATGCAGCGCTGGCCGTAGTGGGGGTCGGCGTCGTAGGAGGGCGCAGGGCCCCAGACCTTAAGTTCGAGTTCTGGCAGCGCGTCGGCTGCCTGGATCAGGAAGTGCAAGCCCTTGCTGGGAATCAGGGCGCCCATGTACAGAACTCTAAGGGGGCCTTTGCCAGGAGGGGGCGCAGGGCGTACCGGGGCGACTAGGGGGAGATCTAAGGCCTCAATGGCCTTGTTTGGGCCCAAGTGGTTCACGCGTTGGGCCAAATCCTTGCTGGGAGAGAGCAGCACTTGGGCGCGCGACAGGAGTTGCCTACCCGCCTCCATACGGTCCTGTAGGTCCTCCAGCCCAGCTTTCGAGGGGCCTGCTCTGGCCACCAAACCCTTGGCGAGTTCGTGCACCTTCAGGGCCTTGCTCAGCTTGCCCAGGGGGCCCATGGCAGGGACGAGGGCCAGGTGCTCGGCCACGCATGCGCCACACCTCTGCAGGGAGGGGCCGACGCATGGCTGCACATGGCGGTCCATGAGTTGTCCGCGAACGCAGAGCAGGTGGTAGTCGTGCAAGCTCAGGACCAGGGGGCAGTCTAAACCCGCCAAGGCGTCCAACCCTAAGTGTGCAAAGTGATGGGCATGCACCATGGTCGGGGCCAGCTGTGCGACCGCCGAGGCCACTTCAGGTCTGGACCAAGTGTCCCGAAAACGCCCTGGAGTCGAGATTCCGACCGCCCAGGTATGGTCGTTTATCCTGCGCAGTCCCGCTGGCCCGCCTCGGTCGGCTACCAAAAGCTGCGCGCCAGGCTGTGCGCGCACCAAAGCGTCCGCGTAGAGCTCCGTCCCCCCGCGGTCACCTAGCGCTGGAGACCCATGCGCTAAGTGCAGGCGCATCAGCCGCCCAACAGGTCCGTGGCGCGGTTGCCACCTACCAGAGCTTGCAGCACATCGTCGTACTCGTCGGAGATTCGGAGCACATAGGTCAGAGCGGTCTCGAACTCTTCGTAGTCCAGATGGTCGGCCAGGATGGTGGTCGAGAACCTCAGGGTGTGATCATCGAAGAGGCGGAATGAGCCGAAGAGCACTTCGTTGTTCAGTCGGATCACTTCGCGCAGCAATACGTCGGTCACATCAAAGTCGCTCAGGGTGGCGGCGGAGAAGCGAAGGAAGCGCTTTTCGGTGACCGTGTCCTGAATCAAGCGCATGACCACAGCAGTGGAGCCGTAGCGAAGCATGTAGATCCCATCGTCGGTGGCCTTGGCTTGCATCTCCATGCGAGCCAAGTAGCCTTCGATCAGGTCGTGAAGGTCGGTTGTGGGCTGTTGAGCGATCTCATCCTCCGGATGCCGCGAACGCTACACCAAGAGCTTGTTGTAGTGGCATTCTAACAGGTCCAAATGGGCCTCTTGACTGCTCGGAAGCCGGGG
>CAJQPC010000189.1 GCA_905480105.1 uncultured bacterium | reverse complement strand
CGCGCTCCTCGGCGGTGACCTGTTCGGTACACAGGCGCTCGTGCTCAGCCAAGTAGGCGGCAGTGAGGGTGTTCAGCTCGCCTTGCAAGCTGGTGGCGCCGTCCCAGGGACGCGGGGCCTTGAGCTGGGTCTGGATGCGCTCAGAGG
Source organism: uncultured bacterium (assembly GCA_905480105.1). Taxonomy (GTDB): domain Bacteria; phylum Myxococcota_A; class UBA796; order UBA796; family CAJQPC01; genus CAJQPC01. The sequence continues at coordinate 4,489 of CAJQPC010000189.1, read as the reverse complement.
CCGTCAGAGCGTCGCCGGTGAGCTTGCCGGCCAGCTCGAGCTGGGGGATGTGGTAGGCGGAGAGGTTGCTCAGGCGCTGGATCATCTCCAGGGCTTGGTCGTTCAGGGTGCTCAGCCAGATGCCGAGCTGCTCGATGCCGTCGTTGAGGGCGTCCAGGTTGTCGTTTACGGCGATGACCGTTGGCTCGATTTGGCGGGAGCTCTGGGTGACTTCCAGGGCGCGGCCCAGCTTGTCGATGGCCGGGGGCGGGGTGACATGGCCGGGCAGGCGGTTGAGCTTGGTGAGGAGCTGTCGCAGGCGGCTGCTCTGTCGCGGAAACTCTTGAAAGACGGCGTCTGCGATGGCGTCGTTGTCTCGGTCCACGTCCAGGTTCAAACGGTCCTTGAAGAAGCGACAGATGGCCACGCGCTGCTTGCGGCCCAGGCCCACGCCGCTGTTCTTGAGCAGGTCTGCCCGCCGCAGGGCGCGGTCTCCGTCGAAGAGGTCCTTGACCCCGGGGTCGTTCAGGCTGGTGATGAGCTGACCGCTGTCGGGACGGATGCGGATCTTGCCGCCGCGGAGCAGACCGGCCAAGCAGGCGCGGATGAGCACGGGGGAGAAGCCGTAGGGGGGCTCGGCGAAGTGGGCGAACAGGGCGCTTCCGGCGGTGCCGCCGCTCTCCTCGATGTTCTGTAGGATGCGGGAGGGCACGGGTCCGTCGCAGCTTGCCAGATAGTTGCCCTCGTCTAGGCTCAGAATGCCGAGCTGACCGGTGAGGAACTTGGGACTGACACCGGAGAGATCCTTGTTGAGGAGCTGGGTCATGTCCGACTTGGTGATCTTGATGGACTCAAAGTGGGGATAGAGCGAAGGCAGCAGATCGGTGCTGGCTTTCATCAAGGCGGTGGCGAAGCTGGCGCCGATGCTGCTGGGCTGGATCTGGCGGCCCCGGAAGTACATGCTGCCTTGGAAGAAGGCGTCTTCTACCTGTCGGCCGAGTAGGGCGTCCAAGTCCTGCTGCTTGGATTGCTCTTGGATGAGCAGGGCGCGGCGGTCCGGGGACAGGCTGGCCTGTTGGGGCTGGTATCGGTTGATCATGTAGGTGGAGCGCGCCAGGGCGCGGCCGGTCTCGTGGACCTGTCCGGTTGGGCCCACAACCCACACCAGGCGGTTTCGGAGGCGCTCCTCGGCGCTGCGACGGATCCAAGCGGCCTTGTCCCCGCCACTGGGTCCCACGAGCTGCAGGTCCAGGTTGAAGGTGGGCTCGTTCCGGTAGGAGCGGAAGACCTCGTCCTTGATCTGCCGGCCGTCGCTGAGCCAGCTCTGGATGCGGAAGGGCACGCCCTTGAGACGGGGGTTTGTGTTGGGGGCGACGGAGTGCTGCAGCTTGTCTTTGACCAGGCTGCTGATCTGGTCCAGGGTGACCCCGTGGCGGTCGCGCTCGGTGTCCCACTCTTGGCCTGCGCCGGACTGGAGCTTGTAGCCGCGCTTCTCGGAGTAGGAGAGCAGGGAGGCGGTGCGGAGCTGCTCCAGGGCATCGCGGATGGCCTTGGTGTTGTCGCCGCGGTCCAGCGTGTCGTAGAGGCAGCGGGCGACGAGCTGTTCGGTGGTGGGGCGCTGGTCTTGTACGACCTGGAGCAGGGCGACGGCCTTGGCAACGCGCAGGGCGAGGGGGGCCTGGTTGTCGGCGGTCCAAGACAGAATGCGGGCCATGGTGGCTTGGGAGGCGCCGCTTAGGGCGCTGCCTTGGATCTCGTAGATGTCGTCCAGGGTGATGAGCCGGCCGACGGGTGCATTGGCCAGGTCGTGGGCACGGAAGAGCTCGCCCAGGAGCTGCAGGAGACCGCGGATGGCGTGGTTGTCTCCCTGGGCACGGCTGACTTGGCTGCGCAGTGCACTGGTGATCTGGAGCAGCAGGTCGATGTGCCCAGGCAGCATGGGGTAGACCTCTACAAAGTCCTCCTCGCTGATGTGCTCGCAGCCAAAGGCGTGCAGCTTGAGCTTGGTGCGGTGCTTCTGGAAGGCTGCGCGCAAAAAGTCGTTGTGCTCAGGCTTTTTCTGTAGGAGGCGCTTGTGGACCACGTCACGGATGTTGATGGTTCCCAGGTGGACCCGCAGGCTCTCTGGGAAGCGGTCCTTCATCTTGCCGATGACGGTCTCGTTGTTCTGGGCGTCCAGCTTCTCCTGGCCGGTGACCATCAGCCAGACCTTGCCGTGCAGGCGCTGTCCCAGACCGGAGACAAAGGACTGGAGCGCCAGCATGCGGGCGTCGCTCTTGTGGATGTACTGGGAGACCTCGTCCACCACGACGAAGAGGGTCTTGCCGGGGGCGTGGCGGTTGAGCATGTCTCCCAGAGCCCGGACCGCCTCGGAGGAGGAGATGCCGGAGTCGGCCGTGCCGGAGCGGGAGTCCACCCAAGCCTGGGGGTCCTCGAACATCTCGGGGAACAGGTGGTGCATGACCAGGGAGAACTTGTCGTCTGCCATGCCCTGGTTCTTGATCTGGGCCCAGGGCTCGCCGTGGACTTCTTCGGCCTTGGCCAAGAACTCCTGCATCTTGCCGTCTCGCTCCAGCTTGAGCTCGTAATCGGCGACGGTTCTGTCTTTGCTGTAGCCTAGGCGCCGCTGAACCTGTCGCAGAGTCGCTGCGTGGATGTGCTCGTTGTCCCTTGCTTCTCCACCAATGTCAAAGACTACGGCGATGGGGTCGGCGTTGGCCTTTAGGTCTTGCCATGCCTGCTCAAGCTCCTTGGATAGGGGCGAGGTGTCGCGCTTGATCCAGGCTTGGTCCAGGGGGCTGCCGTTCGGCAGGGTGCGGTTGTCGAGGGAGAGACCGAGCAGCTTGGCGAAGCTGGATTTGCCGGAGCCGTAAAAGCCCGAAATCCAGGATGCTGGAAGGTCCACGCCTTGTTGGGTCTTGAGGCGCCGGGTGATCTCCCGTAGCAGGCGTACATAGGCCTCGTGAATGCCATGGGGCACCCGCTTTTTACGGGGGTCGTCGTCTGGGTACCCGCCCGTGATGATGTACTCGCCAACCTCGGCTTTGAGCTTCTCTGGGGCCTGGTCATGGAAGTAGACGACCGGCGAGATGTCGCGGGTCACGTCGTTCAGGAAGAGTGCGGAGAGCTTCATGGTGGGGGCCATCAGGGGTAGATGCGGGGTCGGTAGTCGGTGTCCGCGGGCAGCTCGCCCATGAACTTCAGTGCGTTGCCTTCTTCGCGGGTGCCCGGGTAGAGCAGCACCACGGGGACGTTGTCCGTGCGTCCAGCGATGTGCTTGAGCAGGGCTGAGACTCGGAAGAAGGGGTAGAGGGCGCCTGCGCGGCCGATGAAGACCACGGTGTGGTCCTTCTTGTCGGGGTTGGCTCGGGCAAAGTCGGTGATCACTTGGCTTACGTCGGCGGCCAAACCATCTGGGCCTTCGATGTGGGGCGCGATCTTGTCGCGTACGGTCGCCAAGGCCCGGTCGCGCTTGTTTCGGTTGAACAGGCGCCGTTCCCTTTCGATGACCTTGGGCAGGTTCTCGCCCATGCCCTTGAGGCGCTTCAGTAGCAGGTGCTGCAGGTCGATGGTGGTGACGACCCAGCCGTTGTCGCTGAGCCGCTTGGAGAGGGCGTGCACCTTCTGGCGCAGGGCGTACTCCTCCTTGGGGCTGTAGGGCACGATGGCGAAGCGGTAGTTCCGCATGGTGCTGATCTGCGGCCCGTCGTCGCGGACCAAGTCGGCCTGGAGGGCAGAGAAGGCCAGATCCAGTTGGTCTTGGTGGTGCAGCATGCTCATTGGCTCCCCCGGGCCCAGTCCACAAGGCTGGGCGCTTTGAAGGTCAGTTCTACCAGATCCCCCATGCGGTTCAGGGAGATGTCGGGGAGCTGTCCAATGCGGTCGGCCAGGACCCCACCGTCCAGTCCGACGCTGCTCAGGTAGGGGTTGTCGACCATGCTGCCTTGGAAGCTGAGCTCCCGCAGCAGGTACAAGATGTAGGTCAGAGCTTGGTCGTTGACCCGTGGGCACGCCAGAGGTCTTGGATCCCGCCGGGAGGAGACCAGGCCGACCTCTGCCGCTGCGGCGAGCAGCTTGGTTGCCCAGGTGCCCATGGTCGTGGCGGCCCAGCGCTCGGGGTACTCACTCTCCAGCCAGCGCAGCACCTCGGCCTTTCGGATGGTGCCAGGGCCCAAGAGCCGGCGCTTGGTAATCCAGGCGCTGAAGTTCCGATAGAGAGGGTCGGCGAGCTGGGTGTGCCAGTGGGCGATGATGGTGGCGGTGTACAGGTCCATGTTGGGCCAGGCGTGCAGCGCTTCCAGTGCGGCTGGATAGGCTTGGTAGCGCATTCGAAAGGCGCGCAGGATGAAGTCGACCCGGGCTTGGCTCTTGTGGGGGAACCAGGACTGTTCGAAGACCTGGACGGTTGTGGTGGCGACCCCGGGTTCGACCTGGGCCCAGTAGGCCCTGGACTCCTCTACCCCCAGCGTGAAGCGCAACAGGCTGGTGTGAAGCGCGGTGTTCTCGTGCA
>CAJQPC010000188.1 GCA_905480105.1 uncultured bacterium | reverse complement strand
TGGTAGCGTTGGACGACCAAGTCATAGGCGGCCTTGGGCTGCCCTGTTGCCAGGGTCTTGATGTCGTGGTCTGAGATGCGCTGTGCCATTGCTTCCTCCGCGGGCTTGCACAGAACACAACGAAAGCACTGTCACTGGGATTCGGTCAGAATTCGTCACCCTTCTTACCCTCCTGTCTCAGAACAACTTCGTCTGGGGACTTGACGCATTGCCTTTTGGGGTCGATCCTTGAACAAGAAGTCTGATCTGCGGCCCGTGAGAGTCAGGAACGCAGTGTGGCCTTGAAGCAGTGGTCAGCGGCGCAGGAGTACGCGGTGGCAGCAGAAGTACTGGGAATTCGCGAATTGGTAGAGGCCATCGCCAAAGCGATGGTGGATCATCCCGATCAGGTGGTGGTCAACGAAGTTCAAGGCGCTCACAGCTGCGTCTTGGAGCTCGAGGTCGCCAAGGAAGACATCGGCAAGATCATTGGCCGCAAGGGTATCCATGCCGACGCAATTCGCCGCATCGTGCATGCGGCAGGTGGCAAAGCCAAGATGCGCTACGTCCTGGAGATCGTCGAGGACCGCTGAGATTTGGGAGAGCCTGACCGGCGGGCTTAGTTGCGGCCCGGGATCTTCACTCCGCGTTCGTCTGCAACGTCCAGGGCGCGTTCGTAGCCCGCGTCTGCGTGCCGCAGAACACCCATTGCCGGGTCAGCCAGTAAAACGCGCTCAATGCGTGCCTGGGCGTCGTCGGTGCCATCGGCGACAACAACCTGGCCGGAGTGCAAGCTGTAGCCCATGCCCACGCCACCACCGTGGTGGAAGCTGACCCAGCTTGCGCCGTTCACAGCATTGATCAGAGCGTTCAAGATGGGCCAGTCAGCCACCGCGTCCGACCCGTCCTTCATGCCCTCGGTCTCTCGATTTGGAGACGCCACGGACCCGCAATCTAAGTGGTCCCGGCCAATGACGATGGGCGCGCTCACCTTAGCGGTGCGTACGAGCTCGTTGAAGAGCAGACCGGCTTTGTGGCGCTCGCCGTAGCCAAGCCAGCAAATCCGGGCAGGCAGTCCCTGAAAGGACACCCGTTCCCTGGCCATCTTCAGCCAGCGGTGCAGGTGGGCGTTTTCGGGGAAGAGCTCCATCAGTGCCGCGTCGGTCGTGTAGATATCCTCCGGATCGCCCGAGAGCGCTACCCAGCGGAATGGACCCATGCCCTCGCAGAACAGAGGGCGAATGTAGGCTGGGACGAAGCCTGGGAACTCAAAGGCTTCTGGGCATCCGCCGTCCACAGCTCCTGCGCGCAGGTTGTTGCCGTAGTCAAACACGTGGGACCCAGCGTCTTGAAGGTCCAGCATGGCGCGTACGTGATTGGCCATGGACTGCCGGGAGAGCCTTAGATAGCGCTCGGGCTCGTCTTGGCGCAGCAGCGCTGCCTCTTGGGGGTCAAAGCCCTCGGGAACGTAGCCGAAGAGGGGGTCGTGGGCGCTGGTTTGGTCGGTGACCAGGTCCGGCGTCACCCCCATGCGCACCAGCTCGGCGAAGGCGAAAGCGGCGTTGGCGACAACGCCGTAGGAGCGCGCCTCACCCTTTTCCTGGCTGGCCTTGCACTTGGCTATGGCGTCTTCGAGGCTGGGGCAGAGCTCGTCCAGGTAGCCGGTCTCCAAGCGCCTGCGAATACGGGATTCGTCCACGTCAAAACCCAGGAAAACGGCTCCGGCCATGGTGGCTGCCAGGGGTTGGGCTCCGCCCATTCCACCCAAGCCGGCGCTGAGGACCAAGCGGCCCTTCAAGTCATCGCTGCCAAAGTGCACACGGCCTGCCGCCGCGAAGGTCTCGAATGTACCTTGCAGAATGCCTTGGGTGCCGATGTAGATCCAGGACCCTGCGGTCATCTGGCCGTACATCATCAAGCCCTTTTGCTCCAGCTCGCGGAAGTGCTCCCAGTTCGCCCACTTTCCAACCAGGTTGGAGTTTGCGATCAGCACGCGAGGCGCATCCTTGTGGCTTTTGAGGATTCCGACGGGCTTGCCGCTCTGAACCAGCAGAGTCTCCTCGTCACCCAGCTCTTTGAGCGAGGCCACGATCCCATCGTAGGCGTCCCAGTTTCGGGCAGCCTTTCCGGTACCGCCGTAGACCACCAGGTCCTCCGGCGCCTCAGCGACGTCGGGGTCAAGGTTATTCAGGAACATCCGCAGCGCAGCTTCCTGGACCCAACCTTTGCAGGTCAGCGTGTTGCCCGTTGGGGTGGTCATTGCCCGCCGGGCCATCTCCTCAGCTCTCTGTCGGAGCGGAGAGATCCATCCGGGTCTCGGTCTCTTCGCCAAGCTCCGCGCAGTCTTCCAGCTTTTCTAGGTACGTGTCATGCTGATCGCGGGTCACGACCTTGCGGTCGTAGTAGTGGCGGATGACGCGCTTATCGAAGTAGCGTTCGGTATCGATTTTCTTGTCGCTCATGGCGTGTCCTTTGGCTCGGCGCTGTGGCCCGATGGGTGCTGTGCCTTTTCCAGCTCGACGGCCAGAAAGGGAGGGGGAAGAAATCAGACCTCTTCGGGGAGGTCGTCTTCCATAGCCATGGGCAGGTGGGCGTCTGCCATCTTGCTGTGCTCGGACATCAAGATGTTTTCGTCGAAACGAGACAGGTCAGCCTGCACGCGACCGGCTGCAATCTCGCGAAGAGAGGTAACGACCTCTTTGTTTTTCCGGACGTCGTTCTCGTCGACCAGGGCCCGCTCGCCCCTCATGAGCTGCTTGGCGCGCTCGGCGGCAACAAGGACCAGGGCGAAGCGGTTTGGCACCTTTATCAGGCAATCTTCAACGGTGATACGGGCCATGAGGCCTCCCGATGCGAGATGGATCACACCCAATTGTGGGCGTGGGACTCGCCTGGATAGCCAGATCCGGGGGCCCCGTCAACGGGCGGCGCAGACCTCAACTCACCAGAGGATCCGCAGAGGTCTGGAACATGCCCAGCTCTGCGAGCCGACGTTCCGCATGGCGCGATCGGGTCCTGAGCCACTCTTCATACAGGCCGACTAAGTCTGCAGCGCTGGCAACCTTGGCTGCGTTGGCCACATCGCTCAAAAGCAGGACGCAGTCTTGGAAGCGCTTGGCGAGCTCCGCGAACATCTGTGAGAAAGGGTCCTTCGCTTGACCGAGATTGGCGACCTGTCCGTACGCGGCGCCGCCCATCGATCGGTAGTAGTCTAAGCCCACAGCCTTGTCCTGGAGGCTCTCCGGGAAGAAGCCTCCGGTGTAGAGAGCGTGGTCTCCCAAGCTTCGGTAGAGGCGGATCGCTTCGCGACGAGGCGCTTGTGCAGCGGTCAGGTGTAGCTCGGCCAGGGTGTCCACCCTTGGGGGGAGGCTCTCCCCACGCGAGGTCAGCAAGCGGGTGAGGTAGTGAGCGGAGAGCTTGGAGAGTTCGATGCCTTGTGCAGCCATTGCCTGTGCGATCGCCTCGAAAAAAAACTCTTGCAGGTTAGGATTACGTCGCATCTTCGCTCCTTTTCGGGGGGGGGATCCAAGTGGTGGGAAAATCGATTGACGTGGAGGTGGTGGTGACTACCTGCCTGCTGCAGGAGCGCCGCCTCTCTCTTTTGACGGGGATGGTCTCCAAGTCATCAAAACAAAATCCAAGTGCGGGTCTGTCCTATCCATCGGACTCCCGCCCGGAGGCTGAACCATGAGTATTCGTCCTCTCTTTGACCGCATCCTGATCAAGCGTGTCGAGGAAGCAACCCGCTCCGCAGGTGGACTCTTTCTTCCTGAGACCGCCAAGGAAAAGCCCGCCGAGGGTGAGGTACTGGCCGTTGGCCAAGGCCGCGTGAATGACGAGAGCGGTGAAGTGACCGCCCTGCAGGTCAAAGTCGGTGACAAAGTGTTTTTCGGCAAGTACGCCGGCACTGAGATCAAGGTCGCCGGAGAGGACCGCATCATCCTGCGCGAGGACGACATTCTCGGGATTCTCGAGTAGTCAACAGCTCCCATAGATTCAGCGTACACGACAAATCTGAGACGCGCATCGCCCAGAGTAGGGCCGCGCAGTAGGAGACACTATGTCTGCAAAGCAGATCATCTTTGATACCGCCGCCCGTGCCAAGCTCCTCGTTGGGGTAGACGTCCTGGCAGACACCGTAAAGGTCACCTTGGGTCCCAAGGGCCGCAATGTGGTGATCGAGAAGTCCTGGGGCGCCCCCGTGGTGACCAAGGACGGTGTGACCGTCGCCAAGGAAATCGAACTCGAAGACCAATTCGAGAACATGGGCGCACAGATGGTGAAGGAGGTCGCCTCCAAAACCAACGACATTGCCGGTGACGGAACCACCACAGCGACCGTTTTGGCCCAGTCGATCTACCGTACCGGCGCCAAGCTGGTAGCAGCGGGTCACAACCCGATGGAGCTCAAGCGCGGCATCGACAAGGCAGTCGCTTCGTTGATTCCCGAGCTGCACCGCCTCTCCCGCCCTTGCCGCGACTCCAAGGAAGTAGCCCAGGTTGGCACCGTCTCCGCAAATGGTGACGAGAGCATCGGCAACATCATCGCCGAAGCGATGGAGAAGGTCGGTAAGGAAGGCGTGGTCACGGTCGAAGAGAACAAGACCGCAGCCACCGAGCTTGTCACCGTGGACGGCATGCAGTTCGACCGCGGCTACCTGAGCCCGTACTTCGTGACCGACTCCGAGCGCATGGAGGTGGTCCTGGAGGATCCCTACATCCTGCTCCATGAGAAGAAGATCAACTCGATGCGTGACCTCCTCAAGTTGCTTGAGAAGGTACACGGCACCGGCAAGCCCATCTTGGTCCTGGCCGAGGACATCGAGGGCGAGGCCTTGGCCACTCTGGTCGTCAACAAGCTCCGTGGAACCCTCCAGGTTGCAGCTGTCAAGGCCCCCGGTTTTGGCGACCGCCGCAAGCAGATGCTCGGAGACATCGCGACCCTGACGGGTGGCAAGCTCATCGCTGAAGAGCTGGGCATCAAGTTGGACGGTCTGGAGTTGACCGACTTGGGAAGCGCCAAGCGGGTTGTCATCAGCAAGGACAACACCACCATCGTTGACGGTGGCGGTTCCGCTGAGGAGCTCAAGGCCCGCATGGGTCAGATTCGTGCCCAGATCGAGAACACCACCTCCGATTACGACCGTGAGAAGCTGCAGGAGCGTTTGGCTAAGCTCTCCGGTGGTGTGGCCATCATCAAGGTGGGTGCCGCGACCGAGGTCGAGATGAAGGAGAAGAAGGGTCGCGTGGAGGATGCGTTGAGCGCCACCCGTGCAGCCGTAGAAGAGGGCATTCTGCCGGGCGGTGGTGTTGCATACGTGCGCGCTGCCAAGGTTCTCGACAGCCTGGAGGTCGAGGGTGAGCAGCGCTTCGGTGTTGACATTATCCGCCGTGCCATTCAGGAGCCTCTGCGCCAGATTGTGTTCAACTGCGGCGGCGAAGCCAGCGTGGTCTTGAACCGGGTGGCACAGGCTGAAGGCAACAACGGCTACAACGCCCGCTACGACCGCTATGAAGACCTGGTCGAGGCTGGCGTGATTGACCCCACCAAGGTGACCCGTTCCGCGCTGCAAAACGCCGCATCCGTGGCCGGTCTGCTCCTCACCACCGAGGCAGTGATCGCGGATGAGTCTGATGACGACGCTGGCCACAGCCACTGAGCTGAGCCTTTGAGCTGAGCTTTTGAGCTGAGCTTTTAAGCGAACAAGGGCGTCCTGCTTTGGCAGGGCGCCTTTGTTGCCTCTGGAACCCGCCCCCTCGTTTATCCGAAAAAGTAGCGAGCTCCCAGAGCACCATCCAAGCGCGCCTTGGTCTCAGGATAGAGCAGCAAAACTGGGACAAACTCTAGAAAGACGTCGAAGGGGTGGTATTTAGGGACCATCGTCAGCTGAAGAGGGAGGCGCACCCCTATGCCTGCTTGATTGCCATTCCCGTCCCAGCTCTGGAAGCGCGCGCCCACGCCTACGTTGAAGGGAAATGTCAGGTCAGGCCCGTTGGGGTCAATGAGCACGTAGACGGTGCGCAGGTAGTCTATGTGGGCGTGAACGCGCTGTTGGGGGATGTTCCATGCCAGGCCCACGTTGACGATGTGGGATTGACTGCTAGGTCGATAGCCCAGGGACAGTCCAGTAGGGGCGCCCAGGATTACGCCCAGTCCCAGCTCAGCCGGGCCTGCTTCAATAGGCTCCTCCTCAATGACGACATTGGAGGGAGGCGCGTCGGCCTCTTGGGCCTGCGCGGCAGTCTGAAGGGCCAGGGCGGTCAGTAAAGTGAGCATGGAGCAATGCTACCGCAGCGTGTCGAGTACTTGCTCTTCGCCATAGACCGTAGCCAAGCGTTCGATGACCTCGCGCAGAGAAGGATCGTAGAAGTACACCTTCCAGGCGGGTGTTCCGGCGATGGTTGCAAAACGAAAACCACGACGAACTGCTTCCTTTAGCCAGAGATCAAAGGACGCTACGTCTCCCTGTTGCGCAGCCAGCTCAGCCAAGCGCATTGGGGCCACCCAACCTTGGGGATGATGTGCCGATTGCTCAAAGGCCCGGGTGAGGGCCTGATCTGCACCCTCCATGTCTCCGTTTTGAAGCAGCAGCTCGCCTAGGTCGTACCAAGCGAAGAAGAGCGTGGGGTCTTGCTCTACGGCTTCCCGATAACAGAGCTCGGCTTGGGGTAGGTCACCCAGGAGACGGTGGATCAAGCCTTCTTCGTAGGCCAAGCGTGCGTCGCTTGCGACTCGGGTGCGAAAACCCTGGACCATCCGCAGCGCACCTTCCAAGTCTCCGGCCTGGATCATGGCGTCCGCTTGGGCCTCTACGCTGCCCAACACGGCGTCTCGGTAGTCCGGAGGGGGAAGCTCAGCCAGAGCAAAGCCTACCCCCAAGAGCCAGATCATCAGCTGCGTCGTCGGCGCAATAGCACGCCACCCAAGACAGCCAGTAAGCCTAGCAGCATACCGGAATCGGGCGCAGTGCTTGAGCAGCTACAGCCGCCAGCGGGCATGATGGAGGTGGACAGCTCTGATTCGTCATCGTTGTTGTCGGGGGTGCTCCCCAGGTCTTCTGTCAGGCGCAGCACGGTGACGTCGTCCAGCGTCCATCCAGCCAGCTCCTTGCCCCCATCACTGATCAGGTCCCAGCTAATGACAATAAAGCCGTCGCCGTCAATATCTTCGATGGCGATAGTCTCCAGGGCCCACTGCAGGTCCACGTGGTCTTCGTTCTCGTCGTCGTTGTCCCCATCATAGTTACCCCAGACCACCTGGCCGTCCACGAGCACCTGAGCGCTATCGTACTCGCCGTCTTCGACGGTGAGCCAGCGGCGGAACTGAAGGAAGAGAGGACCCTCACCCTGAGGGATCTCGATGGCAGGGGAGCTCAAACGGTTGTGCTTGTCAGCTTGGTAGGTGCCGTTCCATGTTGCGCCCTCGTGTTCTCCACCCAAGTCGTTTCCCCAGCAGGTGTCGCCGCTGTAGCAAAAGGCCGGGTCGCCGTTGAGACCGGCAGGCGTTCCGGCCCACCAGTCATCCGCTCCCTGGCTCTCGTCCCCGGAGACCAGCTCGTGGTTGTAGCCACCCTCGCCACCCTCAAAGTCCTCGAAGTACAAAATCTCCGTTTCGCCGACCAAGAAGCTGTGTGGGTTGATGAAAGCGCCGCTGGGGTTGTTGGTGGTCTCGCCATTCCCGGTGAAGCTCATGTAGTAGCGCATGATGGTGCCTGCGGACTGACCGGGCAGGTCGCCGTCGACTTGGAGATCCGAGCTCAGAGACAGCTCTCCGTCTTGCCAGGTCTGCCCGTCGTCGGTGCTCCAGCTGATGTCGGCGCTCTCTGGATCCTGGGCGCAGTCTGGCGCCAGGTTGGTGAGCACAGCGCTTAGGCTGTAGGGCTCATCGCTGGCTTGCTGGTTGTCCAAAGGGGCGTGGCCAGCTTGGATGAGCAGGTCGGTGCCACCAGGACCCAAGCCGTGGGGGGTGAAGGCGTCCAGTAGGTAGCAGAGGTGCGGGGTGCCGTCTCCCAGGTCCCCGTTGTCGTCGTCGGCGGCGACGTAAGCGTCATAGACGGAGGTCAGGGTGGGCCCCTGCTTGACCGCGCCTGCCAAAAGGCGCGAGGAGATGTTGCGGGCCTCTTCAAGGCCGAAGTCTTCTTCCAGGGCCTTGAGCAAGTCCCAGGCCGAGCCTCCGTACATCAGGCCGTTGTAGTGAACGTCCCCGTTGCGGTAGTCGTCCGGGTAGACCAAGTCGGAGTCCACCTCGCGGATGCCGCCACCTCCTGTGAAGAAGTGGCGTGCCATGACTGGGTCGTCGGTCTGAATAAAGGCCACTGCGTCGCCGATGCCCTCGCCCATGTCGCCGTCGTAGGACCCGGTGACCAAGCTGGTGTAGTGAAAGCCGTGTCCCCACTCGTGGTAGGCGACATCGGCGATCTCACCGGTGTTGTTGCAGCCGCTGCCTGCCCTGTAGAAGTTGACGTTGCCGTTGTAGAACGCGTTGCAGGCTTCGTCGATGTTGACCGTGGCGCGTATGCTGCTGCTCACAATGCTGATGCTCGGTGCGTACTGCTCGCCCCAGGCCTGGATCTGATGCAGGAAAATGTAGGTGTCGATCTCGGCCTGGGTGGCCTGGCCGCTGTCCCAGAGCATCTGGTCCCCGGAGAAGTTGGCGCTGGCCTCGGCTCCGTCGTCGTTGCGCATGTCAAGGTAAGAGCCATCGAACTCGGTCCCAAAGCTGCTTCCGTCTAGCTCGAAGTCGCCGAAGGCATCGGTGTAAGCCGAGCCGTTACTCCCGAACACTGGGGCCCAGGGGACCGGGCTCTCGATGAGTTCAGAGCTGGGGTTGCGCTCGTGATGCAAGGCGCTGACATTGCCTTTCAGGAAGCGTACTTCATTCCAGAATGCGACCAGGTCGCCGCTGTTGGCGTCTACCATCGAGACCCAGATGCCTACGGGGGACTCGGTGGTGCTGCGGGTCTCCCAGACCAAGCGGTAGCGCATGTCGCTGGAGCCGCGCTGTACAGGCAAAAGCACCAACCTGGCGCTGATGTCAGTGTGAATGGCCAGGGGCGCTGGACCTTGGTTGCGTGCCGCCTCCACGGCCACTTCGCTGGTGATGGTTGCCAGATCGCTGCCAAAGCCTGCGCTGGGGTGCGTGTCGATGCCCATCATGATCAGCTTTCCGTGCTTGATCACGATGTCCATGCCGCCGCGCCAAACGGGCACGTCGTTGACCGTGCGGTCCAAGTGGACCAGCCAGGTGTCGGTCTCAGCAATGTAGGCGATGTCCCGTAGGTTGAGCTGTTCGGCTGTGACTTGGAAGAGGGCACCGTTGGATGAGACCAACTCCATCAGGCCTGCGATGACCTGTTCTTCGGTGTCCACCGGGCCGATGTCCAGTCCAGGACCCCAAGCGCGCCGAGGTGTTCCGGTCCACTCGTCGAAGGTGGCCTGCCAGCCTTGGCCTTCTCCCTGGACGAAGGATTGCCAGGCTTGGCCCTGACGGAGCGTGTGCTGACGCTCGATGTGGGTGTGAGCCATTCGGATAGGCGCAGCTCCGAGCTCCACATCGTTTTGGGGCACAAGAGCCAGGGTGGGAGCTGTCTGGAGCATCAAGGTCAAAAGCACTGGGGCCTCCAAGGGACGATGGCCGCAGCATCGACCGGATAGACTATGAGCTGCAAGTGCTCGAAGGTATTTCGACACTGGGTTTGCAGGATGTGCACATCAATGAGTCTGTTTCGCCGCGCCATCTTTTGTGTACTGTTTTGTATGCTTGGAACATCCTGTGATGTCGAGCAAGCCGGCCAGCTTGCCTCTCAGCTCCCGGAGCTACCGCCTGTGGCGGATCCGGTCCAGCAGCTCCGTGGCCCCGAACGGGCACTTCGTGAACTTACTCTGGTGTTCAGCGGTGAACTGCGCGGCGAGATCGAGGCTTGCGGTTGTCCCACGCTCCCATACGGCGGCTTTGATCGCCGAGCGGTTCTCCTGGAGCAGATCCGTGCAGAAGGGCGACCGATGATTCAAGTGGACGCCGGGGATGCGTTGCTGAAAGGGTTGGTCTCTAAGCGTAAAGATGCGGTCCCTCGTGCCACCTTGATCGCCGGTCTGTTCAGCCAGATCAGTGTCGATGTCTTTGTTCCTGGGCCAAGCGATGTTGCTGCGGTCGGCTTGCGGGAACTTGGCGGACTAAACCTGCCCCTGACGAGCGCGACCTGGGCAGACGAGGAAGGTGAGCTGATCTACCCGGCCTTCCGGATCGTTGAGCGAGGGGGTCTAAAGGTCGCTGTGGTGGGCCTGTCATCGGCGACGGACGCGGTTCCGTCAAACAAGGACCCAGTAGAAGCCCTCCGGAGTGCGCTGGAGCAAGTCCCGGATGGGGTGGATCTCGTTCTGGCGGTTGGGAACCTGAGAGATCAGCAGGCCCAGGCCGTCGCTGCCGTTCCTGGGGTGGCGTTGGTGGTGATGACCCCCGGAGAGAGGCGCGAAGCCATGAGTACGTCGGCTCGCACGCCGGTCATGGAGGTCTCCGGTCGAGGCCGCTATCTGAGTGTGCTTCGCCTGGCTTTGGGTACTGACCCCTCGCGCCCCTTGCTCTTGGAGGAGAACCGAAACTTCCAGGATTGGATGCGCTTGAAGAGCCGTGGGGAGCTGAGCCCGGGTCTGTTCTTGGAGCAGGAGAGGTTGGAGGGGCAGGTGGATCTACGTGGCTTGAACCGTGGGTGGGTTGAAGACAGGCCCCTTGGCGCCGAGCTGGATCCCAAGACGGTCTCCGCCACCCAGGACATGCTGGCTGCATTTAAGGATGCAACCCTGAGACGGGCTGAGCGGAGCGTTCAGAACCCGGAGTCGCAGGGCCCTCACTACGCCACCGGTGCCAAATGCGTGAGCTGCCACTCCCATCAGGTGGCCGCTTGGGCTGTGCGGCCGAACCATGCCCGCGCGATGGAGGCTCTCTTTGAGCGTGGCGAGCAGAACAATCCGGAGTGCGTGGGCTGTCACAGCACCGGTTTTGGACAGCCTGGAGGCTTTGCAGCCGTAGATAAGAGGACTCTGCAGACTTGGGGAAACGTGCAGTGCGAGGCTTGTCATGGACCGCTCGGAGGTCACCCCCGGGATGCCACGGTCCAGCCTAAGCCCATCAGTGAGGCCACATGCACTGGCTGCCACGACCAAGCAAACAGTCCGGACTTTGACTACGAGCAGTACAGGATGGCGGTGCTTTGCCCCTCGGATCCTTAGGGGGCTGAGTCAGTAGGTCGCCAAGAACTGGTCGATCTCTTCTCGCTCCATGAGCCCCAAGGAGAGCTCCAAGCAGGCCGAGCAGATGTCCACCTGCTGATAGCGAAAGACTCCGCGGCTCTCCAGGTGAGTCTTGCCGCAGAAGCTGCAGGCTGCATCGTCCGGCGCTTGCAAGGAGCGTCGCTTACGAGAGACTTCCATGACGCACACATCGCAGATGGTGCCGTGGCTGCCAGCCATGAGATGGGATGCGTCCCGAGCGGTGCGTCCACAGCATGAGCAGTGGGCATCCTCGTCGTCGGATACGGGGCGGGGGGGGCGTGCTGCGGGAGGTGGAACCACCCGCGAGAGTAGGGTGCGCATTCGAGGGCCCGAACCCTTGCGGTCGGCGGCGGCTTGCAGTCGAGAGACGGCTGCTGGGTCGCCCATCAGAGCCAGTCCGGTGTTGGCGGCAGCGCTCAGGTCGACGTCGGCCATGCTGGTCCAGCTCTCTAAGAGCTTGCGACCGCTGCGGGACCGGCGGCTGGAGATGGCCAGCAGCAGGAGCGCTTGGTACGCCCTGGCCAAATTGCGCTCGTGCTCGACCTGCTTGCGGTGGGTGGTGACATCGATTGCTGGACCGTGACGGTCCACGGCTGCGCGCTTTAGATCTTCCTCTTCAACCTTCAGGCCTCGGATCAGCACCGGCTCAGGCAAAGCGCCAGCGACGGCCACGGCTTGCCTAGCCAAGCGCACCGAGTAGGTTGCGCCAGGCTCCCGCAGGCTCCAGGCTACGTCGTCCGCCAAGGCTGCGGCAGACATGGCGCAAGCAGCTTCCCACAGCAGGAAGCGCATGCCCTCGTCCTGGACGAGATCGATTGTTTTCAGCACGCCGCCGGTCATGGCCGGACCTACGGCACGAAGTTGATCGAGCAGAACCTTCGCCCTGCGCCGCGTGATCTCGCGGGCATCGCCCACTCTGGTGCCGGGCGGTAGACGGTCGTAGTGGCGAACCTCTGCGTCCAAGGCCTGAAGCAGCCAGGCCTCGTCTCCAGCGATGCGGCGGGTGCGGGCCAGCTCTAAGTAGGCCTCCATGTGGTCCGGGTGCTCCTGGAGTGCCTCTTTGAACACACGCAGGGCCTCGCTTGGGTTGCCTTCTTCGAGCAGGGAGCAGCCCAAGGTGTAGCGAGCCAACTTGTTGGAAGGGTCCAACATCAGAGCCTGGTTGCAGGCTTCCCGAGCTCGCTGGTGCTCGTTGAGCTGCAGGTGCGCCATGGCCATGCGGGCGTGTACCTTGGGGTCCTCCGGGCGCTCTCGAAGCGTCTGGCGAAAATGCTGAATGGCATTGTTGTATTTGCCCAGATGGTAGGCCACCATGCCCAAGTGGTACCGGGCCACCCGGCTGAAGCGCTCGTGCTCACGAAGCCGCAGGAAGAACTTCTCCGCCTCCTTGTAGCGGCCGGTGGCCAAGCAGCTCAGACCTAAGTCCCGGTGCAGTGGGGCAGCTAGGTCAGGAGTGGGGCCTAGTTTTAGGGCCTGCACAAGGTGGTACTGGCTGCGCTCGATAAGGCGCTGGCTGCCCGGCAGCTCTTGGGCGCGCTCGGAGAGCACCCGGCCCAAGTAAAGGTGGGGCTCCCAGGCTGTGGGGGCCAAGCGGCAGGAGCTCTCCAGATGACGCAGAGCCAGATGGCGGTCTCCTTCGCTCCGGTAAAGGGTGCCCAGGGCCAAGTGCAGATCGGCGCGTTCGGCGTCGATGCGGCTGGCCTCGTCCAAGTAGCGGCGCGCCCCTTCTGGGCGGGCCATACCGATCAGGGAAGTGCCTGCGGTAACCAAGGCACCTACATGAGCAGGGTCCTCGCCCAAGACCTTGCGCGCCTGCGCGAGTGCCTGATTGCACCAAGACTCCCCGCCGCCGTGGTAGAGCCCTCGGGAGAGGTAGGCGCGGGCCAGTTCGTGTCGAAGTTCGGGGTCTTCTGGAGACTGCTGAACCTGACCTTCGAGATGGCTGATCAGCCAGTCGAGCTTTTTGTGGGGGTACATGAGTAGCTCAAGGAGGGGGTAGGGAAGGGATTCCAATGATATCCTTTCTACACGTCCAAGGGAGCTTGCAAGTGCGCATCTATAGGCGCCATCGCCAACACGGGCAGTCCACGGTGGAGTCGCTGCTCCTGACCAGTGTTCTGGTCATCGCCATTGTGTGGGTGGCCGGGGACGCGCTCTGGCCAGGTCTCGCGGATGGTTTACAGTCCATGCAAGACCGCATTTCTGCCATGTCCGAGGATGGCGTGGTGGATGGCCACTGATGGGATTGTCCAGTAGAAACATAGGAAGAAGTGGTCAAAGCAGCGTCGAATTGATGTTGCTCATCTCTGTCTTCGTGGTGGGCATCGTGGCCGCAGGCTACGCCCTCGTCCCAAGTATTCGCTCGGGATTTCAGACCTTGAGCCAAGGGGCCGCAGGGGCCTATGTCGAGCCCTCGCGGGCACCCTGAGGGAGTGAGCTTTGGATGAGATGGTCGACGCGCTTCGGCGCGACCGCGCGGTGCGCTTGTTGGTGCCCCTCTTCTTCGTCTCCGGTCTGACTGCGCTGATCTACCAGTCCATCTGGGCCCGTCAGCTCCAGTTGGTGTTTGGAACCAGTCAGTTTGCAATCGCGACGGTGCTCTCCGCCTTTATGGCGGGGTTGGCCGCTGGTGGCTTTCTCATGGCCCGCTACGCCGACCGCTTGAAAAAGCCTCTGTTGACCTATGGGGTACTAGAAATCATCATCGGGGCCTATGCGGCGGTATTCCCGTTGCTGCTCAAGCTCGCCACCCCCATCTACCTGAGCTTTGGGGCGACCACGGACTCGCCGGTGGCCTTTGGCGTGTTCCAGTTCTTAGTGGTCAGCCTGCTATTGCTGGTGCCTACCACCTGTATGGGCGCCACGCTGCCTTTGCTTGGGCGTTTTGTGACCACCCGTCTGGGCAGCGCGGGGGACCGCATCGGTCTGATGTACGGGGTGAACACGGCAGGTGCGGTCGTTGGAATTCTCATCGCGGGTTTTTGGTTGCTACCCGCTGCTGGTCTGTTGTTGACCACAGGAATCGCCGCTGTGGCCAACTTAGCGCTCGGTGTTGCAGCCATTGCCTTGTCTCGCTGGCAGGCGGAAGGGGGCCGGGTGCCCTCGGTCGAAGAAGATGTGACTGTGGATGGCGGCAGGAGCTGGCTGCCGGTCATGATCTGCGCCGCGTTGACGGGCTTCTCGGCCTTGATATGCGAGGTTGCTTGGTTTCGGCTCATTGGCTTGGTGTTGGGTGGTTCGACCTATGCCTTCTCAACCATGCTGCTGGCCTTTTTGAGCGGCATCGCCCTGGGGGGCTGGGTGGGTGGCAAGCTCGCCGACGGCAGCCTGACCTCGCTGGGCTTAGGCGGTCCCCTCAAGGTGCTCGCGGGCCTTCAGGCAGGGATCGCGGTGCTCACTTACTCGATGATGTACCTCTACGACGACCTGCCTGTTTTCTTCCTGCAGATGTACGATGCAGCGGGTGGAGACAGTCCGGCGCTCTGGCCTTCCAAGGTATTGCTGGCGGCTTTGGTGATGACCCCTCCGGCGGTGTTGATGGGTGCCAGCTTTCCGTTTCTGGTGCGGGCCTTGGTGGGCAAGAAAGGCTTCGGAAAGCCGGTGGGACAGGTCTACGGGGCCAACACCCTGGGCTCTCTCTTTGGTGCCTTCTTGGGTGGCTTTGTACTGCTGCCTCAGCTCGACGTGGTGGGCACGTTGCTGGTCGCGGGTGCTGCCAACCTTGCCGCAGTCCTGATTGCCTTTACCGGTGGAATGGCCGCCGAAGGCAAGGTGCGGCGCGGTCCCCAAGCGGCCTCGGTCTTCTTGGCCGTCTCCGCTCTACTACTGGCAGCGCGTTTTCCGCCACCATGGGAGCCCCTGCTCATGACCGCTGGCGTTTATAAGTACGCTTCGGACATCACCGACCCCACCAAAGAGGGGCTGCTCGCTTTTGCAGTCGAGGACTACGACCTGCTCTTTTACGACGAGGGCCTGAGCACCGTTGTCACGGTGGCGCAGTCTCGCCTGAGCGGAAATATCTGGCTGGCCAACAACGGCAAGGTCGACGCCTCCACCACCGTTGATATGCCCACCCAGGTCCTCGTTTCGCACCTGCCCTTTCTCTTCGCCAAGGACCCTCGCGAGGTCGTGGTGGTGGGCTTGGCCAGTGGCATTACCTTAGGCAGCGTGACGTTGTATCCGGAGCTGGAGGAGATCGAAGTTGTCGAACTGGAGCCTGCGATCGTACAGGCCAGCCATTTCTTTGACGACTACAACAATCGACCCCTGTCCGACCCACGGGTGACCCTGCACGCCAACGACGGTCGGAACCACCTTCTTTTGGCAGGTCCTGAGCGCTACGATGTGGTGGTCTCCGAGCCAAGCAACCCTTGGATCTCCGGGGTGAGCAACCTGTTCACCCGAGAGTTCTTCATGATGGGCAAAAGTCGGCTGCGTCCTGGCGGCATCTGGTCCCAGTGGGTGCAGCTCTATGGCATGGCACCTCAGGACCTGCAGTCTCTGCTGGCCACCTTTGCCGATGTCTACCCACACGTCGCGCTATTCGCGACCATCGAGGATGCTGATCTCGTCATGGTGGGTTCCGATGCGCCTTTGGAGCTCAACGTCGCCAAGGCTCAGGCTCTTCTGGACAGTCACCCCAAGGTCTCGGCTGAACTCCGTCAAATTGGAGTGGTTCAGGCCCATGACTTGCTTACTTTCTACCAGTTTGGCCGCGACGAAATCCTCGAACTGAGCGAGGGCGTCGTTCTGAACACCGACGACAACATGCGCATTGAGTACTCGGCTCCTCGGCACCTGCACTCCGAGACCAGCGAGGACAACTTCCTGCTGCTCTTGCCCAAGTCCAAGGCGGTAGAGGTCGAGGGTCTACCGGAGAACCTGTCCCTGGCTCGGGCCTACGGGCGCCGGGAAGAGTGGATCCGCGCCCTGGTGTGCGTGAACAGGGCTTTGGAGATTGCACCGGCCAACGACGAGGCCCAGGCGCTGCGCTTTGAGTACAGCGCCGAGTTGGAGGCAGAGCTGTACGGGGAGTAGCGGACAGGAGCCCTAAAGGCGCTTGGCTCTTGCCCTTGCGCGAGCCGATTTGCCCGCGATGATGAACCCTTCGATGGGACCACTCAGCACGTATGAGGCCATCACAGGCATCACGATAAAGCTGATGTCGAAGAAAATACCGACGAAGATGAATCCGCCAAGGAGAAGGGCAAAGAAGACCTTGCTCGCGGTGGTCATTTTGAGGGACTTGGTCGTGCGGTAGGGCACTGCACTGACCATCAAGAAGGCCACGACGAGCACAATGGCGAAGGGGCCCCAGGGGTTGGCCACGAAGCTCTTGCCAGTGGCCGCGTGGAACATCACCAAGGCGGCCAAGCTGCCACCCCCCATGGTGATGGCCAGGCCACGGGAGCGGTGCCATTCGTCGTTTTCTGCCGCGCCAGTGTTGAAGCGGGCCAGACGGAAGATGCCGCAGATCATGAAGAAAAAGCTGGCTCCCAGGCCTAAAATACCCAAACTGTCCAGCCCCCAGCGGTACACCAGAACGGCTGGGGCCAGGCCAAAGCTCAGAGCATCTGCCAGAGAATCCAGTTGCACCCCAAACTCCGAGGAGGAGTTGGTCATACGGGCCACGCGGCCATCCAGCCCGTCAAAGACAGCTGCAAAGCCGATGAGCAGTCCGGCCTGGTAGAACTGGGTTGCTCCAGCATCGGCGCCGCCAGCGAGCAGCACGGCATAGAAACCACAGAAGATGCTGGCCGCCGTGAACCAGTTTGGCGGGCTGAGAAACTGTTTGAGCAAGGGAAACTCCGCGACAGAGTAGGGCCGAAAGTGACAGCCAAGGATTGCGGCATATCACGCTTCGCTTACTCGTTCTGCAAGGAATCCTCAATCAGGGCGGCGTGCAGCGCCTCCGCGGCCTGTTGTGCTTGGTGGGCTGGCACACGGAAAACTATCGACTCACCGCTCCCCTGCCACGAAATCACGGGAACACCCACGGCCTGTAGGGCCTGTAGGGCTGTGAGTGTCAGGTCGCCGTCGACTTGAACGTGGCACATCGCTGCACTCACCTGGCAGGCGGGGCCTTGGCTGTGGCCATGGGTCGGCACAAAAGCGGCCCGGTCGTGCCAGTTCCGCAGATCCACGATGATCTGGTTGGGGCTCACGCTTCGAATGGGGGCGCCGGCTTGGACGAGCTCTTCGAACAAGGCTGTGGTGTCCTGGGTCGCAAAGAGCTCCAGTTGGTCATCGATTGTGATGCCCGAGACCCTTGGTGGGAGAGGGGGCACTTGGATTCGAGTGCCGCCGCTTCCACCGCTGCTTTGAGTCGCCAGCAACTCGATACCCAGGCGCTTGGCCAGAGCTACCGCGTCCGCCTGAAGCACTTTGGCGCCTTGGCGTGCCATAGCCAAAACCTCGTCCACCGAGAGGGTGTCCATTCGCTGAGCGGCTGGCACCTGGCGGGGATCAGCGGTGTAGATTCCGTCCACATCTGAGCAGATCTCGCACCATTCTGCGTGTAGCGCTGCTGCTAAAGCCACGGCGCTAAGGTCGGTTCCCCCGCGGCCCAGAGTGGTGACTTCCTTGTCGCGGGATACGCCCTGAAAACCGGCCACAATCACGACGTTTCCCGCGTCCAGGGCGGCACGGATGCGCTGAGGGCGTACCGCCACGATCTGTGCCGCGCTGTGGGATTCGTCGGTGATGATCCCCGACTGGCTGCCAGTGAAGGACACGGCTGGGGACCCCAAGTCATTGACCGCCATCG
>CAJQPC010000187.1 GCA_905480105.1 uncultured bacterium | reverse complement strand
CTCAAAGTCGCCGCCTAAGTTGCTGATTGGGATCTCGGCTGGGACCAAACTTTCAACGCCATCCCCGAGTCGGCGCAAGCCGTTCTGAGAAAGGTGAATGGCAACTGCACGTTCGACTTCGCTCCCGGCTGGGAGGGGCTCGGCGTGGACGAAAGAAGAGAGGAAGAGCAGCATGGGGAGGGAGTATACCTGTCCAACGCGGCTGTTGGTGCATCAGAGCTTGCGACGTGCTCTGTCCAGCTTCTTTGTGGCCTTGTCTGAGTTTGGACCGCCGTAGATTCGCTCCCCGTCCGGGCCGTAAACCAAGAGCCAAGGGAGCACTCCGCGTTCGGCTAAGGCCGCTGCATCCAAGGCCATACTTTGGTGAGGTTCACCCTCCAAGCTGACGACTCGGATGGCTGTGTCCGGGTGTTGCTCCGCGTAGCCCCTCAGCGCCCTGGCCGCGTCGTGACAAGGGCTGCACCAACTGGCGCCTATGTCGATCACAGTGAACTTGTCTTGGACCAGGATCTCCTGGAGCTCAACGGCCTGGCCTGTGGAGACGATCTCAACGTCTCCGCTGCCCTGGGTTGCCCAGGGGTCTGGCCATGTTCCTGCCGCGAGCAGAGCACTAAACAGCAACAGCACGGTGCCTCCTGACGGTGTGCCCTGAATGGACAACTCCTAAGCCCGCGTATCGCGTCCTGGGCAGAGGGGGCCCGGGTGCGATAGGGCGGGCGGCATTGGAGCGATCATGGCACTGACCGGAAAGCAACGGCGTCACTTGCGGGCCTTGGGCCATCACCTCAACCCCACGGTGCAGCTTGGGCAGAAGGGACTGACCCCAGCCCTTACCAAGAAGTTGCTGGAGGAGCTGGAGCTTCATGAGCTGGTCAAGCTCAAGGTGGGTCAGGAGACGGTGCCTGCCAAGACGGTCGCCCCGGACATTGCCGCCTCTGCTCAGGCGGAGTTGGTGCAGGTGATTGGGCGAACAATCCTTCTTTACAAGGCGCGCAAGAAGGAGCCGGAGATCCGGCTGCCACGCAAGACCTGAGTGGGCATACGGGGTCTTGGCGGAGTCTCTGGCTGCGTGAGGCTTCGCGTTGAGCTGTTCGGGCCTGAACTTGGGAGCTGCTGAGCCCGTTTCGGCGGCAAGCCTTGGGTCAACTCGCCGTCTCTTCGGCATGCTTAGATCTCCGCCTGAGAAGCTTGGATGCGCAGCACGCGGCCCTGTCCGTAGTCCAAAACGTAGAGCTCGCCGGCGGCGTCTTCGCCGAAACTGCTGATCAAAACGGGCCAGCGTCCAAGCGCTTTGGGTGGGGCCTGAACCGGGCTTTGGTCGACTGGAAGCTCGATGGCCCAGATTCGTCCGCGCACAAAGTCTCCAAAGATGTACAGGCCTTGGAGCTCGGGCAGACTGGGGCTGCGCACTGTGTATCCGCCCGTGATGGATTGCCCCTCGTCGTGGCCGTACTCGTAGATGGGGGGGACATGCCCTTTGGGCGGCTGGCAGCCGTCTTCCAGGCAGTGGGTGCCCTCCATGGTGTTCCAGCCCAGGTTGTCGCCGCCTTGGACCAGGTTGATCTCTTCCCACTTGTCTTGGCCTACGTCGGCCACGATCAGGCGTCCGTCTGGGGCGAAACTCATGCGCCAGGGATTTCGCAGGCCAATGGCCCAGAGCTCAGGACGCGCGCCTTCCTGTCCCATGAAGGGGTTGTCTGGAGGCACGCTGAGGAAGCCTGGGACCGAGACGTCCACTCGCAGGATTGACCCGAGCAAGCTGTTTAGATTCTGCCCGTTGCCCTTGGGGTCGAAGCGAAAGCCGCCGTCTCCCATCGTGATGTAGAGCATGCCGTCTGGGCCGAAAGCCAGCTGGCCCGCGTTGTGGTTCTGGTAGGGCTGCTCGACCCTGAGCAGGATCTCGCCAGGAACCAGGCGGCCACTGTCCAGAGTGCCCTGCAAGGTGAACTCTTGGATCACCGAGAAGTCCGTCCCGTCTTGGATCACGTAGTCCAAGAAGACACGCTTGGAAGTGGCGAAGTCCGGACTCAGCGCGGCGCCAAGCAGGCCCTGCTCGGACTGGGTCACGACTTCCAGATCCAAGAGTTGGTGTTTTTTGCCCAAGGCCAAGTCGGCCCACCAGAGCTCCCCAGTCTTCTGGAGCACCAAGGCCTGGTGCTCAGTGCCTGGAATGGCCTGCAGGTCCACCGGTTGGCTCAGGCCCTCTAGGACTGGAACCAGCGATACGGCCAGCCGATCGCGGTCGATATCCGGCCCATCAAAGCTGGGCTGAAGATCGGAAGTCGTTACCGCATAGCCAAGGTCAAACAACAGGATCGCCAACCGGCGCACGCTGTCCCATTTTAGGGCGACGCCACCCGCACTCAGCAGGAGGAGGCTGGCTGCGATGACTTTGGTTCGGGAGATGGACAATGGGGCTCCTTAGGCCGGAGCTTAGGGTAGAGCGCCACGCGCGATACGGAATCCAAAGACCTCGGTCGCGGCTTGTGGCTCCTGAGCAGCCCGTGTGCCCACCTGTGCGTAGCGGGATGCCATTTGAAAGCTGCCCCCTTTTGCCAATTTCTTTTTCCCTTGCTTGGGTCCGGCGGGGTCGCGCATCGGGGTGTCGCGCTCCGGCAGTGGGCCTTCCCAGTCCCACACCCATTCCACGACGTTACCGCTCATGTCG
>CAJQPC010000186.1 GCA_905480105.1 uncultured bacterium | reverse complement strand
GAGAGAGACTGCGCTGATGGGCAGCGACATGGACGCCGCAGCGTCAGTCCAGAGCATCCATCACAAAGGCCCACGCTGCGGCTTGGTGTGCAGCGTCGTAGGCGTGGCTGCCTCCGGAGGCGGTCCACAGCTCCACCGGCCAGCCCGCAGAAGAGAGCGCGGACGCGGCCTGCTCAGCATAGGCATAGGGCACTGTGGTGTCGCTGGTCCCATGACCGATGGCCACTGGGATGCTGCCCTGAGTGCCGCCTGGCCAGACACCGTAGCTCTCGGCATAGGACATGGCCCCAGCGTAGACAATCAAGCCACCGAAGGTGTCGCTGTTGCCCAAGCCGATGACGTAGCCCCAGTGGGCTCCGGCACTGTAGCCATGCAGGATGCGCCGCTCGGTGTCGATGTCCCACAGAGAGTCGATCTCATCGATAAGGTCCGACATTCCAGTGACGTCGCTGCCAAAATTCCAGCCGTTGCCGCTCTGAGAGTCCTGTCCGATGACGATGAAGCACTCCGTACTCGCCAGCGATGTCCACTGTGAGACCATACCGGCGCCAGTACCGCCGGCGCCGTGCTGGGTGAAGACAACCGGTACCGGCGCAGCGCCCTCTACGCAGGAGGGCACGTAGTAGGCGTAGTTCACTGTGCCGATGGTGGCGCTGCCGCTTCCAGAGGGGCCGCCCGAGCCGCCCGAGCCCTCCGACGGGGCGTCGGTGTCGCTGTCCCCCGTATCGCCGCCCGTTTCGTCCTCGTCGCCGGAGTCGCTGTCCGTGTCTTCGGCTTTGCCAGAATCGCCATCGTCGCCGTCGGCGCTCCCTGTGTCGTCGGACAGCGCAGGCCACTGATCGCGCGGCAGGGGGCCGTCGTCGCCCTGCGAATCAAAGGTGCAAGCCGCCAGCAGTAGGCAGAAGAGGTTCCGCATGCACGCAGTGTACATCGCCGGTCCGGCGCGCTGTCGATCTCCTCATCGCAGCCACGACCAGAAGCCGCCCGTAAACAGCCGGCAGGACAACGCCAGCGGTGGCGATGTGTGGTTCGATCTGGAGGACATCGACCTGGATGGACTGCTGGACCTTGTGGTGTTGTACGAGCGCGGTGGGACGGAGCTTGGGTACACTCACTGGAATGTGCACCGGAACACGGGGACAGGCGTTGCAGAGACCGCAGCTCCCTACTCCCTGGACGTGGATGACTTCGACCTGACCGCCCTACGGCTTGACACCCTTAGCGGAGGGGTCAGCGGTCAACGTGTGGATCTCAACGGTGACGGTCACCTCGATCTGGTGGTGACCTGGGACCAGAACGACGAGACCTTTGGGAGTGAGTGGTTCGTGTACTACGGGACCGCTACTGGCTACAGTGGTTCGGGTCAGTCCATCGCCCTGCCCATGGTTGACTACCCTGACCAGGACCCAGGCGACATCGTCAACTTCCGTTGGAGCATGGCGGATTGGACGGGGGACGAAGTCGAGGAACTGGTGGTCAATACCTATGTGAATGACAGCGCGTACGGCTCAACCTATGTCTACTACCACGCTTGGTGTGAGTAGCCACGGCCTGCACAAAGGGGGTGGAGACCCCAGGTGGCCTACCGTTTCCGAAGGTCTAAGGCCACGTTCCAGGGTGGACGTGGGCTTTGGGGCTTGGTGGCTGGGTAGCCAAGCAACAAATCGACGTGGTGTGCCCCCGGCCAACCCGTCCTGATTGCAGAACGGGCGGTTCGGTCCGAACTGGAAGGTCTGACCTTGGGGGATGGGGGGGGCATCATGGCGTTTTTGCCTGCGTTGATTCCTACCTTTTAAAGGTTACAAAAAGTGCAGTCCGAAGATCTGTATTTGTAGGAATTAGATGGCATTTGCGTCCTCCTTAGCTCATGGCGTCCTTCAGGGTCTCAGAGGGCGATTCTGTGGACCTCTCCATCCGCGAGTCCAAAGGCGACCAAAGAGCCCGCTGCCCAAACTGGGTTTGAGAGTACTTCGAAGGAGCGCTCGCTCGGAGTGACGCCGCGGTACAAGCGCTCGGCGCCCAGGGGGCCTGCGCGGAAGCCCACCACATCACCGAGCTGCCCGACCCGTCCGACCCTCTCGAAGGGGCCGAGGAGCGCTCCATTCAGGCTGACGAACTTGCCTTTGTTGGTGCTGGCCACAAAGACAAAGCCACCATTGGAGGTGACCTGGATGGTCGAGACTCGGGTGAAGGGGCCCTGTCGGCCCGAGTCGGTCACCACGAAGCATTCTGTGCCTTCCCTCGCTGCATAGGCGTAGCCAGTGGCGGACACCGCGAAGGCCGTGACTTCGTCGTGCTCGCCGTGGATTTCACCGTCGATGCAGAGTCCCCAGCGACCCTCGGTGCGCGCTGGCCACGCCAAGCGGCTGCCGTCTGCCGAGAATCTCGGAGCCAGCGCGCGCTCGTGTTGACCGACCAACTCACCGGCCTTCCAGACCTTCCACTCGCTGCCTGCTTCCAGGTGAGCGACCACAGCATTGGGTCCGAGCGCGGGCGATCTGACGCTCTCGCCAAAGGCGATGGGCTCGCCGTTCAGGAACAGGACCTCTTTTCCCGTCAGCTTGGCGTCGACCCCGGGTTTATTGTCCACAAAGGCACAGAACGCGTAGTTGCCGCTGGCATCCATCACCAGGTCACCTGCGTCCTTCCATTGGCCGATCTCCTCCCCGTTGATGAGAAGGGTCATTCCCTTGTCGCTTTTGCCGAAGACCCCGTAGTGGGACCCGGCAGTCGCGAGCCCAGCCAATCGCATGAAGGTGGGCCCAGGGTCTCCGTTGCATACCAGGCGCTGGCCACCAACGACCTTCTCGGTGTAGAGCAGGCGGCCGTCTCTTAGGTAGTTCAGTCGGGAGGGTTTTCCTGCGACGGGCAGGTGCTCTCCGTCCACAAGCAAGGCCGGCCCACTTTGGAGCATGGCAGCTCCTGCCCAGTGCGCTCCGTCGGCCGAGGCGAAGAGTGACCGCAGCTCTATAAAGTCCGATTCGACAGCCAATTGGGCCTCCAATGTTGGCTCCGTTCGTAGCACGGGGACTGTGGGGTTTCACCCGCCGGCGCTGGTGGCTCGGATTCTGGGACGCAGCGTTCTACCTTCTGGGACTTGTCGAGGAGCCCAGAGTGGAGAACTGTGCCCCGACTGGCCGCTGTAGCCGTTACGGTCTACAACACGTCTTTAGGCCGATATCCCGACGGAGCGGAGATGGATGCTGGAGCTGTAGCAACGGTCCCTCTCAAAAAAAGCCTTCGCTCCTTCCTGCTGCGGACGGTCGTTTGGTCGGCGAGAATTTTTGGTCTTTGTCTGGTGGTCTGGGGCTTGGCCTTGGGTGCTTGGGTAGCCACCGGGTTGGTGGTGTCCGTGCTTCTCTTGACGACCCGTCGACGAGGATGGCTGAGCACACTGGTTGTCTGCACACTCCTCACAGGGACTGTGACCTTGGGAAGCGCGGAGACGCTCTGGCGTGTGGATCAGATCGGTGAACGGGCGCGCAAGGGAGATCTTTCCATGCGCGATCAAGTAGCTGTGTACGGCTTTAATACAGTTTTTGGGATGTCAGCGCTCGTACTCGGGTTTCCTGAGTTCGGGGTCGAGACCTTGAGTATGGGGATTCCGATTAGCCTGTCAGGGACATGTCCCGAACCGCGAAGGTCGAGGTATCGCAGGAGTGTTCAAGGAATCCCTGGTGATCTTGACCCGCCACTCCGTTCTTGGAATTCTGATTTCGCCATGCGCTCGCCGCGGGTTCGGTCGACGGTCAGAAAGTGGGCTCGTTCCCTTCCAAGTCAGGCAGACGAGGGTGCCACACGACGTTTCGGACCGGCGTCTGGCTGGGTCTGGCAAGGCAGTGACTACTGGGAGGAGACAAAAGCCAATGGGGTAGCCGCGGCGCTCAATTCGCCGACGACGAGGCTGGAGGGCACCGCAACGCGTACGGGGGATCGATGGCGAATGGACTTGGTGGTTCACCTGGCTGTGGCGTACCCCAAGAAAGCAACCATGCACCTGGGGCCCTTTTCGCTGGAGGAAGGCATGTGGTACGACAGCCGTTCCATTCTGCAACCATACTGCGGAGAATACAAATGGTCTGTATGGTCTGACAGTCCTGAATTAGATGTAAAGGAGGCGCAGCGACCCCTTCGAGAACAGGCGTCCACGTGGATACTTAGAGAGGCTAGAGCCTTCTATTAGAAGCCTGAGAAGACTAGAGCGGACGAACAGAATTAGGCTAGGGTTGACAGCCTCAAGCAGGATGCCGACATGATCTCGGACGGGGTGTACACCCCACGAGAGTCGCTCCGATGCTGGCCCAGTCCGCCAGGCCGAGACAGGACCCGGTGACCGCGTGAGTCTGAGCTGCCCATTGTGCGCGTTTAGGGTGACGGCGCACGCCGGGGTGTTGACGCCACAACGAACGCCCTTTGGCTCGCGCTTCGGCAGCCATGACGATCACGAACACCGGGAGAGTCTGGTCACCCCGTGCGGTTTCGTCGCCCTAAAGCACGACGTCTGCCCACCGGGTCGTCCGCGTGCAGCGGCGACCTGCGACTGGGGGCGCCGCGAGTCTCGTTGGACCTGGACGCGCATCGTGTTTTACGCAGATGGGGCAAGCTGGAGCCCCATCACCCGACAAAAGCGAGGTGGTGGACGTATGGAGGACGGCTTGAGGGCCGGGCGTATCAGCGAAGCCGCACGCAGGCTCAACCACCAAGTTTGGTGATCGAGACTCCCCACCAAGGACCAGGTGCACAGGGGGCGCTCTTCCCTGGTATCCTGCACCACGACGTGCGCCCGAGCCTGCCGTGCTTGCGGCACCCGCTTCACTGACGACTCCAGGAAACTTCTCCATGCTTCTTCTTCTCACCCTCTTTGCTTGTTCCAAAGACCAAGCCATTGGAGACGACACCGCGGACTGTGTCCCGACCGTTGAGATCTGCAATGGCTTGGACGACAACTGTGATGGTGTGATCGATGAAGGTGTGCTGCCGGTTTTTTTTGCGGACGTGGACGGCGATGGATTCGGTGACCCTGGGGCCCCACTCCAGGAGTGCGAAGTACCCCAGGGCTATGTCCAGGACAGCACAGACTGTGACGACACGAGTCTTGACGTAAACCCTGCCGGTTTCGAGGTCTGCAGCGGCCGGGACGACGACTGCGACGGTTTGGTTGACGACGAAGACGACAGTGTGGACACGGACACACGGGTTGCTTGGTATGCCGATGCCGACGGAGATAGCTACGGAGACCAGGACATTGTGGAGTGGATGTGCTCCGCCCCCACTGGCTTCGTGGACCGCGCTGGTGACTGCGACGACGACGTCCCAACAAGCTTCCCGGACGCTGACGAGTTCTGCGACGGCGCGGACAACAACTGCGACGGTGAGATCGACGAGGACACGGCGGTTGATGTAGTGACTTGGTATGCCGATACAGACGGCGACACCTACGGTGATTTGGCGTATGCCAGCATTGATTGCGAGCAGCCCCAGGGCTACGTTTCCATTGGCGGTGACTGTGATGACAGCTCTGCGAGCATTTATCCAGGCGTCGAGGAGTTGTGCGACACCGTCGACAACAACTGCGACGGCAACGTCGATGAAGACTCCGCCCTAGACGTCCTGACCTGGTACGTGGATGCGGACGGCGATGACTACGGAGATTCCACGGTCACGGACGTTGATTGCGACCAACCCACTGGATACGTTCTCGATGACACAGACTGTGATGACGCCGTAGCGGCCACCAATCCGGGCGCCGGTGAGGTCTGCAACGATGGTCTGGACGACGACTGTGATGGGTACATTGACGAGGATAGCGCGGTGGACGCATCGACCTGGTACGAGGACACGGATGGGGACGGCTTTGGCAACGCCAGCAGCAGTGATGTTGATTGCAGCCAGCCCACTGGCTACGTGCTATCGGGTGACGACTGTGACGATGCAGACGCCACGGTCCACCCCAGCGCCACAGAGACCTGTAATGGGGTCGATGATGACTGTGACAGCAGCACCAGCGAAGATGGCACGGCGAGCTGGGTGCCCACAGGCGGCAGCGAGACGGACCTGACATCCGACGTGAGCGGGACATCCGAGAGCCCTGCGGAGCACGCTCTGAGCAACCCGGGTACTCTGACCTTTTGCGATGGTACCTTTTACGTCCACCTCGACATCGAAGAAGACGTGACTGTTGTCGGTCTCAATGGCGCTTCTACAACCATCTTGGATGGCGGGGACAGCGGCAGCATCATTGAGATGTGGGATGGCTACGATGTAGAGCTGGAGGGGCTGACCCTCCAAGCGGGGGGGGCGGACGACAGCAGCTTTTTGTGGGACAGTGTCAACTACAGTGGGGGGGGCGCGATAGCCTGTGCTGGTGATACAAACAGGGGCGAACTGTTGGTTCGGGACAGCACTCTGACTGGCAACAACGGTGACCTGGGTGGCGCGTTCTCGCTTCAGAAGTGCGATGCCACCTTTGACTCGGTCACGATGGATGACAACTCGGCGACCTATGGTGGGGCTGGCTTTGTCAACGACTCGACTGTCGAGTTTGACGGATGTCTGGTCGAGAGTAATTCGGCGACGGACCACGGTGGCGCAATTTACATCTACGAATCTGCCGTGAGTTGTGATGGAAGCGGAGGAGACTACGGCTTCTCCGACAACAGCGCTCTGGTTGGGGAGGCCATCTACAGCAGTGACAGCACCTCCACGCTCGACGTGAGTCGCTGTGACTTTGGTGTTGTTTTGGACGCCAACGACAGCGGCGATGTGGATTTGGTTTGGAACGGTGGGTATTACGAGTCGGCCAACGACGCGACCTTTGATTGTGATAGCAACGGGTGTGGAACAGCTGCTGGGCCGGACAGCATCGGTGGCGCGACCGCCTCTGTGAACTCGCCCGTCGTTGGTAATGTCTTTCTAGCGACCTCTGACAGCAGCCTGGAGAGCTTCTCTGGCACCTTGTCAGCGGAGATTGGGTGCCAAGCGACCCCCTATATTGTGAGCGCTTCTTCGCTGGGTTCACGCTGGAATATTGAATGGATAGGAAGCACCGTAGCAGACCTGACAACCACGTCGGCGGTCTACGAGTCGGGTGACGTATTTGTGGCTTTAAAGACGCGCACTTACTACGCGTTTGTGTGGTCCAGTAACTGTGGAAGCTATATCCATCACTATTACGAAAGTGGTGTCGCTTCGACGGACTTGGGTACGCTCAAGGGCTATATGAGCTCCTCCAGTGAGCTGACTGGTGGTGTTGGCGATGTGGTCACCTTGAGTCACACGTCTGGAACGACGAGTGTCTTGGCGTCCACGATGGAGTTCACCCTCATGGAATAGCCGGGTGGGCCGGCTGAGCACGTGTTGTTGGTGGCCGTGAGTGGGCCAACCAGCTCGAGACCCAGCCGGCTGGTCCGGATCCCAGCTTGCCCACGCTACTCCGTACCCAGCTCTCGGTCGTCCCAGATCTCGACTTCCCAGATCTCGACCACATCCTCGACCCGCACGTTGGGCGTTGGGCCGCCGATAGCCAGTGCCAGGAGTGCTTTGCCGGCCCTGCACAGGGGCTGCCAGCTGCGCAGGTCGATGCCGCAGTCCACCAGATTCTGTGGGGAGTCGTCGTCTTCCCACACAACCAAGCGGGAGTCGGCATGCAGGGTCTGTTCAATGCCCACAGCGCCGACCTGGGCCAAGGCTTCGACCAGTGGACCGGCGTTCAGGGCACCTACCTTGATCACAATGGCCAGCTCGTCGCCTTGGTCTGTGGGCAGGGAGGCGATGAAGACCCGGTGGGAGATCCCACTGAGAAGGGTGGGCTCGGGCTCGGGGCGGCTGGGCAGGGTGATGGCCTGGATCTCTTCCGCGCTGGCCCTGGGTTTGGCGTTCGCGGGCTTGTAGGCGGGCACCTTGGGGGTCGTGTCCGCTTTGGGCTTGCGCACGCTGTCTCGCAGGCGAATCAAGGCGGCTTGGGCAGCCGGCAAGCGCTGGGCCGGGCAAAGCATGGCGCCCATGGATGCGGCAAGGGGTGCGAGCTGGGGGGCGGTGGCGACCTGGCAGTGAAGAGCCAAGGGTCTTGCTGGGGAACAGGGGGCCAGTGGCTCTTGCGATGCCAGGCGCAGAGCGTCCTGAAAGTCTGGTGTACGCGAGGTCAGAGCACCGTAGCGAAGCGCCCCTGTCTCGCTGTCCACGATGACCAAGGCTGCCTGGTCCGAATGTTCAGGCAAGCCCATCAAGGCCAGGGGCATGAACCCCAGCTCCCAGGCGCCGGTCTTGGGCAAGGTCTTTCCCATGGACTGGCTCTAACGCGCAGATCGCTGGGGGAAACTCACTGGCCTCGCTTGGCCCGCAAGGCCTCCCACTCGTGCTCGTACATGACCTGGGTTTCGTAGCTCGGGGCGTCCCCTTCCAAGAGCAGAGATCGGCTCAAGAGATAGCCGGCGTGGTGCCCGGTGGTGTCCAGCCAGTTGGGGTGACCGGGGTTCCGGTGGGCCAGGCAAATCTCGAAGTTGCCGTGGGCGTCGGCTTGGATCTGTGTGTGGTTGAGAGAGACGGTGTGTCTCTGATAGTCCAGGCTTTCCATCCAGGCATTGCACAGGGACAAGTTGAAGTAGCGAACCTTGGGGAGCTGGCCGCGCACCAGCATGACTTGGTCCTGGCCAAAGCGGTACCAAGCCACTTGATAGAGGTTGTCGGGGGTGGGAAACAAGGCCTCGGCTGGGATCTGGACAAAGTGGTTCAGGGCCATGCCCGTGACCATCTTGTGGGCGCTCTTGGTGCGCTCAAAGACCGCCTTGAGCATGCGCTCTGCTCGGGCCAATCCCTTGGTGTAGGTGGCCACGTCCATGGGCTTGGGTGGTGGTGCATCTACACACTCGATGCCCAACGCCAGGGGCGCCTGTGTGCCGCGGTTCACAAAGTACTGGCGCACAAACACGGCGGTCTCATCACCCTTTGCCTGCAGCCAGGTGCCGTCTAAGTCATTGGGTTCGACGCTGATGGTGACGGTGAAGCGCCCGTTTGCATCCAGGCCCAGTTCCTCATCGACCAGACGGTCTCCAATGCGTCCGCCGCGCCCGTAAAGCAGCATGCCGGTGTAGGTGGTGCCTGGGGGGACCTGACCGGTGACGCGGTACACTTGGCCCTGGCCGGTGCGGATGACCGCCCGGTGGTAGTCGGTGTCGGGGTTGTCCGCGAACATCTTGCGGGTGGGGCCCTCGCCGTGGTGGAAGATGGGGTAGTCCGGGTCCACCTGCTCGGTCATCTGGTCGATGCTGGCGCTGACCATGCGGGCCAGAAAGCGTCGTCCTTCCAGGGTATCCAAGTCCTGTGCCAGGTCCAGTTCGCCGTACATGGCTTGGGCGGTGGTCCAGATCTGGCTCAGGGCGGCGTCGACCTGGGTGACGCCAGGTAGGGGGATGGCGGCCAAGTCGTAGCCCAGCTCCAAGCCCAATTCCTTGGTGGCGGCGCTGGCCTTGCGGTGGTCAAAGCCGTCCAGCCACTTGGTGGCCAGACTGGGGTCCAGCTTTTTGCGGCCGGCCATGTTGGGGTCTCCGATTGCCCGGGCACCCTTGGGCCCGCTGCGCATGCGGTCGTCGCCGTCGTAGGGGGTGGCCATGGCCGGGTGGTAGGCCACGCCAATGGCTGTGGCAGCCCGCCTTAGCTCAGTCTCGGGTTCGCTGACCAGGGTCTCGTAGTGGACACGTGCCCAGCGCTCTTGGGGGATCTGTGCGAGGAAGTCGCGGATGCGTTTGTTGGAGATCTCCCAAATGTCCTTTGGGGCGCCTGCAAAGCCTTGCAGCATGACCTCGGCCATGGGCATGTTCTGAACGCTGCGGATGACGCTGGCTGGATTTCGCACGATCCACACAAAGCGGGCATCGGGGAAGTTCCCCAACAAGCGCTCCAGAGAGCCGTCGGGCACGCTGAGCCGGGGGTCTTTGTCGACCAGATGGCGATCTCCAACCTCGGCCTGGAGCGCTTTGTAGACCTGCGCGACGGTCAGTTCGTCCCATTCGGAGACGGAGGCTTTGGCCTGGTGGACGTCGATGTCTCGCAGCTCGATCAGGGCGCGGCGCAGACCGCCTTTGTCCCAGAAGCGCTTCTCGAGCATGGTCTTGCGCTGGGCCATGGTCTCAAAGCTGCCCAGCACCATCTCGGGAGGCACAAAGAGCTCGGGGTGGCCGGCGAGCATGACCCGCAGCAGGGTGGTTCCGCTGCGGGGGGCGCCGAGAACAAAGACGATGGGGCGGGACAAAGAGGCTCCGATTGGGGGCCCCACTCTACACCGCGCTACTCGAAGTTCGCGATGTCCACGAACTCCCTACAAGGCTGACCGCGAAGGGACGGGCAAGCCGGCAGGTCAGTGGGCACAGCCAAGTCGGGGAGGGTGGAGAGCACGATACTGGAGGCGAGTTCCGCGCTGTGTCCGACGTGGTTTAGGGTGCCGTCTGGCAGCTCTAGCAGCTCGAACTTCCAGCGGGCCATGTTGCCGCCCGGGGTGTCGATGATCAGGCGGACCTGAGAACCAGCATGCAGGACGTGTCCGTAGGGCATGATCTCAACGCGAACCTGCGTCCACTCGCCGGGAGTAAGCAGCTCAACGTCGGCCTGGTAGTGGGTCTTGACTGGGCGTAGCTCGGTCGCATCGTCGCGGAGCTGGGCTTGTGAGGCACGCAGCCAGCCGTTTTGGATGAGCATCTCTTGGCCGTCCGGCCTGACCTCGCTGATGGAGACCTGAATGTCCATGTCGGCCTGTTCGGTCATCACCCACAGATCCACGGAACCGTGTCCGAGCAGGACCAGATCCTCCTCCAGGACCGGACTCAGGTAGGAGAGGGCCTGTCCCTCGACCGGAACCCGCCAGTCCCAGTTTGGGGCCAAACCGTCGATGGACCCGCTGGCCAGACTCACGCGGTCTCCCGCTTCAGCGACATGCTCAAAGCTGGAGCTTCCGCCATCGTCCTGGGCCGCATCCCAGGACAGGCTGCCGTTGGGCTGCAGATACCAGCGAAGGGCCTCCGCCTCTGGGGGCGGCCAGGCGGCGAAGCGCTCGGAGAAGGTTCCCTCTGGAGCGCCGCTGGCTGCGTTGGGGGAGGCGCCGGATTCGAAGATGACCAACACGTCTCCTTCGGTCTCGTAAGCGTCCTTTGCCTCTTGCCAGGTGTCGTAGCCCTCGAAGCGGTTGTCAGGCAAGTCCACAGGGGCACCGAACACAGCGTCCATAAACAGGGGCACGACCAGTTCGATGGACTTGGGGATCTCGGGCACCTCTTCGGCCACGTATAGATCCAAGAAGATTTTCCATTCCGCGAGGTTCTGGGCGGAGAGCCCGTCGGGGTGCACGCCATTGGTGACGGTGAAGTGGGTGCTGGAGGAATTGTCGAACTTGTCCAGCAGCGTGGCGAAGTGGGGGCCAGTCTGCTCGTCGTGCCACTGACCGGCCAGGAAGACGGGCGCCTGGATCTGGTCGGCGAAGGCCGAGGGGTCTACGGGCTCTGCCAGCTCGGCGCTGTAAAAGGGGTCTTCTTTGGCGAGCTGGATGCGGTCGAGCATCTGGGAGTGGAGGAGTTGATTCTCCTCGCAGACGGTGTCCCCGTCGTTGACCACATCGGTGATCCAGCCGTGTCCGTAGGGCTGGGCCCGAGAGAGCACGTTGTCGTACCACTCGCTGGCAAAGCCCACATTGAAGATTCCGCCCGGGATCAGGGTGGAGCTCATGGTGTCGCCGATGACGGAGAAGGGTGTGATGGCTGCCAGGCTTGGCGGAGTGCCCTTGGCGACGAAGAGTTGGGTGATGCCGGGGAAGCTCAGCCCACTCATTCCGACCTGGTTGCCCTTGACCCAGTCCTGTGCGGCAACCGCCTCGATCACGTCGTAGCCGTCGGTGGTCTGCAGGGGCTCAAAATAGTCGTAGGCGCCGCCGGAGCAGCCCGTGCCGCGCATGTTTACGCCCACGACCGCGTAGCCCATCACGCCCCCCAGGATGCCGGTGGGAAAGCTGGGTGCTTCGCACAGAATGGGGTAGAGACCGCAGTAGATCTCGGCTTCCGCGCCCAGAGACTCTCCGGGCTTGCCAGGGCTGTAGCCGGAGTGGTTCACGATGGTGGGGTAAGGGCCCTCTTCGGGGGGACCAGGCAGGAACATGTAGTAGGAGAGCTGGGTGCCATCGCGGGCGGTGATGTAGCCGTTGCCTGGCTCGATGACTTGGTCGTCATAGAAGCTCTGGGGTGGGGTGCTGCCGTCGATGCTCAGGATCTCGATCTGGTCGGTGAGCTCATCGGGATTGGCGGCCAAGCGCACGACCAAGTCTGTGTCTGGGGCCAAGGCGCGGAGGACCAGACTGCCTTGGTAGTCGGTGGTGCCCTGTGCGATGACGTTGCCGTCGGCGTCCACCACCTCGATGTCGGTCTCCGGGTCAGCGGACCAGACGTGAATCTGCTCTATGCTCCCGCGCACGGAGAAGGCTTGGGAGACGATCTGGGGATCGGGCTGGGGCTCGGCCTCGCCGCGGCAGGAGAGGAGAGACAGAGCGGACAACAGAAGTGGGGTAAGCATGCGGCCTAGTTTAACGCCGGACGCCGTGGTCAACGAGCTTGGGTGGTCTTTGGAGAGACGAGGGAGCATGAATTTGACAAGGCGACACGGGATGTTTCACCTGGACACCCGCTCGTCTAAGCCCGCGCGTCGGTCCCGGAGGGACGACAGAATAAGAGCGGGCGGAGCGGATGTGTTTGGTTCGACAAAGAAGCCGAAGGCGCCGACTCGGGCGAAAGGCATTCGACGAGACGAAGCCCGCGCGTCGGTCCCGGAGGGACGACAGAATAAGAGTGGCACCCCCGACAGGAGTCGAACCTGTGACCTACCGCTTAGGAGGCGGTTGCTCTATCCAACTGAGCTACGGGGGCGCGTTTGAGCTTCTTAACCCCGAGTCACCGGTCGGTCACCCTTCGCCACCCGGGGTTGGGTCGCACACGTCGCCTAAGCCGTCGCCATCGGTGTCCGTCTGGTCGGGAGCCCACGAGGTATTGGCCTGTAGGCTGATCTCCAGGTCGGTCACCGGGTTGCCGTCGGCGTCCAGAAAGCGGGCGTACAGTCCCCAGCCACCCCCTTGGTCATAGACCTTGGTGGTCAGGCGGTTCCACCCGGCTTGTAGGGTCACGGGCTCCTGGAACTGGTCCAGGTTGGTGCCTTGGCAGGAGTCGACCGCCATGACTTCTTCGCCGTTGAGCCAGACATAGGCGCCATCGTCTGCGCCGACGGCGAGGGTCAGCTCTTGCTCCGAGTCGGAGCGCAGCCACAGCACGCTGTAGGCTTCACGCGGGGGGTCCGGGATGGAGCCCAGGTCGGTGGTGTAGTCCAGGCGCTCGTCACCGCTCCTGACACGCCAGATCTCACCCAGCTCTGCCAGCCCAAGAACAGGCTCGGACTCGGCATCCGAGGGGCTCAGAGCGCTCTCGGTAGGCAGGCAATCTTGGGGGCTGCTGCCCAAGCCAAGCGGTCCCAAGACCAGCCAGTCGGCCAGCAGGCCGTTTGTGTTTGGAGCCAGGGGCGCGGCGGCGCCGCCGTTGGGCACGTCTGGACAGTTGTCGTCGACATCGGCGTAGCCATCACCGTCGTCGTCGTCGTCACAGTCCCCGACCTTGCCATCGCCATCGGGATCGGCGTCGGCGGGTTGCTCCAGCTCAAGCTCGCAGCTGTCAGTGCCCACCAAGATGTCCAAGGTGTAGCTGTGCACGATGCCGTCTTCGGCGAAAGGACGGGCGCAGACGGTCCAGGTGCCTGCGTCTACGAAGCGTGCGCCTGGCTCGACCGTGGGGTCGATGGGGCTGCAGCCTTTGGCCTCGTTCGGAGAGCCGGTTGCAATCAGGCCCTGGGCTGGATCGAAGAGCTCCAGGAGCAGGGGATCCGGGCAGGTCCCGGAAGGTCCGCTCACCTCGGCTTGAATGTAGCCAGCTTCCGGCAGGGAGACGGTAAAGCAGTCCCGGTCCTGGGGGCTGTCCAGCGTCCCGATGACGCTCTGTGTCCACTCCTGGGGAAGGTCCAAGTCGTTGGGCTCGGTCTCGGCGGGGAAGCTCTCGGCTTGGCAAGTGGGAGAGCAGCCATCCGCCCCCCAGTCGTTGCCGTCCTCGCAGGACTCTTGGGTGTCGACTACACCGTCGCCACAGGTGGGCAGGCTGCAGTCTGTTCGGCAAGCGTCTGGTTCGGAATCACTGTTTTCGTTGCCGTCATCGCAGGCCTCGACCGAGTCGACCACGCCATCGCCGCACCCAGGGGGGACCCAGGTGTCGTTGGGGTCGGAGGCGTTGCAGGCAGCAAGGAGGAGCAGCACGGTTCAGCTGCCGCTGATGCTGTAGTCGTAGGTGTCTGTC
>CAJQPC010000185.1 GCA_905480105.1 uncultured bacterium | reverse complement strand
CTCGCCGGCGGGATGCTGCGCAGAGACACAGGCGGCAGCCACCGAGTAAAGATCCTCGCTCAGAACCAAGCCGGTGGAACAGGCCTTCTCAGGATCGCCTGCCATCTGCCATAGAGAGGAGAGCCACAGGCGTTGGTCGGGCTCCAAATCAAGCTGCCCCGCGCTGCTCAGAACTTCACGGGCGCTGAGTAGTAAGCCCTGCTGAAGGCTCAGTTCCGCGGTGGCCAGGCGTGGTACCGGGTCCATGGGTAAAACCAGTGCAGCTTGGGCACAGTGCTGGGTAGCACCTGGACTTTGAGTCTGCAACGCAAGACTACAAGCGTTGAGAAAGAGAGCAGGTTCTTGGAATTCTTCTAGCCCAGCCTCGGCTTGGGACAAGGCAAGCCTTGGGTCCTCCTCTTGTAAAACCCGCACCACGTACCCGTCTCCACTCAGGGCCACGACCCCGGTCATGGCCTGGTCCGCCCCCGCTGAGTCCCCCACCTGGAGCAATGCGCGGGCGTGGCGCTGAGTCTGCTCTTCGCTCAGGTTCCGAGCGTGCGCGTAGTGGCGGATCGCACCGTCTACATCATGCTTTGCCCACGCCCGGTCACCCTGCTCTCCAGCCGATTGGCAGGCCAACAGGGCAAGGGAGATCACTCAAGCGGCCCGCAGCTTTTTGGATGCCGAACGCAGACCGTCCAGCGTCAACGGAAACATGGGGAAGATTTGTCCGATGGCGCTAACGGTTGGGTGTCTCCAATAGGTCTGGGGATCCGGGTTTAGCCAAATGCTGTGGGGGCATGCGGCCTTGAGCTGCTTGAGCCAATCTATGCCAGCCGGCCCCTGCTCCCCAAACCCCCCGCTGTCTTGGAAGAGCTCCCAGGGCGCCATGGACGCATCGCCCACATAGATGACACGGTGCTCTGGGGTGAGCTCGCGCAACACCTCTTGCGTGGGGCGCCGGTCCCAGGTCTCGTAGTTCCTAAACAGCTGACCGTAGACGCAGTTGTGGAAGTAGTAGTGCTCAAAGCTCTTGAAGTGCTTGAGCTCCGATGCAGCGGTGAACAGCCGGGAGACCAACTGGGCGTGAGGTGCCATTGATCCACCAGCATCCATCAGCAGCACCAAGCGCACCCGGTTGGCTCGGTCCTTCTTAAATACCAAATCAATGTCGCCCCCATTCTTGCCCGTCTGGTCGATGGTGCCATCCAGATCGAGCACTTCGTGCCCCTCCCTGAGCAACTTGCGCAGCGTTCGGAGCGCCACCTTGAAGTCCCGCACATCCAATCGCACATCGGTGCGGTAGTTCGCCCAGCGTCGGTCTCCCGCCACTTGAACCGCGCTCCGTCCCCCACCCTTTCCACCGACACGAATGCCCTGGTTGGCACGGCCACCGTTTCCATAGGGCGATGTCCCACCGGTTCCCACCCAACGATTGCCGCCCTCGTGACGCTCTTTTTGCTCTCTTAGGGTCTCGTTGAAGGCCTTGAGGAGCTCCTCTAAAGACTCGAAACCGTGCTCACCGGCCGCCCTGCCCTCCTCCCAAGCTTTGGGGTCTGTCAGCCACGAGGTCAGAGCATGCTTGAGTTGCTGCTTGAGATCCACTCCGGCAAATGTGGCGTGGAAGGCAATGTCGTAAGCGTCGTAGTTGGCCTCTGTATGGACCAGAACGGCGCGTCCCAACCGGTAAATGCCGTCCAGATCTTTGGCCAAGCCCACCGACATGCCTTCCAAGAAGGTCAACCACTCCCCTGTGCCCACTCGCAAGCCTTGGGCCCTCAGGTTGTAGAGCAGAGGGAGAAAAAGTTGGCCTGGATCAGTGGGCATCAATGGCCTCGACGACGGCGCAAGTCCAGGGTCTCCAGATCCTTTTCCTGCTTTAGAAGCACGCCCAAAAACGGTAGCTTCTTCTCAATGTCCTCTGACTTTACCCCTGCCCGAACCAGGACCGTGAGCCAGTCCAGAAACTCTGAAGTCGATGGTTTTTTGCGCAGACCGTCGATCTTTCGAAGGCTGTAGAAGCGCTCCATCGCCTTGGCGAGCAAGACCTGGTCCAGGTCCGGATGGTGGACCTTGACGATCTCCCCCATGCGCGCGCGATCTGGAAAGCCAATGTAATGAAACACGCAGCGGCGAAGGAACGCATCGGGCAGCTCCTTTTCGGCATTCGACGTGATGATCATCACCGGCCGATGTTTGGCCGCCACGGTCTCGTCCAGCTCTGGGATGAAGAACTTCATCTCGTCCAGCTCTCGAAGCAGGTCGTTGGGGAACTCCAGATCGGCTTTGTCGATTTCGTCCAACAACAACACGACCTGGCGCT
Source organism: uncultured bacterium (assembly GCA_905480105.1). GTDB lineage: Bacteria > Myxococcota_A > UBA796 > UBA796 > CAJQPC01 > CAJQPC01. The sequence continues at coordinate 6,998 of CAJQPC010000185.1, read as the reverse complement.
CGCTGGCAAAAGCCTTGCCCATTGGCCCCATCTTGATGTACCGGCGAATGTCCGAAATATCGCCATCGCCGAAGCGGGAATCGTTCAGGCGCTGCACCACATCATAGGTATACAGGCCCTCGACCGCCTTGCTGGTGCTCTTGACATGCCAGCTAATCAGGGGAATGCCCAGAGCCTCAGAGACCGCGTGGGCAAGCAGAGTCTTGCCGGTACCGGGCTCCCCCTTGACGACCAGAGGCCGTTGGAGAGCCACCGCGGCATTTACCGAAGAAAGAAGGTCAGGGTCGGCGATATAGCGGGCGCTGCCCGAGAAGCGTTGGAAAGCCATAGGGATGTCCTATTCTCCCCCTTGAGAGCCTGCCACGCCCCACCGTGCTACGAGGTCCGTGCGGGAGGGCCTGCCGCCACAATAACGTGGCCACGCCGCTCATCCCCGACCCCAGCGCTGCCCAGCTGCACAGCTCCCAGCGCGCACCCCAAGGAAGATACTTGGAACCCAACATTGCCGTTCTCATTGACTTTGAGAACATCGCCGCCGGAACCGAAAAAGAAGGGCTCGGCAAATGCAACGTCGGCCTGATCATGAACCGCCTGCGTGAAAAAGGGCGCGTGCTCGTCGCTCGCTCATACGCAGACTGGGGCCGCTTTGCGCGCTTCAAAAAGGACATGATGTTTGAATCCGTGAGCTTGTTTGAGCTCTCGGCCCACGGCATGAACGACAAGAACCGTGCAGACGTGGCGCTGGTCGTGGACTGCATGGAGCTGGCTCTGACGCGCCCCTACATCGACACCTACGTGGTGGTCAGTGGCGACTCGGACTTCACCCCGCTGATCATGAAGCTCCGTGAGCTCAACAAGCGCGTCATTGGACTGGGCACACGCCGCAGTACCAGCCGCTTGATCGTCGAGGCCTGCGACGAGTTCATTTTCTACGACACCCTTCGTAAGGAAACAACGCAGCGCACTCGCCGCCGCTCCGAAGGCGCAGACAAGCCCACCAAATCGCTGAGCCGCGAGGACGCGATGGAGTTGGTGACCGAGGCGCTGGCTGCCCTTCAGCGTGAAGACCCCAAGGCCTACCACGCCTCCCGCATCAAGGAACAGATTCTGCGCAAGGAACCTGCTTTCTCCGACGCTGACCTTGGCTTTTCCAGCTTTGCGCGCTTCGTCGAGTACTGCAAGAAGCAGGGCTTGGTAACCCTCACCCGCGATGCCCGCGGCGGCGGCTACTTGGTCGACTCTACCGACGGAGAGGGCAGCGTAGACGAGCCTCCCGTAGTCGACCTCTCCCCCGGAGCCCGCAAGCTCTACGAGAGCCTCAAGTCCGAAGACTTCGAGGTACTCAGCCGGGACATGCGTCAGAGCTTGGCCGACACCATGATGCAGGTCATCGAGGAACGCTCGAGCAAGAACAAGCGCGTGAACATCCAGTGGGTCACCCAGGACAGCACCAAGCGCATTCGCTCTGTCACCCCGGAGCTCAGTGCGCGTCGTGTCAAGTCCCTGATCAACGTGATGCACAGCAACGGCGTCTTCCGCCACAGCGATGGCGAGCCCGTTCGATCTTTCTTCGCAGCCTTTGAACTGGGCGCAGCCGATGCGAAAGGGCTGATGAAGCTCCTGGATGTGGCGGCCCTGCGGAAGCTGGACGAGATGGGTGTGAACCTCAAGGAGCGCGTGCCTGACTTGGCCGAGCTTCTCTATGGCAGCAAGGACCAGTCTCGTCAGATCGAAGAGTTGATGGCCTGGGAGCTTCCCCGCTCCGCAACGGAGAGCCCCAAGTCCGCTCCCAAGGCCTCCGATCCGGTCAAGGCCGATGCTTCACCGCCAGAGAAGAAGACGCGCCGACGCCGTTCGCGCAAGTCGGAAGACGCTGCTGCTGCCGAGGCCGTTCTGTCCGCCGAGAAAGAAGCCCAGACTTTGAACAAGGCTGACGCCAAGGAAGATGAACCAGCAGAGGCGGCGCCTGCACCCAAGAGGAAGCGTGCTCCTCGCAAGCGCCCGGCCAAGACGGCAGGAGCGGCTGCAACGGAAACGGCCGCTCCCAAGAGCGAGGTTGTTGCTCCAGAGGCCGAAGCCAAGGCTACGACCCAGACAAAGACCAAGCCTGCCGCCCCTAAGAAGGCTGCGCCAAAGAAGCGCGCTCCACGGAAGACTGCTGCTGCAAAGACAACGGCCGCCAAGAGTGCTGAGTCTGATCAATCAGACGACGCCACGGCTGCGCCAGCGAAAAAGACGACGACCCGTCGTCGCAAGCCAGCCGCCAAGAAGGACGCCGCCGAGGGGGAACCCAAGGCCGCCCCTAAGAAGCGCACGACGGCCGCGCGCCGCAAGACTGCTGACAAGAATGTCGAAGAGCCACCCGCTGAGTAGCTGGACAGCCCTACTCCACCAGGGCAAAACGAAAACGTCCCAGGATCCTCGGACCCTGGGACGTTCTTGTTTTATGGGGGGCTTAGGCCTCCCTCATTCCCACACAACTTGGCGTATCGAGCGCACTGCATCAGGATCCTCGCTCAGCTCTGCACAGCGCTGGGCGATGAGCGCCAAGGCACTCGCAGGCAAGGGTTGGTCCAAGAGGTTGATGTCCAGCGCCATAGACCAACGCTCTAAGTCGTGGTGCTCCGAGCGAAGATTGTCCGCACCGGTCTCGAAAATGGCCTGATCTAAAGCACGCTTCGTACCGCGGGTGGTCCCGTGGGCGACCACCAAGACCGCCCGACCCGGACGCAAGTCATCCGACATGCTGACCTGGGTGCGCGGGGCCAGCACGCAGTCACGAATGCTGCCCTCTCTTGAGAAGGCCAGAGTGGTCTCCGCCACACGCTGCGCGATGCGAGGTTGGGCCTCTTGGGTGGCCGCTCCGATGTGAGGCGTACAGACGATCTGAGCATAGGCCCCGTAGGGGTTGTCCCAGCCTGGCCCCGAGCTGCGAGGCTCTTTTGGGTAGACGTCCACGGCGGCTGCTCGAATCACTTTGGCTTCGACAGCGGAGATTAGGTCTGCAGGGTCGTGCAAAAAGCCTCGAGATAGGTTTAGAAAGACCCGTGGCGCGTTCTCCGGGCGGTTGCTCCCCAGTGACATGAGCAGCTCTCGGGTCACCAGGCCTGCGTTGGAACCACCCCGAAAGTCCACTGCGCTGGCATGCAGGGTGACCATATCGGAGTCAGCGAACAGGGCTTGGAGCGTGTCCGAGCTCGTCCAGCCCATCTCCTGGCCCACCTCCTGGGCTACCCGACGGTTGTCATGAAACCGTACCTCCATGCCAAGCGCTTGAGCCACTTTGGCAACGCCCCGGCCGATGTTTCCCAGACCGACAATACCCAGACGCTTTCCGAAGACTTCGAAGCGGCCACGGTTGTGCTTCTGCCAGTCCCCCTTGTGGGTCTGGCTGTTGGAGATGTGGATTCCACGCGAGAGGCTGATCAAGTGGCCGATCGCCAATTCAACCACCGAACGGCCGTTGGAGATTGGGTCGTTGAACACCAGGACGCCGTGGTCCGCACAGGCCTGCTTGTCGATGCTGTCGTCTCCGATGCAGCAGAGCTGAATGGCCAACAGGTCTGGTGCACCCTCGATGACCTGGCGCGTCACAGGGACCCGGCTGCGTTTGAAGAGCACCTGGCTGCGGTGGGCCTGGAGCTCGGCAAGCAATTCCTCAGCCTCCGGAGCCTGGCTCAGGCGAACGACCTGTTTAAAGCCGCGCTCTAAGAGCAATGGGTCCAGGCGGTTGTGGGGGTTCTCTACGACGAGGGCCCGGGTGAGCGGTCCTGTGAGGATGCGTGCCATGATGCTCCTAAGGGTAAGCCCCTCCATACCCCTTGGAGCAGGTTAGGGGGAGCCGGTGAAAGTACTTGCTTGTGACATCGACGGCGCTCTAATCGACGTGCGCCCCAGCTTCTACCGAATCATCCATGAGCTGAGCGGGGCGTCCTTACAGGACATTCATCTCTTCAAGAGCAACGGTGGATTCAACTGCGATTGGGATACCGCCAGGGCATGTGCCAGCTGGATCGGCGCCGGCAGACCAGAAATCTTTGGCACGGTCAGAAACGTTCAGGACGTCGTTGAGCGATGTGGCCACGACCCCGGTGATCTCCAAGACGCCGGACAAGCGCTTTACAAGAGCGGCTATTGGAAAGACGAGACCCTACTCATTCCATCGGGTTTCATGCACACCCTGAGCAACCTCTTCGAGGTGGTCGCCTGCACAGGACGGGATCGGTGGGAGCTTGAGCGGGCACAGGACACCTTAGGCTTTGATTTTTCTCGCTCCACGACGATGGAGGAAGTCCGCAAACCCGACCCCGAGGCACTGCTTCGTTTGTTGCCTGCCGGCGCCGAGCTCTGCGCGATGTTCGGCGACAGCGAAGACGATCGCCGCGTGGTCCAGAACGCCCAGCCCTACACCAGGGTACCGCTGTTCTTCTTCCCGGTGACCGAAAGCCCCATGCCACTCCTGCAGGGGCTGGTGGACCGGCCCGACACCCTTGCATTCCTGAAAGAGACTTGCGAATACTCGGATCCGCCTCAGTAATGCGCCGCGTTATTCCAGTTCTGGATGTGCAACAGGGGCGCCTGGTCAAGGGCATGCAGTTTGGCGACCTTCAGGACGCCGGCGATCCTGTTGCTGCGGGCTGCCTTTACGGAGAGATGGGCGCAGACGCATTGATCGTGCTGAACATTGGTTCCGACCCGGCGTACCACGACCAGTTCTTGGACCAAGTCAGCCGCTTGGCCGCCTGCTGCCAGGTTCCTGTGATTGCGGGCGGAGGCGTCAAGGACGAGACGAGCTTTGGCGATCTCTTGGAAGCCGGTGCGACAGCCGTCTCTGTAGCCAGCGCCGCGATTCGTGACCCCGGCTTCGTCGAGCGCTTGGCCAAAGAGTTCGGCAGCGACCAAGTATTGGCCTCTGTGGATGCACGCTGGGCTGGAACAGGATGGCGGGTACACACTGACGGTGGGCGGCGGAGCACCGAGCTGTATGCCATTGAGTGGTGTCAGCGCCTGCAGTCTCTCGGGGCTGGGCAGCTCATGCTCGTCAGCATGGACCGAGATGGGACCGGCGCTGGCTTTGACACCGACCTTGTGCGCTACGTAGTCGAGAAAGTCGAGGTTCCGGTCATTGTGGCCGGCGGCGCAGGTCGTTTGGAAGACTTCGTCGATGCATGCAAGGCGGGGGCAAGCGCGGTGACTGCGGCCTCTCTCTTCCACTTCCGTTCCCTGACCATTCACGAGGTCAAAGACGCCTTGTGCCAGGAAGGATTTGGCGTGGTTGAACAGGATCTGCTCAGCTAAATCAGAGAGCTCAGGATGAGCGACCCACTCCCAAGGTACCGACTTTTGACTGTTGGGCAGACCGTTGGCATTCGTTGAAGACTCGCCTGATTCTCCCCCCTCAGATTCCCGGTCCACCTGGGACCCAGTACAAAGCTTGGCCGGACTGTTCCGACACCAGCAGTCCTTCATCGTTGCCCGCGATGCTACTCCCCAGACGCTTGCCACTTGGGGCCTGCAGGGTGTCGCGGTTTAAGCTGTAGCTGCCCGCGCTCAAGGGACCGTAGGCCACCGCGATCGCTCCATAAGTCTGAGCCGAAGGATCGTTTACGACCAAGTCCATGCTCCCGTCGCCGTCCAGGTCCCCAAAGATCTGCGCGACGGTGTTTCCGTCTCCGCTTCCGCCGCTAAGGCGAATAAAGGCCTCGTCTTGGCCCTGCTGAAAAGACTCGGAGTCAAAAGCCAGGACTTCACCCGTACTCCGGCGATGTAGCCACAGCTCAGGGTACCCGTCTTGGTCGCTATCGGCGCAGGTAAAGCTGTCGTTTCCAAGCTGCTCGGAGGCGCTATCCACGACCCATAGATCGCTGTGGTCCACCAGCAGCATCCCCTTCCCCAGGCCCTCAGCCCAGAGCACGCCACTCTCGTAGGCCGGGCCGAAGCTTCCACCAAAGAGTAGGCCTTCCCGCCCGCTTCCCAAAACATCACAAGGGCGAAGCTGCGCGTCCGCTTGGTAAAACTGTCCGTCGAAGCGCACTTCTCCGGCTGCATCCAAGGGCGTGGACACCCATCCAGGATCGGAATCAAACAGGAAGACGGCCCCGTTGCTGTCAGCATCCACAGTCTCGTTCGGCGCCGTCACAGCCAAGAGCCCGTCCACGATTGCGATGCTGGTCCCCAGGGCCTTCCCGTTGTTCTGAATCGTGGGCAGTGTGTCCACATTGCTACCCAAGACGATGGGCCCCAAAGCCAAAAAGACGCGGCCGCCGTAGTTTCCACCGTCGTAGTGCTGAGAAGACGCCACCACAAGGTCCTGTTGACCGTCTTGATCCAGGTCACCCGTCGCTAAGGCGCTGCCCAAGAAGCTGTAGTTAGACGCCGTGGACAAGAGGGGCAGCAACTGAGCCTGGTCTGCGTCGATGACCTGAACCCTTCCTACATAGCCATCACCGCCTGACACAAAGGGCGAGCCCACGACGAAGTGTTCCTGGCCTGCGCCAAGCAAGTCAATGGGCCCCAGGAGGACGTTGCCGCTGTTGTTATCGAGCCGCGCAATCGGGGTGTCGTCCAGCATGCCATTGCCGTGAATCCCGCACTCACCGTCGGTCTCCACGCAGTCGTTGGCCACCCCATCTCCACAGATTTCCTCCATCCCGGGATTGATGCTCGCAACGCTGTCCTGACAGTCCCCATCCAAGGCCGCGTACCCAGTCGCTGGAGCACAGGCCAGCACCGAGCGGCCCTGTCCAAACCCATCTCCGTCCTGGTCTTCAAACCAGCCAGTCCATCCTCGCGCGCTGGGATCCTCGCCGTTGACCAGCCCGTCGCAGTCCTCGTCCGCCTGAGCCGAGTCACAGAGCTCTGGGGCCCCCGGGTTGGTTCCAGGGGCCGTGTCATCACAGTCCGACCCGCCAGCCTCCGTGCTAACAAAGCCATCTTGGTCCGCGTCGTAGTCGGAGTCGCTCAAGCAGTCCTGATCCTTCCCGTCGTACCAGACCTCA
>CAJQPC010000184.1 GCA_905480105.1 uncultured bacterium | reverse complement strand
CAACTGTGATGGCGTGATCGACACAGACGCCTCCGACGCTTCCACTTGGTATCAGGACAAGGACAGCGATGGCGCAGGCTTGGACGGGACCGAGATCTCCTCCTGCGAGAGCCCGGGCACCCTCTACTCGGGCGTTGGCGGGGACTGTGATGACCTGGACCCTGAGAGCTTTCCAGGCGCGCCGGAGCGCTGTGACGACGTAGACAACGACTGCGACGGCGTGGTCGACAACGACTTGAACACCGTCTGGTACGCCGACATGGATTTGGACACCTTCGGCAACGCCAGCAGCTCTGTAGACGACTGCGATCCGGGAGCTGGTTGGGTGGCCGACAACACCGACTGCGACGACCTAAACGCCACCACTTACCCCGACGCGGAGGAGATCTGCGATGAGGCGGACAACAACTGCGATGGTCAAGTAGACGAAGGGGTCACCGAGCTCTTCTACGCCGACAGTGACGGCGATGGCTGGGGAGGAGAGTCCTCCCTGGATGCCTGTGAGCCCCCTGTTGGCTACGAGGACAGGTCGGGGGACTGCGACGACTCGGACGCCGCAATCTCTCCCGACGGAACCGAAGTCTGCGATGGCGTGGACAACGACTGCGACGGAACCATCGACAACGACACCGCGGTCGACGCCGCGGACTTTTACCTGGATGCAGACAGCGACGGCTACGGGGACTCGAGCACGTCTTCGGCCGCCTGTGATGCGCCCTCCGGCTACGTCAGCAATCCCCAGGACTGTGATGACACGGACACGGCCATCAATCCTGCCGCGCTCGAGGTCTGTGACACCGTAGACAACGACTGCAACGGCTTCATCGACGATGGGGACCCCGGGCTGACCGACGGCTCCACCTTCTACCTGGACTTTGACTCCGACGGATACGGCGGCACTGGGTTCACCACCACGGCCTGCTCCGCGCCCTCCGGCTACAGCAGCGACAGCAGCGACTGTGATGACTCCGAGGCGAGCATCAACCCCGGCGCTGACGAGTACTGCAACGCGGTCGACGACAACTGCGATGGCGCCATTGACGAAGACACCGCCTTGGACGCCAGCACTTGGTACGCCGATGCCGACTCCGACACCTATGGCGACGCCTCGATCACCGACGTGGAGTGTGATCAGCCCACTGGCTATGTCGCCGATGACACCGACTGCGACGACACCGACGACCAGGTCTACCCCGGCGCGCGCGAGCGCCTGGACAGCGTGGACAACGACTGCAACGGCACCGTGGACGACAACACCTGGGTGGGCTCCGGTGGCGACGGTGCTCTGAGTGTGAGCAGCTCTACCAACCTGAGCACCGACCCCAGCGGCTCGCGAAGCGACGGCGATGCGGTGGCCTACAACGTGGACAGCATCTCGGGGGCCGTGCTGACCCTCGATGCCACCGCCGACGGCATTGTGGCCGGCGATGAACTGCTGGTGATCAACCTGCATGGTTCGGACTCGGCCTACACCAATGTGGGCAACTACGAGTTCATAGAGGTCGCCAGCGTCTCGGGTGCCGATGTGACCTTGAGCAGCACTCCGACGGTGACCTTTGGGGAGAGCAGCAACGCCGATCTGACCGACCAGACCATCCTGGCTCAGCGCGTGCCTCAGTACACCGACGTGGACATCACCAGCAGCGGCACCTTGAGTGTGGATGTGTGGGACGGGTCCACTGGTGGCGTGCTCGCATTCAGGGCAACCGGCACGGTCACCGTTGAGAGTGGTGGCGCAATCCAGGTCTCCGAGCTCGGCTACGCTGGCGGGGCCACGGGCAGTTCGTCGAACTGCGATGCCTTTCAGGGTGAGTCCTATGCGGGAGAAGGGGACGGCGACGGCGACGGCGCTTGCACCGCATACAACGAGTCCTATGGGCACTGGGTCAACAACTACGGTGGCGGCGGCGCTCACATCACTGGGGGGGGCGGCGAGCATGCCGGTGGGGCCACCGATGGCGACTCGTGGACCGGCGGCAGCGCTACGGCGCCCTACGGCGGGGACACGTACGGCGCCAGCGACTTGAGCAGCCTCTTCTTTGGCTCCGGTGGTGGGGGCGTTTGGTTTGGCAGCAGCAACCCTGGCGCCGGCGGAGACGGCGCGGGCATTATCTTCATCGCGGCCTTTGAGGTCGACGCCCAGGGCGCCGACACCATCTCTGCTGTGGGCGGTACGACTCCCTACTGGGCCACCGGATCATGGACCTATGGCGCAGGCGGCGGCGCAGGTGGCAGCGTGTGGCTGATCGCCGATGTGCTCACCCTGGCCTCGGACGCGGTCTCTGCAGAGGGCGGGTTTGGAGAAGCCACCCATATCCGCGTTGGAGGAGATGGAGGAGAAGGCAGGATTCGACTCGACTACAACGAGTTGAATGCCCAGGCTCAGGGCAGCTCCGGAGCCACGACGGAAGAAGCCAGTGTGGCTGAGCCCGATCCTGGCTACAGCGCAACACCCTAGGGAAAGGGTGGGGATGCTCTTGGAGCTACCTGCCAGCAGCTCGCCCTGGGTCGCCGGTCAAGCCGACCCTGGGTTTGACTAAGCGTACTGTCCGGAGAACCAAGGGAGCAACAGCTCTTCCAGGCCGCTTGGGTTGTCCACGTGTACCCAATGGCCGCTGTTGGCCAGGGTGTGGTGGTGCACCGGGCTCCAGGCCGGCAGCTGGGCAATGCGCTGGGCATCTTCAGGGCGCCAACGCTCGGAGCGATCCGCCTGCAGGATGTGCCAGGTGGGCCCGTTAGGGGGCCGCTCCAGCAGGGGCCAGAAGTCCTGCTTAAAGTAGTCGCCGATAAGCTCGGTGACGGCATCCAGGTCGAAACGCCAGACCAGTCCCTTGCCTTCGCGTTTCAGGTTTGTGGTCATCCACATGGCCAAGCCCTCACTCAGCCCCTGGGCTGCGAAGAGAGGCAGGAGCTCATTGCGATTGGCCAAGGGCAGCTGGATGCCGCGAAGGGCATCAATGACCTGCACCACCTCGCTGCTGTCCACGTCCGAGGCGTGGTTGCTCGGGGGACTGTCTAGCGCCCAGACCTGCTCCAGGCCCTCGGCAAAGTCACGGCCGTAGGCCAGGGCCACCTTGCCGCCAAAGGAATGGCCGATGACTGCGCTGGGTGCGATCCCAAGGGTGTCCACGAAGCGCTTCAGGTCTGCGGCACAGGCGCCCACTGTGTGGGGTCCAGTGAAGGTGGGCGAGCGACCATGTGCGCGCAGGTCGATCAGCTCAAAGCGCCACTCTGGGTGGGCCTGAACCATGGACTTTGCGAAGGTCATCCAGTTGCGGCCGGAGCCCAGGATGCCATGCAGGACCAGCGCCAGCTTGGGGCCTTTCCCGATGCTGATGCTGTGCACGTTCCTTCTGTTGGGGTCAGAGCCGTTCAGATCGGAGCTGGTGTGTTCAGGCATGCCCTACCTTTGGAGATGGGGCCTTCTACAGCGCTAGGATCTCGCTGGCCACGATGGCGTTTGCGTTGTCGCGAAACTCTACTGCGATGGTGCCCAGCTCCGCGTCGCAGACGAAGCGGCACCAGGTCCACAGATCCGCTTCTGAGAGAACATGGGGATACTGGCTTGCATCGCCGGTGAAAAAGCCAGGGATGGGATTGACCCGAGAGCCGGCTGGGCCCGCCATGACCTCGACTTGGTGGGCTGCTGTGCCCCCTTCGGGGTCCACGTAGGTCAGGGCGCCGAAGTGCATGTCTCCGGTCACCCAGATCAGACCCTCTACTTCAGCGACCCCCTCCAAGAGGGCTTGGCGCTGTTCGGGGTGGCCGCTCCAGCGACTGGTGTCCAAGGCGTCTTTGAGCATGGTGCTCCAGTCGGTGACCTGGATGGATGTCACCACCACCTTGAAGCGGGCGCTGCTGTTTTGAACACCCGAAATCAGCCACTGGAGCTGCTCGGGGCTCATCATCTGGGACCAGCCAGGACCGCGCTCCCCTCGGCAATCCAGGATGAAGATCTCCAGGGTGCGGCCCCACTGTAGGGACCGGTAAAGGCTGCCGTCGGGCCCGACTTTCTGGGGCATGCGCTCGCGATAGACGTCCACGGCCGCCTGGTATTGACCTTCAATCAGGTCCTCCTCGAACCAGTCGTTGTCCACCTCGTGGTCATCCCAAGCCACCACCAAAGAGGTGCTTGCGCTCAGGTCGACCAAGCCTTGGCGGGCCATGGCTTTGTCCCAGACGGCCTGGTAGTCAGCTCGGTTCAAGCTGCCGTCTGCGTAGACGGTGTCGCCGCCCAGAACGAAAAAGTCCAGCTCCGCGTCGGCGGCATGACTCAGGGTGGGCCAGGGAGCGCCAGTGGATCCCAGGCAGCTGCTGACGCCAAAGACCAGAACCCGGTCTTGGTCTTCGGCCAGGGCGGTGCGAAAGCGACCGACGGGGCTGCGTAGGGTGCGCTCTGTGTTGGTCCAAACCAGCCGATAGGCCGTGTCGGGACTCAGGTCTTTCAAGCTGTGTTGGAGCACGCCGTTGTTGGTCAGGACATTCTCAATGTACTGGTCTTCCACCCATTGATTTCCGTCAGCCCTCACCAAGGTCAGGTTGCCGCTCTCTAAGGTGCAACGGCAGCTGCAAATGGCGCTGTCTGGGCCCACGTCGCCCACCTGCAGGGACCACGAAAATATGCTGGCATCTGGCTCCCCTGGGGGCTGGTCCCAAGGTGCTGGCTCGGCTTCCCGCACGGGCGACCCCGTGGGCAGGGCACTGTCCTGTGGTTGTCGGTCGCGGCATGCCAGGAGCGCTGTGGCACCGCTGGCAAGGACAAAATTACGGCGGTTGAGCTTCATGTTGCAAGTATGCCCTTTCCGAGGCCTGACTTGCGGCTAGGGTCACTCTGAGTGGCACCGTTACCGGAGCGAGACATGAGCCGAGACACTTCTGCAACTCCCCAAGACTGGGCCCAGGCCACTGGGGCAAAGGCCTTCGGTTCCACTCTGGGGATCCCCGCTTTGGGCGGTGCAGTGAAGGACGCCCGTCGAGAGCGCATCCAGGACTCCCCGAACTTTGACGGGACCCGGTTCTTGAACGCGATCGACACGCCAATGAGGCTCAAGAACGTGGCCAATGTGGCCAAGGAGTACATCGCGGGCAATCAGCAGCGCGCGCCCAAGAAGCCCCATCCCATCTTCATGCCGCCAAAGGGCAGCTTGGGGCCTGGCAAGGGCGAGGACCTGCGTATCACCTGGTTGGGGCACAGCTCGACCCTGCTGGAGATCGACGGCCACTTGGTGCTCACGGACCCGGTCTTTGGACCCCGTGCTGCCCCCGTCTCCTGGATGGGCCCCAAGCGCTTCCACCCGGCCCCTGTGGCCGCAGAGGACCTACCGCCTCTGGACGTGATTCTGATCTCCCACGACCACTACGATCACTTGGACTACCCGACCATTATCAAGCTTGCGAAGCGGGAGACCCAGTGGGTGACGACCCTGGGGGTGGGCGCGCACCTGGAGTCTTGGGGGGTGCCGTCGGAGCGCATCACAGAGCTGGATTGGTGGCAGGCTGCCCAGTTCAAAGGTCTCAACATCACCGCGACCCCGTCTCGTCACTTCCAAGGCCGGGGTCCAAGCGCGGCTGCGGAGACCTTCTGGGCCTCCTGGGCCATTCAGGGTCCGAAGAGTAGCGCCTGGTTCAGCGGAGACACGGGCCCTTGGGACGACGGTTTCGCCGAAATAGGGGAGCGTTTTGGCGGCTTTGACCTGACGATGATTGAGATCGGTGCGTGGCACCCCAGCTGGGGAAACATCCACTTGGGTCCCGACAACGCTGCGCGGGTGCACGAGTTGGTCAAGGGCAAGACGATGATGCCGGTCCATTGGGGCACCTTCAGCTTGGCCATGCACGCATGGGATCAGCCTCTTGGGCGCTTGGTGGAGCTGGCAAGTGCGCGCGACATCCAGCTGCTCTCGCCGATGATGGGCCAGACGGTGCATCGGGAGTCAGGGGTTTCGAAGTACTGGACCGACCACGAATAACTGCTCAGCGCATGTCAATTTAGCGGGCGTCTACTCAACGTAGGTAAAGCAGCCGGGCGCCGCGACTGTGCTCTTCGAAGTGGGCCCAGCCGGTGGCCTGCAAGGGCGCCTGGCTCTGGGCGTGTGGGGGCTCACCTGGTGCGCAGCTTCGAGAGCCCAGTACCCGGCAGTTCAACGACTCCAGCCATGCTCTGTAGGCCTGCAGGGCGCTCTCTCCAGGAAGAGGCAGTGCGCAGTGCCCTGCGACCACCCGCACAAAGGTGTCGGGGCCGTGCAGGTCGGTCACCGCGATGCGTCGCTCGCCGCTGGGAGTGAGGCTGTCTCCGCGCCGGCGGTAGGTGGCCACGATGATCTCGCCAGGAACGGCCAGCTCAAAATCAGGTGGGGGACAGGGGCTGCCAGCGGCTTGGGAGATCTCCCCAGGTTCCAGGGCCCACTGCCCCCCCTTGGCCAGCACCCAGGTGGTGGGGGCGATGCGCAAGGCAGTCATGGGCCGCCCGATTTCAAGCAATTCCGGTACCTGGATGGGCCGGGCGGGGCGCTGGAAGTGCGCACTGTACCGGGTGGCTCTCTCTTCGATGTCACTCAGGTCACCCGAGCGCAGCACGACCCTTGGATGAGTCGCTCGGGCATGCATGCGTGCCGACGCGACGTCCAGCCCAAGGGCTTGTGCCAGCTCCGGGACCTGCGCCACGTCTCCGGGAGGTTCAATGATCAGGGCCACAGGCAAACGAAAGGGTGGCAGGGCGATTGGGTCGAGCTCAGGCAGGGACTTGGCCAGGGACTGCAGGGCGCGCAGGGTGCTGCTGGCCTGGGCCAGGCTGGCCTGTGCGCCCTGTGGATCCTCTTCCCACTGTTCGGTGGCCTGGGCGGTGTGGTTGGCCAAGATCTCGAAGAGCTCTCCCGGGGTCTGGTCCAGGGGTACAGGCTGCTCATATACCAGGACCACATTAGGGTCGGGTCGGTTTGGGCCCGGTGGGTTGTCGCTCTCCAGCTGGCCCAAGACCTGCTCGATTTGGCTCAGGTTTCCGCCGCGAAGGGCCTTGTTCAGAGCCAGGTCCAGCTCTCGTGTCAGGTGCCGGTGTGTAGGCGGTGGTGCCGCACTTGGGTTCGGCATGCTGTGGCCGCAGTACAAGCAGGCCACGCGGTGGGAGGCGTTGGGCCGGCCGCAGCCTGGACAGGGACGAGGGTCGCTCAAGCCGAGTCTCCTTACTGTTCCAGCCTACCGCAGTTCAGCCGGTCTCTGAAACCCCGGGCTAGGCCCAGAGTGCGTGTAATTCGGCGGCCTCGGCGTCCCCGGTCGCGATGGCCAGGACCACCTTGTCGTGAGGAATGCCGTAGCGTGAGTTGGCCAGCTCGATGAGCTTGTCCAGGTCGTTCGCAGTCTCATGGAGCAGTCCCACGATCCCCGATGGGGCGTCCGCGTTGGGGCTGTGGTGGCCACGTATGGCGTTCAGCAGTGCCTTGGGGAAGGTCCATTTTTCGGCCATCAAGCCACCGACCTGGGCGTGATCCCAGCCAAAGCGTTCTCGCTCCAGATCGTCCAGGTCTCCCTCGCCGCCGTGCCAAGCCTCCAGGACCTCGTTGTAGCCCTTCTTGCGCTGGGCGATCAGCGGTACCGCCAAGTCTTGAAGCAGCCCGGCTGTAAAGGCCTCTGAGCCCATGCGCGGGCTGACCACGGTGGCGATGGCGCGGGCGATGGCCGCGCGCCGTGTGGCGGTCTTCCAGAACCGGGAATGGTTCACGCCGTGCGCTTTGGTGGGGCTAGTGGACTTGACCGCCACGGCCAAGACCAGGCCCTCGAGTTGGGTTCGGCCCAGTAGGGTGGCGGCGTGCCCGATGCTGGAGCAGGGTCGACGTAAGCCAAAGGCAGCCGAGTTGACCGTCTTGAGCAGGGAGACGCTCATGTGGGGGTCGCGCTCCAGCAGTGCCCCGACAGCCCGTAGGGAAGCGTTGGGGTCGCGCAGCTTGTCCAGCGCCTGGTTGGCCACCTTGGGAAAGCTGGGCAGGGGAGCATCCCCGATCGCGTCTGCGAGCTTTGCGGGGGTGTCGCCCATCATGCGCTTGAGTGTAGCGAACATTATGCCCTTCTTGCCATTTTATCGGCGAAGATACTTAGTAATCCGCCGAGCATTACATATCCGAGAACCACCTCGGCCAGGACCGCGCCCTGGGCCCATCCATCGGCCGGCAGCACGTCTCCAAAGCCCAAGGTCGTGAGGGTCACGATGGAGAAGTACAGGCTGGACAGGGGCGCCTTGTGGGCCCCGTAGTCGATGGCCATTCCTTCGTAGATACCCGCGAAGAACACCGCGATGAATGCCGTCCACAGCCCCCAACGCGTGGCGCTGCGCCCACAGTCCGAGGTGGCCTGCCAGATGGCAAAGGCGGTCGCACCGGCCTTGGAACTGGTCCGAAACTCGTACAAGTAGTCCTCGTCCATCATGTGGCGTCTGAACAGGCTGGAACCGCGCCAGTCGGCGTGTCGGGTGTCGGCCAGGATCCAAACAGCCTCTGCATAGCCGCGGATATGGGTCAGCCGGGCATGGCTCAGGTCAACCTCTCTAAAGTTTGCACCCTGCACCATTGCTTCACTCAGGTCGGCACTCTTGAAAGAGGCCCGAATCCCTTCAACGCCTCTCAGGTTGGTGCCCCTGAGCCGAGCCTCGAAAAAATCTGCGGTCGACAGTTCGGCATTCTCCAGGTCTGCGCCGCTAAATGTGGTTCGCTCGAAGTGCCCTGCGATGAGGCGAGCCTGCTTGAGCTTGGCGTGGCCAAATCCTGCGCCCTTTGCCTGGACCTCGCTTAGGTCTGCGCCCTCCAGGTCTGCGCCTAGTAGCTCAGCACCTTGAAGGTCGGCCTGGTAGAGCACAGTGTCCATCATCTTGGCATGGGCCAGGCGTGACTTTCGAAGGGAGCAATGGCTGAGATCTTGGCCGGAAAGATCGCATCCACTCAGGTCCAGCTCGCTTAGGTCGGCGCCAATTAGGTCCAAGTGTCGTAGGTCGGCGGGCCCGTCGGCCAGGAGGGCTTCCACCTGAAGGCGTAGGGCTGTGGAATTGGGCGCGACAGCCAGCATGAGTCCTCTCGATTGCTTGCATGTCGGATCCATCGCCAGAAGCCTTGAGGGGGGGATAGGTCTTCCAACGGCGACTCTTTTTCTCCCTCGACATCCAAGCAAGAGCGCGCTGGTCTAGCTCTTCTTGGGATGGGGCCAGGTCTGTCTGGAACCGGCCGGGGGTCCGCATGGATGTTGGGTCATCAGGGGACAGGGCCTTAGGGCGTGGGAAGGAACTTGATCAGAGCTTGGCTCCAGGCTGCCGCATGACCAAAGGGCAGGTGGTGCCTACCGCCGGGGATCCAGTGGATCTCACAGTCCAGGTTGGCGGCGATTCGCCGGGCCATCCAGGGGGGAAAGAATCGGTCGTCTTGGCCCCAGATCAGCTGCTTGGGGTTGGAGGTCGACGCCAGCTCCCTTGGCCAGCGCAGCCATTCGCCGAAGGAGAAAGCCAGCGCGGTGTTCTGCATTCGTTCAACAAATCCGGGGTCGGACTCCAATCGTGGGCTGTGCAGCGCCAAGAGTGCCTCTGCGGAATCAGGGTGCACGCCCTGTTGCAGCCAGCGCCGCCCGCCGTAAAATTTGTAGAAGAACAGGTGGGGGCCGGGGAGCGCCGTGGCCCAGGCCGCAAACCACCCCGGCCCGATGGCGGTGCTGGTCAGTGCCACGTTCTTGGCCCGGCCTCGTAGGCAGAGACCGGCGGCGAGCAAGCCCCCCAGATCCAAGCCTGCCACGTGCACCTGGGTGAGCTTGAGTTGGTCGAGCAGTTCCTCCATCCAATCCAGGTGGTCTTGCACCCGCAGTTCGGGCTCGATGCCCGCTGACTCTCCGTAGCCGGGAAGATCAGGAATTATTAGGGAAAATCCAGCATTAACCAGTGGTTCGACGCAGTCTCGGAAGAGCAGCGAGCTTGTGGGAACCCCATGAAGGAGCAGCAAGGGGGGCCCCTGGCCAGCGGTGCGGACCAGGACTTGCTTTCCACGGATTCTGAGGCGGTGCACTTCGGGAAGCGAGGAGTTCAGAAGACGTCCTTGCGGGCGCGCAGCTCGCCCAAGACCTGGGCTGGAGGGGCGCCGGAGAGGCCCAGTGCCCGTGCTATCTCTGGCTGATCCACGCGAAGAAAGGGGTTGGTCTGGAGTTCCTGTGCCAGCGTGCTTGGCACCGTCGGCTGCTTGGAGTCCCGCAAGGCCTGGGCCTGAGTCTCGAGCACCTGCAAGGCCAGATTGTCCGGTTCTACCGTCTTGGCGAAGCGGATGTTGGACAGGGTGTACTCGTGGGCGCCGTAGATCTGGGTCTGGGGGGGCAGGGCCATGAGCTTTTGGAAGCTGTTCCAGAGCTGCTCTGCTGTGCCCTCGAAAAGGCGTCCGCACCCAGCGACGAAGAGGGTATCGCCACTGAACAAGGCATTGGCCTGGGCAAAGTAGTAGGCGATGTGACCCCGAGTATGGCCGGGAATGAACAGAACCTGGGCATGCTGCTCGCCGACCTGAACCTGGTCCCCTTGGTCCACCTGCCGGTCAATGCCGGGGATACGCTCGGGATCGTGACAGGAGCCCACCACGCGGCAGCCCGTCTCCCTCTTCAGCTCGCTGTTGGCGCCGACGTGGTCGGGATGGTGGTGGGTGTTCAGGAGCAGATCCAGGGTCCAGCCGCGGGTCTGGAGTTCCTGAAGGATGGGCGCCGCCTCTGGACTGTCCACGCAAGCCACGGTGTCCGTGTCGGTGCAGCGGAGCAGGTAGGCGTAGTTGTCTCGCCAGACGGGGATCTGCAGGACCTGGAGCACGGGTGACCCTGTGTGGGAAGTAGGCTTGGGGGAGGGTTAACGAGGAGAGTGGTGCCTTAGCGGCCGAAGTACTTGCAGGTCGACTCCGTTAAGTAGGTGCTGCGTGTCCCATCGGTCTCTCCCACCCCCAGGGGCCCACCGCTGCTTGCAAAGCTAAAGTCGGTGGTCTGACCGTCGACGGCGATGTTGTAGGCGATCGTGAAGCTCTCGTCGCCTTGGTACAGGCCCTCTGGACAGGTGGTCTTGCTCTGGTCGATGGACATGGACAGGCCAAAGCTGTAGTCGCAGCTGGGGCAGGTGCTGCTGGGGTCTGCCTGAGTGCCCGAAGCGCTCCACACGACCCTGCAGTCTGCTCCTCCGTTGTCGCGCCAGGCTTGATTCGAGAGCAGGCTCCAGCCCTCCTCACCCTGGACCGTGTCGCCGTCGATGTTGAAGTCCCCCCAGAAGTAGCTGGTGGCGCCTGGTACGGCTTGGCCAGTCACCTGCTCGCAGTCCGGATCAGCGCTCAGCCCCTCACTGGGGTCGGAGATGTCGGTGTCAGCATCGGTGTCGGTGTCGGTGTCGGTGTCGGTGTCGGTGTCGGTGTCGGTGTCGGTGTCGGTGTCGGTGTCGGTGTCGGTGT
>CAJQPC010000183.1 GCA_905480105.1 uncultured bacterium | reverse complement strand
AAGGGGCCTCTGTCCTTGCAGAGCAGACCGCGCCCATCGAGGTGCTGGCCGCCAACAAGTGGCCGGGCCTGAACCGGGCGTCCGAGCTGCTCGCGGCCTTGGTCCGATTGCCGTCGGGGGCGATGACGTCGAGGAAGGGCTTGGAGTTCAGGACTTGGTGGATGTAGCCCAGCGTCTTGTTCCAACCCTGATTGCGGTCGATGAACCTGCCGTTGAGGCGCGCGATGCCATGAAATGAAAAGAGCAGCGAGCGGCTCTGCCCACGGGAACCACAGGCGCCGCCGGCCAACAGGCCTATTCGTCTTTCACCCCGAGGCGTTCCCCCGAGATTCGCAACCGGGTCTGCCAGACGCCACCCAGTCGCCGTTTCTCGAAGGATGCTGGAAAGAGTCGAACTTCAGGCCGCAAATCCAAGGCTTTTCCGGCATACTGCGTCCAGGAGGCCGCCTATGCCAGAGATTCGCCCCACCCTGCTCAGCCTCGCCTGCGTCCTGGCCATGGGGTGCACCGCCCAAGACGACCTGCCGCCCCTGCCGGACACCGGCGAGCCCGGCACCTACCGTGTGAGCTTCGAACACAACAGCGAGACCCGCACCGCTGTGGTCCACGTGCCCGCGTCGTACTCGCCGGGCGACGCGGCCCTGGTGCTGAACTTCCACGGCTTCGGCGGCACGTCCGATAGCCAGCTCGCGTGGGCAGACATGCGCGCCCTGTCGGACCGAGACGGCCATCTGGTCGCCTACCCCCAGGGCACCGAGCTGGACGGCGCGCCCCACTGGAACTCCGCGCTGCCTGGGCCGGACAACAAGAGCTCCGCCGACGACTTGGGGTTCGCACAGGAGCTGGTCGATCACATCGACACCGCCTACCCCATCGACCGGGATCGCGTGTCCGCAGTCGGGTACTCCAACGGCGGCATGTTCGCGTTCGCGCTGGCGTGCCACCAGAGCGACCTGGTGGCGGCGGTGGGCTCGGTCTCCGGCGGCATGATGGACAGCCACGAAGCCGACTGCTCGGCGACCCACCCGACGTCCGTCATCACGCTGCACGGCACCCGCGACGACGTCCTCTCCTATGACGGCGGCGGCGGCATGGTCGCGGCAGAGGACGCCCTGGCGTTCTGGGCAGATCACAACGGCATCACCGGCGCGCCCGCCGAGGCCAGCGACGGGTCCATCGACCAGCTGCTCTACCCGACCGGCGACGGCGGGTCTGCGGTCCACCACTACCGCTACCAGGGCGGCGGCCACGTGTGGTTCGACGACACGTACCAAGGCTCGGACGCCAGCGCGTTGGTGTGGGACTTCCTGACGGCCTTCGACACCTCGGGCGCGCTCTAACACGGAGAAGCAGCAGCTACTTCCCGGTGGTCCAGACCCCGCCCTCGCACCACCAGTACTCGCCCCGGTCGTCCACACAGACCGTGGAGCGCCAGTTGCCCTCGCATGACTGCCCCAGGACCACCTCTGGGCCACAGGAGTCTTCCTTTTCGCCGCCCGAGTCAGTGGTGCCGGAGTCCTTGTCGTCCCAGCTGTTCAAGTCGTCCTCTGACAACAGCTCCCAGCGGGCGGACGTGTCGCGGGTCGGCGGGTCCGGCTCAGACGTAGCCGTGCAGCCCGCCAGCGACAGGCCGTACAACGCGATCCACGCGGCGGGCCCAATCCGCCACGGGGTCTTGGCGGGGATGAAAGCGGTCATCGGCTCTCCTGATCAGTCTGAGACTTCATTATACCCCGCCGCCCGCCAAACACATCCACGTGACCGACCACCAAGCTGACCTGGCCGGCGTCAATGGCAGCGAGTTTGTCGCTCAGCCAAGCCTCTACTTCAGCACCCGTCTCCTTGGCCGCATGCGCGATTCCCTGAGCCATCTCCTGCAGCATCCGGGTCTTGTGGGCCGGAATGTCCCAGGGGGTTGCTTGGGTCTGCACCGTGTAGCCCGCTTGCTCCAGGCGCTCGATCAGGTAGGCCGCAGCCCCGACTCCAAGAGAGGGCCCAAAGCCGCGATCCAGGAACTGGTGCTCTCGAAAGGCACCATGAATGGCCGCGTCTCGCGGATCCTCTGGGGTCCACTGAATCAGGCCGTCCACCGTCAACGAGGCCAAGATAGAGCGACCATCCAACCAGTCCACCAAGTCGTCTACAAAACCGGCATCCACCAGGTCCAGCAGAGCGGTGGTCACCACCAGATCGCAGTCCACCTTGGGAAAGCCTTGGCGCAGGTCGGCCTGGAGCGTGGTGACGCTGTGAGAGCCCCATTCCCCAGGGGTCCCGTCATGGACTGAGTCCGGCATGCCCAGCAGCACCCGCGCCGTGTCCAGCAAGCGGGGGTCGTGGTCGACCAGAGTCCAGCTCTGGACACCCCGCAGCTGCGGGGCGAGGAAGCGGATGTTGGACCCCGCACCACAGGCCAGATCCACCACTCGCGCACCCTCCAGCTTGGGCATCAAAACCCGCGAGGGCCGGCGGGCGTTGTGGTCAAAAGGCTCCCGAAGGGCCAGCCACTTGGGGTCAAAGCTCATCGCAACTCCATCGCTTCAAAACAGTCAGGGCACGCCAGATGATGCGCGCGGTGTCTGGCCAAGTGGGCAAGTCAGCGCCCTGGGCACCATGGTGCAGCGCCTCCCGCAGAGCCGGATCTCGCAGGTAGGCACCCAGTCCCGAGAGCTGCTCATCCAGAGCCAGCACCGCGCCCACAGGCAAAAACTGAAGGGCCCCAGCCGGCGTGGAGAGCACCGGTCGACCGTGGGCAACCGCTTCGCTGAGCACCATGCCAAAGGCCTCGTGGTGAGCGGCATGAACCACAGCATGGGCCCGGTGGTAGTGGGGGGTCATGTCGCTGGACTCACCCAGTAGGCGCACCCTGTTGGTTAGGCCGAGCGTGTCGACGGCCTGGAGCAGAGCCTTGGCGGTCTGGGGCTCTCGACTCAGGGAGCCCACACAGCTCAAGGTCCAAGGAAGTTCCTTTAGTTTCGCCAAAGCATTGAGCAGCCGAAGGTGCCCTTTGCGCTCCGTCACCGTGGCCGCACAGAGCAGGTGGGGGGCGCCCGTGGGCGCCGGTCCCGGAGTTCCTTGCGTGCCTGGCAGCGCCAAGACACTCTCCAGGCCAGCCTGGGCCAAGATCGCCTGAACCTCAGGGCCCGTGCAGATCAGCGCTTGAGCCCGCGCCAGTGCAGCCTGCTCTTCCTGCAGCGCAGCGTGTGGCTGACCCGGCTCCCAAGCCCGCAAGCTGTGCACCAAGACCGACGCTGGACGCTGGATGCCCTGAGACTGGCTGCGCAGGGACTCCCAGAGCAAGCCATCGGCCAAGAGGCACACATCTGCCGGCAGGGCCCGAACCCGGGCCGCGTCCGTCTCCATCAGTGGCCAAGAAAGAGGCAGGATCTCGGCTTGCAATCCCATGTCTCTCCACGCCTGTACCAAGCGCTTGTTGAACAGGTAGCCCCCCGTTCGCTGCTCTGGATCTCCTGGGCTGAGCAGCACCACACGGCGCTCCTGCGTGCTCATGGCATGACCCCGTCCGGGTGCAGCTTGGGCGGTGCCTGGCCATCGTAGCGGGCCAAGCTGCGCACAAGCGCTGGGAAGAGGCTTTGATGCTGAAGCTCTGGCGGGCCTCGCATCGGCGGGACCATGCCAGAGACAAAGCCCCGGGCTTCGAACTCCACCAACAGCGCGGGGTCGGTGGCCAGCACATGCACCGGCACTCCAAATCCCATGCGCTTGGCCAGGAAAGGCGGCTGGTGGTCCCCCATGATGATGACCAGCATCGGGCGCTGACTGCCCTCGGCTTCCAAGTGCTGCGCCAGAGCTTCCAGGTCGTAGTGAACGACATCGGCGTAGGCCAAGAGCTTCTCGTCTTTGATGCTGCCCACTCCTGAGTGCTGCATGCCGGCTTCGCGCTGGTAGCGGCCCAGGCGCTTGATGGCCTCGTCTCGAGAAGGCGGCATCTCCGGTGTGGCCTTCTTTTTCTTCTTCTCCGCGCTCTCGAGGTGATCTTCCCCCAGGGGCTGTTTGGCCAGCTCCCGCCAGTTCTCCAGCAGGGGCGGTGGAGAGCGCCACGGCGCATGCGAGGCCACCATGTGGAAGCTGATGAACAGAGGCTGTTCAGCCGGCTCAATCACCTTCTCGCGCAGCCAACCCAAGGTGTGCTGGTCCGGGATGATGCCCCAACCCCACTCCGGTCCCTGCCAGTCCAGATCCGCGTAGAACACGGTCTGATCAAAACCAAACTCGTTCTCCAGTTCCACTCCGGGACGCGCCCGGTCCTTGGGCTCGACCACCACCGTCTTGTAGCCCAAGTCTGAGAGCAGAGACGGAAGGGTATTGCGCTGGACAAAGCTTGGTTTTAGGTGCTGGAAGACGCTCTCGTAGGAGATCTTCAGGCCCGAATAGAGCGAGGCATCGGCGATCCAAGAGCGCCCCCCACTGACCGGTGCCTCGGAGCGCCCACTGACGCTGTACCAGCCCTGAGCGCCCAGGGCGGTCTCCAGCTCGCGCAGGTGCTGGGTGATGGGCTCGCCGCTGACCGGCCGCTCAAAAATCAGCTGCCCATAGGACTCCACGATGAACACCCGCAGCTCTGGACTGCGAGAGAGTGGGGCCAGGCTCAAGTCCCCGTATGGATCCTGGGCGATGGTCTGGTTGACCGAGTGGTACACCCGCCAAGACTCGCCCAAGTTCTCCACCATGTGCGGCAGAATCAGACGAGCGGGCCAGCGCGTGGCGCCCGGATGCAGGCGGCCCAAGAAGCTCAGGGCGAAAGCCAACACCGCCAGCGCGCTGAGCCAAGGGGCCTTGACGGCCCAAACCTCCGAGGCCCGGTACATGCCGACGGCGGCACCGACCCCCGCAGTGAGCAGCCCGACCAAAACGCCGACCACCACAGCGGCATCCCGCGCCGTGCCCACGTCGGAGAGCAGCACCACCATGTGGCGCAGCAGAAAGCCCAGGTCGTAGAGCAGAGGGTCTTGCCCCATGGCAAAGACCCCGATCAGACGCATGACCTCGAAGGCGAGCAGAGCCAACACCAGGACCCCACCCAAGACCGCTGCAGGCTTTCCGGCGCCAACGCGGCGGGCCCACGCAATCCCAGCCGCCAGAACCAGAAAGTCCACACAGAGACCCAGAGCCAGCCAAGGCGCGGGCGCGTCCAAACCCAGGGTCGCCGGCACCAGCACCAGCACATTTAAGACGAGGAGCACTGCCCATGCGCGCCAGGGCTTTTTGGGTATGCTCATCCGGTCTCTCTCAGGCGTAGCAGAGGGACCAGGAGACCGGGCAAGGCACCGACCAGCACACTTAGGCCGTAGGTGATGGACACCGCCAAGGCGGCCTCTTCCGGTAGGCCCAGGCTGGGCAAGAGCAGGGTCGCTGTGACCTCGCGCAGGCCCCATCCTCCGAGAGAGAGGGGCACCGACATGGCCAAGAGCAGCAAGGGCAGCCCACTGAGCAAGCCCATGCTCAAAGGCAAGCCCAGGGCCAGCACGCAGAGGGCCAAGCCGCCGACGAAGGTGGCCAGGACCAGAGCGCTGACGCCCCAGACCCCCAAGCTGTCCCGACGGAGCAGCGCGTGGCGTGCGTCTTGGGCAAAGGGACCGATGCCCGGCAGCTTGGCTGGCGCGACCCAGGCCACCAGAGCACCACCGGTGATCACGGCGACCGCAGGCAGCATCCCGACCGGGGCCACCGCCCAGAGGGACAGAGCCAACACGCTGCACAGTCCGCAGAGCAACAGGTGCCCGGAGAAGCGCTCCACCATCGCCGCATGCAGGGCTTGGCGCATGGACTCGGTGCGGCGACCGTGGCGAAATACGCGCACCCCATCTCCGGCTACGCCGCTGGGCAGCACCTGGTTGATGAGGGTGGCGAAGTAGAGCTCCGGGAAGGCCACCGACAGGGGCAGGGGCAGCTCTAAACGCTCACTGACCCGGTGCCACCGCCACGCGGACAGAGCAACTTGGATGGGCCCCAGAAGCACCGCTGCCAGGAACCAGGGCCACTCAATCTCGACGAGCAGCGCAGCCACCTGGGCGCGATCGACCGAATACAGAGCCCACGCGACCAAGCCACCCGTGACCGCCACGGTGGCCAGGGCCTGAAGGGGCTTGCCGCCAGCGCTGTCAGTCGCCAATGGGTCCTTCGTAGGATGCCCAGGCCACATCGGACTCGCGCAGGGTCACTGAGATACTGGAGAGCCCAGAGGCATGGATGCCCAGTGAGCCGTCGGCCACCTTGGTGCCCAAGCGGCGCCAGACTTCTTGAGACAGGTACTCGGTGGTGGTGTTGATGCCCTTGAACTCTGGCAGGTCGTCCAAGTTCTTGTAGTTCAGATCGGCCAGAACAGCGTCCACTGCGACGTGGGCCAAGCCAATGTCGACGACCAGACCATCGGGGTCCAACCCCTTGCGGGAGAAGGCCACGTCCACCACATAGGTGGCTCCATGAAGGCCCTGGGCGGGGCCAAAGATCTCGCCTACGAAGCTGTGAGCGATCATCATTCTGCCACGGACATTGAGTCGAAACATCAGCTATTTCCTTCTATTTTTGGATATCGAACGACCTGGCACATGGCCCCGGCGGCCCCGAGAAGCTCCGGCAGAGCTGCAGGCAGCTCCGCCAGAGTGAGCTCGGGCTCCAGCAGCAGGTCCAGGTCCGAGGACTGGAGCAAGGTCATGACCGTCTGCAGCCGACGGGCATAGTCCCAACGGGGCGCACGGTGGGGCGGAATTCGGCCCACCTGAGAGCTCTTCAGGCTCAGGCGGCGACTGTGGAAGGCTCGGCCCAAGGGGACGGCTGGAGACTGGTCCCCGTACCAAGACAGCTCGATTACCTGCGCCTCGGTGCCCGCCAACTCCAGGCTCAGGGCCAGTCCCGCTTGCGAAGTCGACGCGTGAATGACCAGGTCCTGCTCCCCCCCTGCTTGGGCTGGTAGGCAAAACTGAGCCCCCAAAGCCTGGGCCAATCGGGCCTTGTCGGCCTGTAGATCGACCAGCTGCACACGGGTGGCTGGGATCTGAGCACACAGCCAGGCACTCAGAGCGCCAAGCACGCCTGCCCCAACCACCGTGATTCGGTCCCCGGGTCCCGGCGCGGCGTCCCAAACAGCGTTCAGGGCGGTCTCCAGGTTCGCAGCCAGCACAGCGCGCTTCGCCGGCACCCCTTCGGGAACCACCGTCAGCGCGGAGGCGGGCACCTGGTAGATGTCCTGGTGAGGGTGCAAGCAGAACACCACCTGACCACGCTCTACGGCGGTCACCGAAGGACCCAGCCCGACGACTTGGCCCACGCTACAGTAGCCATACTTGACCTGGGCTCCGAATTCCCCGTCTTGAAAGGGTGCACGCATTTCCTGAGCCAGGGCCTTGGGGACCTGTTGGCGCCAGACCAGGGACTCTGTCCCCCTGGAGAGCGCCGAGTAGAGGGACGCCACACGCACTTGGTCCGGAGCCAGTTCCGGCAGTGCGTGCAGGCGAAGCTCAGCTTGCCGCTCCCCGACGTACCAGAGCGCCCGGGTTTTCATAGGAACACCAGGTCGTAGAGCATGTCCTGGCCCAGGGGAAAGACCCGGGTCTCTGGACGCAGGGCTTGCTCGAGCTTTTCCAGACCCGGCAGCACCAGCGAGGGCCGGCCGCTACCGATGATCATGGGCGCCACCACCAGATGCAGGCGATCCAGACACCCCTCTTCCAGAAAGCGCGACACGGTCACCCCGCCCCCTTCAATAAAGACCCGCTGCAAGCCCCGCTGAGCCAGGATGTCCAACAGGAACCTGGCCGAGAGCGTGCCGGAGCCGGGCACAGTGACACGTTCCACGAACTCGGGAAGCGCCCGCTGAACATGGGCACCGGTGAGCCAGAGGGTTGGCGCCTCGCCATCGCAGAGCAGTTGATGTGTGCTGGGCACTACGCCAGAAGGATCCACCAGAACCCGAGTGGGGTGGGGTCCAGCAACAAGCCGAACCGTCAGGGCTGGGTCATCCAACAACGCGGTAGCCGCTCCCACCACAACGGCATCCGAGAGCGCGCGCATGCTGTGGGTGTGGACCAGGTCCTGGGGGCCCGAGATCCACTGCGAGGCACCACACTTCAGGGCGATGCGGCCATCCAAACTCTGGGCCAAGTGGCCCACCGTCCAAGCGCTTTCGCGCGCCAGAGGCTCCAAGCGCTGCCACTCCCCACACTGCTCGGCGCTCCAAACCGGGTCTACAACCCCTGCCTCGCCCCGAGACAATGCCAGGAGGCGGCTCCAAACAGCGGTAGACGTCGACATTGAGGAGGGCATGTTCAGGGAGGTTCCGGCGGCCCATCGCTCCTAACACGCCGGCGCGGACTGCGATCGAGCTCGCTCGTCCCGCCTGTCGCGCACCACGGGGAGTTATTGCGCCTTGAATGGCATCCTCCTCCCGCAGTCTTGTCTTCGCAGGCACCGCCAGTGCACTGGGTGGCGCGCTCTTGGGTGCCTGCCTGGCAGGCTTTCTGAACCAGGCAAGCTCAGCACAGGCCGCTCTATGCGCTCTTGGATCGGCCCTGGTTCCTGCGGGCGCCGTGGTTCTGGCGTGGGGAGAGCGCAAGAGCATGGGGCCCTGGATTGGACCGGCAAATGGGGTGACGCTGTCTCGCGGGGCCCTGGGCGCCACAGCCGGTGGTGTGGGCCTGTTGGGTTTTGCCATGCCGCTCTCGGACACCCTGCTGTGGGCTGTGGTCTCTCTCAGCGTCGTGGCACTCTGCATGGATGGTCTGGATGGCTGGGCGGCCAGACGCTTTGACTGCGCCAGCCCCTTCGGCGCGCGCCTGGACATGGAGTTAGACGGCATGACCACCGCCGCCTTGTGCGTCCTGGCCTGGAGCAGCGGCGCCGCGGGTGCCTGGATCCTTCTCTCCGGGGCCATGCGTGGGCTGTTCATCTTGGCTGCGAGGGGGTGGCCCTGGATGGACCGTCCACTGTTCCAGAGCCAGCGCCGGCGCGTGGTGTGCGTGATTCAGATCGCCACCCTCATCGCGGCGTGCTCCCCCTTGTTTGCCAGCATCAGCGCTTGGGTCGCCGGTGCAGGATTGGCCACACTGATCTATAGCTTTGGGGTCGATACCCAGTGGCTGTACACACACCGAGAGCGCCCGTGACCCTTCTGGCCCTGCTGGCCTGCACGACTCCTGTAGAGCGCGCCGGTCCCGACTTGGTGCTCTTCACCGTCGACACCCTGCGTCACGACACCTTGGGGTTTGCGGGCCACGCCAGTGCGCAGACCCCAAATATGGACGCCCTGGCCGCCCGGGGCGTGGTCTTCGAACAGGCCACCACCCCCTTTCCGCGCACCACCCCCGCCCTGGCCAGTCTGCTCACCGGTCTGCGACCCGCCCACCACGGCAGCCTGGAGGTCGGCCAGCCCATGACCTCTGGCGTGCCCATCGCCGTGTCGCTCCAGCAAGCCGGATGGCTGGGAATCGCCGCCAGCGGCACACCGGTGGCCGGCCCGGAGCAAGGCTTGGATCAGGGCTTTCAAGTCTTTATCTCCCGCCAAGACCCGCGCGCATCCGAGCTCGTCCAGCTCGCCATCCAGGCCACCGCCGAGCTGCCCCCCCAGCAGTCCATCTTTCTGTGGGTGCACGTCGTCGATCCCCACTTCCCCTACCTGCCCCAGGGGGCCAGCGAAGGTCCCTGCAAGGAGCTGGGGGAGAAGGTGCGGGATGGCGCTCAGAAACGCGGTCCCATGTTCGCCAACCACGGCGGCGTGGCCGCCGACGCCTTGGAACACTGCAAGGAGCTCTACGCAGCCGAGGTCAGCACGGCCGATGTCGCCCTGGGAGAGCTGCTCGACGGCCTGGCCGCCCAAGGCCGAGACCCCATCGTGGCCCTGAGCTCCGACCACGGGGAGCACTTCGGAGAGGGCGGCCTGTTCTACGAGCACGGCCCCCTGGCCCACGACGCTGTGGTGCGCATTCCAATGGTGGTCGCCGGGCCAGGCGTGGGCCAGCACCGAGACCAGGGCGTGGCCCGCCTGGAAGATCTGGGTGTCACGATGCTTGTGGCAGCGGGGCTCTCCGGCGAGGGACTGGATGGCGTGGATCTCTGGCCTCGTTTGCGGGAGGAGCTCGATGTGGCGCAGGACGCGGCTGCTTGGGTGCTCTCCGGGAGCGCCTTGCACAACGTGCTCACGGGCTTTCTTACGACCGGACGACAGGGCCGCCGGGTGTGCACGCATGGTCGGCGTTGGAGCCGCTGTGGCAAGAAGCAGAGCTTCCGATTCTTTGACCACATCGCGGATCCAACGCTAAACACGACTGGAAAGCCCAGCCCCTTTGATCGCGCGGATCTGGAAGCTCAAGCGGCCATGTGGCCACCGGAGAGCGCCCGTGAGCTGCTGGTTCGCAGTGCAGACAGGTCGTTGCGGGCCACCCCTGTTGCCACCGGGGGGCACCAGCGACACGGGGACGACGCTCTGGGCGCTCAGCTGGATGCGCTGGCCGCTGAGCTTCAGGTCAAAGACTGGTCCTCGGTGCAGGACGACCGCGTTCTGGAGGGGCTCAAGGCGATGGGGTACGTGGAGTGATTGCCTGCTCCAGGGAGAACCCAGAGTTTTCGACTTGGCCGTTTTCGATCCCGCTGGGGCTTGGGCCATCCAGGGTCAGATACACTCTGGATCAGGCCGCTCGCGCCGGCACCTGGATTGACCCCAGATAAAGGTAGACACATGACCCAAAAGTATTCTCTTTCCCTGCTGCTCATGGCCACCCTGGTGGCCTGCAGCGGGACTAAGAACACCAGCGAAACCGGCGAGACCGGTGAGACCGGTGAGACCGGTGAGACCGGTGAGACCGGTGAGACCGGCGCGACCGGTGACGTGGACCTGAGCGTGCTGACCGACACCGAGTCGTGCTCGGACGTGTACTTGGCCAAGGTGGATCCAGCCGGCTCCCTGCTGCTCAACATCAGCTCGGGCACCGAGATGACCCAGGCGGCGTACGACTCTGGGGTCACCGAGACCCTGAGCATCGACCTGGCTACTGACTCCGACCGAGTGACCCTGGACGAGGGCATCGCGTTGCATGCGCTGCCGTGCAACGACGTGATGGAAGAGACCACCGAGGTGCTCAAGACCTGGAGTGCCAAGTCCGGCACCGTCGAGTTCAAGGTGACCAGCACCGGGGAGACCAGCGGCTACGAGTGGTACGCAGACGCCGAGGTCATCCTGACCGACGTGGTGCTGGAGAGCACCACCGGGGAGACTCTGACCCTGCCCAACGAAACCCTAAGCGGAAGCGTTGGCTGGCTGCCTGGATAGCCGCACCTTTACGTTCAGCAGCGCTCGATCAAGGTCGCCACGCCCTGGCCTACCCCAACACACAGGGTGGCCAGGCCGCGGTCGGCTCCGGTGCGGTCCATCACGCCCATCAGGGTGGTTAGGATGCGTGCGCCGGAGCATCCCAGGGGGTGACCGAGTGCAATGGCGCCGCCGTGCTGGTTGACCAAGCACTCATCCAGGCCCAGGGAGCGGATGACGGCGATGGACTGGGCGGCAAAGGCCTCGTTGAGCTCGACCGCCTGTAGGTCAGAGACGCTCCAGCCGGCGAGCGCCAGGGCCTTTTGGGTGGCAGGAACGGGGCCAATGCCCATGCGGGTGGGGTCCACGCCCGCGCTGGCTTTGGCGACGATGCGGAATCGAGGCGTGAGACCCAGCTCCTTGGCCATCTCGGGTGTGGAAACCAACACCGCAGCGGAGCCATCGTTCAAGGTGGAGGAGTTGCCGGCGGTGACGCTGCCCCCCTTGCGAAAGGCGGCGCGCAGCTTGCCCAGGCGCTCCATGGAGGTGCCGGCCCTGGGGCCCTCGTCCGCAGACACAACCCGTGGATCTCCCCGGCGCTGGGGAATCTCAACGGCGAAGAGTTCCCCGTCAAACCAGCCCTGCTCCTGGGCCTTGAGCGCCTTTTGGTGGCTGGCCAGAGAAAAGGCGTCCTGCTCGTCTCGGGAGATGCTGTGGTCGTCGACCAGGTTCTCCGCGGTACAGCCCATCGCCTCCAAAGGAAACAGAGCCTCCATCTTGGGGTTCGGGAAACGCCAGCCCAAGGTGGTGTCAAAACCGGTGATGTTGCCGGCCTTGGGAGCGACCGGTCCGCGGGGAAAGACGTAGGGGGAACGGGACATGTTCTCTACGCCGCCAGCGATGCACAGGTCCATGTCTCCCACTTGAAGCGCACGAGCAGCTTGGTTCACGGCCTCTAAACCGCTGGCACAGAGGCGGTTGACCGTCACGCCTGGGACCGACTGGGGCAAACCAGCCAACAGGCCAGCCATGCGCGCCACGTTTCGGTTGTCTTCGCCGGCTTGATTCGCGCATCCCAAAAAGACCTCGTCGACGCGGGCCGGGTCGATTCCCGTTCGCCTAAGCAGCTCCGTAATGGCCAGAGCACCCAGGTCATCGGCGCGCACACCGGCCAGCCCTCCCTGAAAGCGACCAATGGGGGTACGTACTGCGTCCAGGATCACGGCGTTCTTCATGCAAGGCTCCAGTCCTGTACTCCCTAACATCGGCCCCAGGAGATGACCTTGCTGCTGCTCGCCCTGAGCGCCTGTTTGCAACCGCAGCTGGACGGTGCCCCCGTGGCCATCTTCCAGATCCGCAGCGGCGGAGAGGCCGTGGGCCGGGCTTGGCTCTTCGAAGATCCCCAAGGTGAGCGCGTGATCTGGAACACGGAGCGCTCCTGGGAGCTCAGCACTGAGCCCAGCGGCAACTTCCGTATCCTGGCCCGCAGCGGGGAGGAGATACAGCGCGGGCGCTACCGTCTGGACCAGCTGCCATGGGACGACGGGCCTTTGCTGCGCTACCAGGCCCCCCTCTTAACGGCCCAGCCCAGGCCGAAGAAGGTAGACGGCGTAGCAGCCTATGATCTCCCTTCTACCCTTGTTCTGCACGACTCGAAGGGCCTGGCTGCGGTGTATCGGCCCGGCACCCAGCTCCTGCGCGAGGACAGGCTGCCCGACTCCAGCGATCCCCTGCCCCAAGTTCCAATCGCCGGCGTGCGGAGGGCTCCGGTGAAGACCGCCCAAGGGGTCGTGGGCAGCCTGCATGGCCCCATCGGCTTGAAAGGCCTGCCGGGCGTGGTCTTGGACAGCGCCACCACCACGGCCACCGACGCTGACTTTTTGGCTCTGGAAGGCTGGCTGATCTTGCGCAGCCCGAACGCCGATCCCCAAGCCTTTGCAGTCATGGCCCTGGCCTGTGCGCCCTTGGTCATGCCCGGCCCAGCACCCAGCCCCGATGCGGTGCGCTCCGAGCTATCGACGCGCGGTTGTCCAGCCCCGACACCCCCGCAGCCGGCCGAGTAAGGGTCCGGCAAAGCCGATGCAAGCTCTGGCCGTACAGAGGTCTACCCAAGCTGGGTGATCCGCATCCCCGCGTGCCGCCGCTTTTTTTTGCGTCCTTCAAAGCGGACCCCGCCACCGTGCTGGCCACGAACGGAGCCTGACATTCCTGCTGCCCCCTTGATTCTATGGCTACGACGTGACCTGCGACTGGGGGACCACCCGGCGTTTCATGCCGCGCTTCAGACCCACAGGCCCATCATTCCGGTGTTCATCTTGGACCCGGAGTTCGCTGAGATGGGGGCCGCGCCCAGGTGGCGACTGGAACAGGCGCTGGCCAGTTTCTCAGAGCGCTTGGAGGGGGTAGGCTCCAAGCTCATCCTGCGCTCTGGCGATGCGCTCTCCGTGCTGCAGGACCTGCTCAAGACCACCGGCGCCCAGGCCGTTCACTGGTCCAGGCAGTACACACCCCAAGGCATTGAGCGGGACAAGGCGATCAAGGCCACGCTCAACTCTCAAGGCATTCAAGCGGCGTCCTTTGCCGGCTTTGTTCTGTTTGAGCCCTGGACCGTAGAGACCGGCAGTGGGGGCCCCTACAAGGTGTTCACCCCCTTCTGGAAGAAGGTTCGAGAGCGCAGCCTAAACGCGCCCCTTCCGGCCCCCGAGTCCCTGCCTGCCCCCGAGTCTTGGCCCCAGAGCGAGACGCTCCTCAGCTGGAAGTTGGGCGCCGACATGAACCGTGGAGCGGCCATCATTGCCAAGCATGCATCCATCGGCGAAACCAAAGCACTGCAGCGGCTGCATGCGTTCCTTTCCGATCGCTGCGCGGACTATCCCACCGACCGAGACCGTCCCGACCGCGACGGGACCAGCCGCCTGGCCGAGCACCTGACCTTTGGCGAGATCTCCGCGCGCAGCGTTTGGCACATCGGCCGAGAGGCCATGGCCCAAGGAAACCCAGGAGCCGAAGCCTTTGTCAGACAGCTGGTCTGGCGAGACTTTGCATGGCATCTCGCTTTCAACACCCCGGAGCTCCTCCACGACAGCTGGCGACCGGCTTGGCGGGACTTTCCTTGGCGGGCGGACAACCCCGACGCGGAGAAGTGGCGACGCGGAGAGACCGGCGAGCCGATGGTCGATGCCGCCATGCGCGAGCTCTACGTGACCGGCCGCATGCACAACCGGGCCCGCATGTTGGTGGCCTCCTACCTGACCAAACACCTGATGACCCACTGGCAGGTCGGTGCCGCGTGGTTTGCCGAGTGCCTGGTCGACTGGGACCCCGCGGCCAACGCCATGGGCTGGCAGTGGGCCGCGGGTTGTGGACCGGATGCCTCCCCCTATTTTCGGGTGTTCAATCCCGCAGGCCAAGCCAAGAAGTTCGACCCAGACGGAAGGTACCAGGACCGCTTTCTGCCGGCCAACGACGGCTTGGAGCCGGACGCGGAAGACTTTTACCGGGCGGCGCCGCGATCCTGGGGGCTGGACCCCGACGCGCCTTACCCAAGCCAACCCATCATTGAGCTGAAGGCGGGTCGGCAACGGGCACTGGACGCCTACAAGGCCTTCAAGGCCTGAGCATTCGACCGTTCAAGCCGCCTTTCGCAACCTGATCCCAATCTGCCGAAGGTCCTCGCCCCCGGTGGCCAAGGCTCCCTGCTCGGCAGCAATCAGAGCCCGGCGCGGTCCCCCCGTCGCCAAGGCGGCCTGAACCTGCAGCATGCGGGTACTGCGAGAGGCCGGGCGGATCTCCACGGCCTTGTCCAAGAGTTCGATTGCCCCCGCGGCATCCCCAGCTTCCAAGCGCGCAGCCCCCAGATCCCGCAGGATCACGAAGCGGTCCGGCAGCAGGGTGTTGGCCCTCTCCAGGGCCCGCAAGACCTGCTCCTGTGGCAGACGTCCTTCGTGGGCCAAGAGCCAGAGGGTGAGCCCTTGCTCCGCCGGATCCAGTGCCCCCAGCTTCTCGGGTGCTTGGCCATCCAAGATGCGCCCCACACGGCTGGCTGTGGACCGGGGGTCCCGGAGCTCCTCAGGCCGGATCAGACGGTCCCGCACAGGTGCCCAGCTGTACCAACGCTTGTGGGCATCGACCATCACCTTCACGGACTCTCGGGTCCCCACGCGGGTGAAGTTGCGCCGCCGCCACCCGGCGTGCATCTCTGGCGCGTCCTGGAGACTGGCCAACAAATCACGCAGCACCTTGGCTGCACCGGCTGAATCCATCGGTAGGAAAGCCACGTCTTTAGAGTCAAAGGCTTCGGTAAAGGCCGGCAACTCCGTGACTGCTGGGATGACCCCAAGCGCCATGGCCTCGCGCGGGGTGCGCCCGTAGCTCTCGGTGGCCGAGGCGTGGACCAGCACATCGCAACGGGACAGAAGTCGTCTTGGATCCTTGACCTCTCCAAAATAGCGTACACGCCCACAGCTGGACCCTTCCACACCGATCACCCAGAGTTCCACCTCGCCCAGGGCGCCCGAGGCGACCAGCTCCGACAAGTCGAAGGCCATCTCTTTTCCAGGACGTCGGATCTCGACCAATCGGGGGCGCCGGTGAGCACGGTGCCATGGGTTGAAGGGGACCAGATACTTGGGAACCGACACTCCGCTGGGCACCACGGCACCCAGGATGGCCTCGTCTTGCAGATCGGCCACAGCCTGGCTGGGCACGATCTGGTGATCGACCAAGGCTTCGGACTCCGGAGCCATGGCGTTGTGCACGGTCTGCATGATGCGGGTCACTCCGGCCAGCTGGGCCATCAGAGCAAACCCCAAGTGGTGATTGATGCAGTGCAGATGTGCGGTGTGCACCCCGTCCAGCGCTTCGCAGAGCTGCCGCCAACGATCCTGTGGCTCCAAAACACGCACGTCCGACCAGACCCGCGCTTGCTCGGCTCGGGTGCCTGCATCGTGGGTCACGATCATGCGGGTACCCGGCCATTCCCCAAGCAAATGGAGAATCTCGGTCTCAGCGCCGCCCTGGGTCAAGCGGGGGTAGATGCGTGCAAGCATTCCAGCTCTCCTGTTGTTTACTCGCATCGGCCCACCCCCTTGGGATCTTTAGCGCCTCAAGTCTTCGCTCAGCTGACCGATGCGGGGCCTCTACAGGAGCCCTTTGTGACCCAGACCAACCCCTCCGATGCCCTGGCCCAAGCCCGCGCACACTTCGATGCTGGGGACCCCTCCCAGGCAGCCCAGGCCCTACCCGCCCTGATGGCCCTGGAACACCCCCCCTTAGGAGTCTGGCACTTGGGGGCCCTGTGTGCGGAGACGCTTGGAGACCTGGAGAGCCTGCCGCAGCTGATCCAGTGCAGCCACGACCAGGGTGTGGTCGATGCCGATCTGATGGTGCGTCTGAGCTGCTACGCCGGCGAGCCCACGGCCCAAGGCGATGGGGACCCTTGGTTGTTGGCGGTCGCCAGCGGGGGCGTGCTGACCTTGGATGTGGAACCAGCGTCTGACCCGGTGATGCTGGTCTCCAACCTGCTGGCCTGCGGACAGGAAGGCATCGTGGAGCGCTTGCTCTCTCCCAGGGCACAGTCCCTGGCGCCCAAGTGGGTCACGCAGGCCCAGAGCGCCGCCGAAGCCTTGAGTTGGGAGGCTCCAGACACCCGCCAAGACTGGATCTTCATCGGCGGCTGCCCACGCTCAGGCACCACCCTGCTTCGGGCCATGCTCAACGCCCACAGTCGCATCTACGCCGGACCGGAGACCAAGGTGTTTCGCGACCTGGCCAACATCCGGGACCGCTGGGACCGAGCCCCCGCCCACCAAGCCGGGGTGAGCTCCGAAATGCTGGACAGGGCGGCGGCCGCCTTTAGCAATCAGCTACTCAGCGAGTGGGGGCAAGGCTTTCCACGGGTGGCGGAGAAAACCCCTGGAAACCTACTTCACATGACCTCTTTGGCCCGCATCCATCCCCGGGCACGCTTTATTCACATCATCCGAGACGGACGCGCGGTGGTCAACAGCCTGATGAAAGTCAACTGGTCCAATCCCACGACCGGCAAGTCCCTCTGGTACTGCGAGAGCGTCGGCAAAGCGGCGGCCTACTGGGCTGCAAACATCCAGCAGATCCGCGCACAGTCTCCAGGCCCCAAGCGCTACCTGGAGCTGCGCTACGAAGATCTCGTCTCCAACCCCGAGGGCGCCATGCGTACCGTTCTGGGCTGGCTCAACGAGCCCTGGGACCCGGCGGTCTTGGCCCACCACTTGGCCCCCCAAGAGCTACCTGAGATGGAGACCAGCAGCAGCGATGTGGCCCAGCCAGTGCACACCCAAGCCAACAGCGTGTGGCAGCAAACCTTGGATGCCCAGGACCTGGCGGAGATCCACGATGGGCCCGCCGGGAAGATGCTGGTGGAGCTGGGATACAAGCAGGCAACGCCGCGCGGACAAGTGTCCCTGGAGAGCTTGGGACTGGGATTCTAAACTCCAGCAGCAGGAACTCCCTGGACAGGTGACCTACTCGCAGCTCAGCGCCAGCACCTCCCCGGAGATCTGGCCCACAACCCCCGCTTCACTCAGCGTCCCTTCTGCCTCGCCCCCGTGCAGGTAGACGCGGCCTGACGTGTCCACGGCCACCGAGAAGGCGTTTCGCTCCACAGCCAGAGTGCCGCCCTCGGTCCAGGCCAGCTGGCCATCCCCGCCCGGGGTGCCCACCCAGATCGTGCGTGCATCGGCGTCGGAGCCCGGGAAGATTACGAGTCGCTCTCCATCATCCGCCACGCCCAGCCAGGTGCCCAGGTAGCCCCCAGGAAGCGCCAGCTCGGTCCAACTGGATGGGTCCTGCGCATTCGCCACCCAGCCCCGAGACTGCCAGGCCTGATCGGGCCCACTGCGCCAGGAACCGACCGCGTAGAGATAGCCGCCGGCGATGCCACCGCTGACCGTTTGATCCAGACCACCGTCCGGAATGTCTGCGCTGGTGCTCCAGCCGCTCAGATCCCCGCCCGCCTGGACTTGGTAGACCCGCTGACGGGAGATGCTGTAGAGGGTCTCTCCATCAGACCGCATCACGTTGGCGTAGCCCGGGCTCTCGGTCTCGCTCCAGCTGCCCACCAGGCCGTCTGCAAACATGGCCACCCATGCCTGGTCTCCGTTGATCGCATACACCGCGTCTCCGACACCGTGAAGCCGGGCGTTCTCGCCACTGGGAATGTTGGCCCCAGCACGGAAGCTGCCCAAGCGGCCATCTGGACGGATTGGCGCGCTGTAGACGCTGCCGTCGGCGTCCCCGCCCCCGACCACCAGCCACTCTCCCAAGATCACCCCGTTCAGGTCGCGGATGCGCTCCGGGATGGAGGTTGTGCTCTCCAAGGCGACGGTGTCGCGCAGGGCGCCGGAGTCCACGCTGCCCATCGCGCTTCCCCGTAGACGGCCCCGCTTAAAGTTCAGCTCAAAGTCCACCAATCCATCGCGGGAGTCGCTGCACCAAGTGGCGTAGATCAAACTCCCTTGAGCCCGCTCCAACAACTCAACGGCTCCAGCCGCATCCTCGGCGACCCCAGCGGTGGCCAGGGACGAGATGGCCTTGCCGGCGCCCAGATCCACACCGATGATGGCGCGGTCCAGGGTGACGGCATCCAGCTCCTCCTGAGAGGTGGGATCCGGCCCCGTCCCCCCATCACTGACGACCACCAAGGTGCCACGCACCAACGCCAGGGTGGCATCCGACTGGTCCTCCCACTCGCCCAAAGCAGCGAGCACCGCGCCGCGCAGGTTGGTGGTGGGGCCTTGGGCCACCAGTTCATCAATGCTGACCTGGACCGCGTCTCCATCCGTGGTCGCCGAGCGCTCCACCGACATGCTGTCGGCGAAGCTCAGGATGCCCATGGGCTGATCTGGCAAGCGGGCGTCGGCTATTGCCTGGAGCACAGCCCGTGCGGCCTCCAGGTCAC
>CAJQPC010000182.1 GCA_905480105.1 uncultured bacterium | reverse complement strand
TCGTCTTCGACGACCAGGATTCGCAGACCGGCCAAGTCCACCCGCTCATCGATGTCCACTGAACGCTCGGGCTCCTGATCCAAGACGTGTACGGGAATGCAGAAACTGAAGGTCGAGCCCTGGCCCAGCACGCTCTTCACCTGCAGCGTCCCCTCCATCATCTCCGCAAAGCTCTTCGAGATCGCCAGCCCCAGACCCGAACCACCAAAGCGGCGGGTTGTAGAAGTGTCCGCCTGGACAAAGGCATCGAAGAGCACGTTTAGCTTGTCGTTCGGAATACCAATACCCGTGTCCTCAACCTCAATACACAAGACATTGCCGTCCCAGTATGCCCGGAGACACACATAGCCCTCGGTCGTGAATTTCACGGCATTGGAGAGCAGATTTACCACCACTTGGCGCACCCGCGTCGGGTCTCCCTCCACCAAGCCGGGCAGGTCCAAAAAATTGTGTTCCAGTCGGATGGCCTTGTCCCGAACCTCAGCTTCGAACAAGGTGAGGGTTGAGCCCAGCACCTCTTTGGGTGACCAAGGCACCTTCTCCAACTGGACCGCACCGGACTCAATCTTGGACAGATCTAAGATATCCGTCAGCATCACGGACAAGGCATCCGCGCTCTGCCGCACCGTTCGGACCCACGAACGCTGCTCATCTTTTAGATCGGTGGTCTCCAAGAGATGTGACAACCCGACCACGGCATTCATCGGCGTACGGATTTCGTGGCTCATCACGGACAGGAAATCCTGCCTGGCTCGGACCGCCTGTTGGGTGTCTTTGAGCGCCTGCTTGAGCTCTCCAACATCCACTGCCGAAACCGCGGTACCAACCTTCCCGACACCCATACTGATAGGGGCTATAGAAAGTACCGTATCGAGCAGCACCCCATCTGCCGACCTGAGCACACAGT
Organism: uncultured bacterium; assembly: GCA_905480105.1. GTDB lineage: Bacteria > Myxococcota_A > UBA796 > UBA796 > CAJQPC01 > CAJQPC01. The sequence continues at coordinate 4,092 of CAJQPC010000182.1, read as the reverse complement.
CACCCGCCGTGAGTACGCCGCCCTCCGCAATGGAAGATAGAAAAACCCCCTTAGGGTTCGTCCCTAAAAGCTCTATCGCCGCCGGATTCGCGTAGTCCACCCGTCCATCGATATCCAACAGGAACAGAGCCTCTCGAAGTGCGCGGACCGACGCAGCACCTGCGTTGTCTGGGTGCAGCCTCAATGCTTGTGCCCGATCTGCGGCCCAAGCCCAGGGGAGAATAAATGCGGCGTGGGCGCCCAACCACAGGAGTCCGCTTCCATCAGACGAAGAAAGCATCCAGCCTGCGGCCGTCAGGGCCACTCCCCCAGTAGTGAGAATCCAGGGCAGCTCTCGAAATAGTTCATTGGGAGACTTTCCCCTGAAGTACACCCACACGAACTGAGTCGACGGTACCGCCACGATAAAACCAAGGGCTACCTGCGGCCACCGTCCTGGCAGAAGGCCGAACACTGGAGATAAATCCGCGGTTCCCAGGTACAGAGACAGCAGAACAATTGCGCAGCCAAACAGCGGCCCGAAGGTGGCCAGCTTGGCAACACCTGGAAGATTTCGGCCAGCATTCGACCAGCTCTGAATCGTGAAAAGGAGGTACAGCGTCCCTATCGACGACAGACCAACCTCCAAGGCGGTGAAGACCAGCATTTGGTCTGCCGGCCCCCAACGGGACAACGCCCCCACCAAGACAACAGCGGCACCCAAGCCTGATGTGGCGCCCTGCATGGCCAAAAGAGCGCGAGCCTTGGACCTTCGAGCCAGCCAAGTCGCGCTCACCACGTGCGCAAGCACGGCGAATCCTGCGACCAGGGTCGAAACCAGGACCTGAGGGCCCATCTTAAATCAGTTCCCTTCTCTTCGGTCCGGCGTGCAACTGGGGCTCCAGGTCAGTCAAACCCACCACGTCCGCCACCCATCCATGAATCCTGCAAGGCCCCGTTCGAGTCTCCAGAAAGAGCGCCGGGCAACGGCCCACCTCAAGCACCTGGATGCCCAGATCTGCAGCGCGCTCCAACGCCGAGGCGTTCGCCGAGCCAAAGCTGAACCAGATCCTCTTGCAGCCCGCTTCATGGCAGAGTTCTACGGCTTTGACGGCAGTGAGCGGATGTACCCATACCAGCGCCAAATCCCCGCCCCAGTCCCCCAATTCTTCTGCGCCATACAGAATCGGCTGCCCCTTCGCATGAGCGCTCAGGTCTCTTCGGCCCATGTCCAAATAGTGAAACGCCTTCCCAATGTTCTGGTAGCAGGCGAATGATGTCTTTGGAAAGCGATCAGAATCTGAGTCGCCGATGAGCAACACAGGTGTGGTCTCGGCCATCACAGCATGCAGGGAGGATTTATGGACCATTGCAGACACCCTAACTCTTTTGCCTGAAGACTATAGCTCCTTCGACGGCTTAAACCAGTGCGCCAGCAAGGCCGCCGCCGGGCCTGTGTGAATCAGAAGGGCGATAAGAGCGTACGATGAATGATTCAGCGTTTTGGAGCCGGGACTTTGTGCGGGAGAACAGCTAGGGCTCTGGGATGAACAACAGCCTGGATTCCGTCGTCGCCCAAGTCAACCAGCACATCCCCCACGTTCGACTCCCCGATGTGGGTACATGGTCGAGCTTGGAGGAGGGTGGGCGCAGCGTGTATGAGCTGGAGCTTCCACGAGAAGCGCTGAGCGAGAACCTCCAGACCAACACCTGTTCGGCCCCCTTCTTCTTGCTCTGCTTTGGGTACTGGGCTGCCCGATTCACCGGCTCGGATCCCTTGCTGCGGGTTCGGATCGAAGGAAGCGCTCCCAGCGACGCAAAGAAGGGTCACCACGACACCCGGGCGCGCATCGCATTGGAAGCGCTGAAAATGGGCTTGGGGGACCGCCTGGACATACAGGGTCTGGAGCCCTTGGAGTGGCCCACAAACTTGGTCGTGAACGCCCCCCGCCGCAAGCGCCCCTACAACGGCGGACAGGGCGAAGAGCACCACTTGGAGACCCAGATCTGCCGGGAGAAGCGGTGGGCGCAGACCGCGCCTGAGATCTGCGGTCCACTGGGCAGGTTTGAGCGCCAGCTGCCGTTGGGTTTGTTCACCGGCAGGGTCTCAGCCACCAACACCTGGACCCCGCGCGGCAGTGCCCAAGCGGACCTGTGGGCCACCTCACCGGGTGGCGAGAACTTCCACCTCTTCGAGCTCAAGACTGGGAAGAACGCTCAACTGGGCGCCTTGCCCCAGCTGCTCACCTACCTATGGATTCTCAGCAAAATACAGGCCGGAGTCATCTCTGGCGGTGGACCGGGTGCCCAGGCTGTACGGAGGGCCCAGCGGCTGCAGGGCTGGTGGCTCGCGCCCAGGCTGCACCCTCTGCTCATCCAGGGACAAGACAGCCCGATTCGCTGGCTCAGTGCGGGTCTCAAGCCGCACTTGGACCTGGGCTACCTGAGCTTTGAAGAAACGGAAGCTGGCGAGTTTAGTGCATGGGCACCCGAGCGGAGCGTGCGCTTTTAGAGTTCTACCGCAGACGCTCTATCTATACGCATGCCCTCGCTAAAACTGCCTCCTCACTCATCCAAAAGCGACGGACTTCACAGCCTTCCACCCACTCCCGCAGAGATCAAGGGGTCACCGGGAGGCGCGCTCCAGCTCCCAGACCTGGACCTTTTCCTTGGTCCGGGACTTGCCGCTCTTGGTGCTCTTGACCCTGCGGTTCAGGGTCTGAACCAAGGTGAAGCGACCCCGAGCCAACTCAGCCTGAATCGGATGCGCAATCTCAGGCTGAACCAGCGAAATCAAGTTCGAGAAGAGCAGGACGACTCGTCCATTGGGCGCCAAGTGCTGCTCGGCCTGGTCAAAGAAGCGCTCGAAGAGCCCCTCTGGGTAGTAGAGCGCGCGGTCCACCAAGCTGGTTGGCGTTTGCTGGGTCCACGGCGGATTGAACACGATGAGGTTCGCCTGGGTCTGGTTTGGCTCCAACAGGTCGCCCAGGGCTGGAATGACACGCCCCTTCGGCGGATGCCGCTCAATCTCCAGCGCCAGGCTGTGCACGGCGTTTGGGTTGTCATCGGTGGCCAAGACCTGCTTCACGCCCGACTTTGCCATCATGAGGGAGAGCACGCCGCTCCCGCAGCCCACGTCTACAGCCCGCGATCTGGAACCCTTGTACTGGCTCAGCCAGGTGGCAAAGAGCTCCAAGTGCGAGGTCCGAGTGGGCGCGTAGGTGCCGTAGTAAGGGTGCAGTGGGTGGCCCAGAACGGGCATGGGCACCCCTTCCACAAAGCGACGCCAGGCACCAAAGAGCTCCTGCATCTCTACAAAGGGCAACGCGAACTGTCGCATGTCTGGGTAGAGCTCCTCCAGAAAGCCGATTGGGGCTCCACCTCTCAGGATGACCTTGTGACCGCGAACTCCAACAAGCAGGTTCTTGGCGGCTTTTCGGTAGGCCGCCTCATAGCGCCGCTTGACCAGATGGTCCGCGCTAAAGGGCGGCGGCTCCATAAAGTCGTGCAGGGCATCCAGGATGTCCGCGCCGCTGCCGTAGTGGTCCCACACCATCAGCAACTCCCCTTTGAAGAGGCGCTCGGCGCTCTCCATTGGAGACTCGTCCCGCTCAACAGCGACAGATTGCGGATGGAAGATGGGTTCAGGGCGGTGAAGCTGCATGCGTTGCGCTTAACCTTACCGACGTGTCCGGGTCAGGAGGCCTCAGTCTTGGAGCCCGTCCGCCGTCTTGTTCTCAAAGTCGCTGGCCGCATGCCGCTCGAGGAGCTGACTGCTCTTCTCCCCCCATGCCCGGTTGACCCTACGCCCGCGCCTGACCGCTGGACGCTCAGCGATTTGATTGGTCCAACGGAGTACATGCTCGTACTCGTGCACCGAGAGAAACTCAGCCGCGTCATAGACCAAGCCCTTGACTAGCGCCCCGTACCAAGGCCAGATGGCCATGTCGGCGATGGAGTAGGTGTCGGCCATGAACTCGTGGCTCGACAGGTGCGTGTCCAGCACGTGGAGCTGCCGCTTGGTCTCCATGGCATAGCGGTCGATGGGGTACTTCTGCTTGGTGGGCGCGTAGGTGTAGAAGTGTCCGAAGCCTCCCCCCAGGAAGGGCCCTG
>CAJQPC010000181.1 GCA_905480105.1 uncultured bacterium | reverse complement strand
CGATGACGGAGCCCAGCACCTATCAGAGCTGCACCAGCGACCAGGAGTGCGGCGAATGGGCCTGCTGCCCCTTTGACGATCTGAACTGCACCACAGCCCCAGTGGCAGGCGGACTGTGTAACGACGCGACCGTCATCCCCTGGGCGAACAGCGGACCGGACACCAACGGCGACGGCTTGGGAGACGCCAACGCCAGCAAGCGGGCCACCCCTCCCGAGCGCCAGTTCGCGGCGATTCACCGAAGCGAACCCGCTTGGCAGACCAGCCCCGAAGTGTTTGAGCTGTGGGGCATGGGCGACCGCTACATCGACTTAGACACAGAGCAGATCGGCTACTCCGTCGATGCGCAGCTCTTCAGTCTGGACTTGGAGCCCAACACCAGCGCCTGCAGCGCGCACCAATCCATGGGAACCGACGCCTGCTTGAGCATCCACCCGGCCACCAGCCAACCGGCGCTCTTGCCGCTGTGGCGCTTTGTCATGGACCTGGAGCTGGACTGATCCACCCAGGATACACACGCCCCCAATGCTTCAAGCAGAGTGCTCAAGCACTCACGGTTGGACCTGCAGTTCAGAGAGTGGGATCTCCCACGAATGCTGGAGCTGCCCGTCCCAGCGGTAGATCGAGGCCGTGACCTGGGGGCTCCCCTGGGTCTCCACGCTCACGCCCATAAAGTAGTCGTCGTCATCCGAGCAGTCCTTTTGGCCGGCGTCGTTCCGGCACCCGCTGTGGCTGCTGGCCAAGGGGCTGCTGGTGAGCTCGGGCAGGCCGTAGCCACCGCTGGCGGGGTCCAGGAGACGAAACTCAGAGCGGTGAATGTCTCCGGTGAGCAGCAGAACCCCGTTGACCTGGTTGTCTACAATGGATTGGCGCAGGCGGTCCCAGGCCTCTGGAAAGTCGTACCAGCTGTCTTCGTTGCCAGCCGTTCCGACCTGGGCATACTGGCTGCCGGATACGACGAACTTAAAGGTGGCCGTGCTGGATGCCAAGGCATCCAGCAGCCAGCGTTCCTGCTGGGCGCCAAGCATCGAGCCATCCAGACCTCGGTGGTAGCGCACATCCAACAGGAAAAACGCCACGTCCCCGTAGCGGTGCTCGGAGAAGACCCCAGGTGTGGCGTCCATCCCTCCCCCCCCATTGGGCTGGTACTCGTGGAAGGTGCGAAGAGCGACGTCCCTTCCCGCCTCGGTCCCATCTGTGTTGTTGCCGGTAAAGTCGTGGTCGTCCCAGGTAGCCAAGGTGGGGGTGCCCTGCAGGAAGCTGCCCCGGTTCTCGATCTCCAGACCAAAGCGGTAGTGCTGACGCAGGGCGCCCAAGTCCGAGCTGTTGGCGTAGTGGTTGTCCCCGGCAAAGATGAAGAGATCCGGCTCCCAGGCGGAGATCGCGTCCCAAACCGGCTGCTCGTCGTACTTGGAGCAGCTGCCAAAGGCGAAGCGCAAGCCCCCGTCCTTGGGTGCGCTCTGTAGATTCCAGGTGCCTTGGCGAACCCCGTCCACGTCGATTGCGTAGCGCCAGGTCTGACCGGCTCCCAGCCCCCCGATACGAAGCTGCTCGGCAAAGTCATCGGCCGCACTGGGGTAGCTGACGTGAACCCGGGAGAGATCAGCGTCGTCACGGCCTACAAAGACCTCGACCCGCCGTGTGGAGTCTGTGCGATACCAGATCGTGGCCCCGTCGGCGTCCACCGTGCCCAGGGTGGGACCGTGGCTCAGACCGGTCCCCCAGCAGCTGCTCTCACAGGACCAGGTCAGTCCATCTGGATCCGACCAGGTGGACAGCTCATCGTCGCTGTCGCTGCCCACGTAGAAGTCCAAGCCGCGGCAGTGGGCGGGCTGACCGTCCAGGCTCACCTGCAAACACGCCGGCTCCATGCGATCGCTGCCGTCGCTGGTGCGCAGGGTGACTTGGTTCAAGTCGCTCCGCTTTAGGCTCTGGCCCTCACTGACGTAGACATCAAAGACCCCGCGCTCCAAGTCGTTCCAGTCCGGCTTTTTCAGGTCGTAGCAGGCACTCTGCGACAGGCAGACCTGCATCTTTCCATCGTCGGTGCCCGCGTAGCCCACGTCTTTGATTTGCAGGGTCACATGGACAATGTCGACATCTCCACTCCAGTCCGGTGGGGTGGCATCCTGACAGCCCGCTCCGTTGTTTGGAACGCCGTTGTCCGGTGTGCCGTCACAGTCTTGGTCCAGGCCATCACAGACCTCGGGGGCGCCAGGAAAGATCGATGGCTCCGTGTCGTCGCAGTCCAGGGACGCCGGGGAGCCGTCTTGATCGGAGTCGATCCCCTCTCCCGAATCTGTAGGCGAGTCCAAGGGGGAGTCTTCCGAGCCGACGGCGGAGGAGTCCGGCTCCACATCTGACGCCACTGTGCCTGTGCAAGCCGAGAGCAGCCAGAGCAAGGAACTGAGCATGAGGACCTCCAAGGGGAGGGAAGCATACAGCGGCTCGCAGAACTTCGGTGTCAGCGAATTGCTCAGCCTGCGAGCGGCCTCCGCATGATCTGGCCCTTGGGATGCTGCTCAGTCACAGGACCAACGCACATTCTGAAGGACTCCCACTCAAGTTCACCCCAGCATGCGCTCCAGGCCAATTGGACCAACCCTGCAGTCCCTGCAAGTATAAATGTGTCAACGGGTACAAGGCGCCCTATGGGCTGCGCGATAAGAGACCTACATGGAGCCCTCCCCATGAAGTTTCTACCCTGGCTCGCGCCATTCTTAGGCGCCATTGGCATCTCCTTGGGTGCCCAACTCACCGTGCCCATGGTCCCCGTGCCGATGAGCCTGCAGACCCTGGCCGTGCTGCTCTTGGGATACCTCGCGGGCCCGCGCATGGCGCTGCTTGGGGGACTGCTGTACTTGGCGGCGGTCCTGGCGGGCCTGCCCGTGTTGGCTGACGGAAAATCCAGTGGCGGCCTGGGCTTCTTCTCGGAGCCGTCCGCCGGCTATGTGTTGGCCTTTGCTCCAGCAGCGCTGCTGACCGCCTGGCTGAGTACCCGTGGGATGGGGTGGAGCGTCGCCGCCGGATTCCTGGCCCATCTGCTCATTCTGGTCGTGGGCTGGGCTGTGCTTTCCCTTCACATTGGCGCCATGGATGCATGGAAGCACGGAGTCGGCCCCTTCCTGCCTGGGGCGGTGCTCAAGTCCCTGGTGGCTTGGGGGTTGGCGATAGGGATCGGCCGGATCTGGCAAGCGGCCGTTTAGGACAAAAATCAAGCCGCCCATGCGCACGCTATGGGTGCTGCGCGCTAATACCAGAGCATGGACTACTACGGCCACGGCCCTTTGATCGATCTTGACCGTCCCCTCTGCCTCACCGGATTCATGGGTTCCCGGGTAGAGGCCACCGCCAAGAGCATCGCCGCTCTGGCTGGCGTGCCTGTCGTGGAGCTGGATCGAGAGGTCGAGCACCGCTCCGGCAAGTCCCTCTCCCACCTGGTGCTCAAGGAGGGGGAACCGCGTCGCCGGGCCCTGGAGCTTGAAGCACTGGAGCGCGCAATCGCAGGTAGACCCACCGTCATCGCCCTGGGAGACGGGGCCCTGCTCAACCCCAAAGCGGCCGATCTGGTCGCAAACAAAGCCACCTTGGTCTACCTGGAGTGGTCCCTGGTCGAGCTGGCCAACAGCGTGCGGGAGCGACTCAAAGAGAACCCTGGTCGCTACCCAGAGCTGCTGCTTCAGGACCCGCCCACTGCGCTGGGCCTCAGCCCCATGCTTCAGGAGCGTGTGCCCGGATATACGCGGGCGGATTTTCGCGTGCAAGGCAAGGGCTTGCCCCCGTGGAAGCTCGCCCAAGAAATCCTGGCTTGGCTCCAGGGCGGACCGGTTTAGGTCCTAATTTTCCCGTTCGGTCATCTCCCAAAAAGCGCTCAGGTCTCCGGTCAGACCGCCGGTGTGAGCAAAGCCCACTGCAGTGAGTTCGTCCTTGCGCGGCTCCAGACGGTCCCGCAAGACCAAGAGTTCAGCCTGAGTCTGCGCTGGGTCCAGCGAGTAGCGCTCGGAGGGGGGACCAATCGTGCCGTCCTTGTAGAGGAAGGCCGTGTCTCCAGTGATCAGCACGCCCTCACTCAGGAACACCAGGTTTCCGCTCGTGTGACCCGGGACCAAAATGGCCTCGAATGCGAAGCCCTGTGCCTCGATGATCTGTCCGTCCACCAGGGTCTCATCCACGCTCACCCCCTCCGGCCCTTCCTCCAGAATCAGCTCCACTTCGTTCTCGTGGGCCCAGACGGTGGCGTTGGGGTACGCAGGAATCCCGGCGACGTGGTCGGTGTGGCCATGGGTGATCAACACATCTGAGACATCGTCCAAGGTGAGTCCTTGGGTCTCCAGAAACGCAGCAACCGCCTTGCCATTGTCCTGGAAGCCCGCGTCGACCAGCACCGCCCCGCTTTCCGATGTCGCCACGAAAGCCGATGTAAAGCTGGTCTTTACTTGGGTAAACGGGCCAAAGGAGGCGCCGTCGTCGATGGAAGTCTGGGCGCAAGCCAGCGAGAGCAGCAAGAGCATAAAGGTCACCTTTGTAGTACCTGAATGGTCTATGGCCACGGGATCGGTGCAGCAAGACTGGACCGACCCCTGGAGACCCAGGCGGTGCGCCGCCGCCCAATGCCAAGCCCTGTAGCGCTTCCGTTTTGAAATGTGCCCGCAGCATTTCAGCCTGAGCCAGAACAGCAGAGAAATGCAATTTCTGACCCTGAGTACCCAAGTCAAGAACGAGTGGTTAATGGATCTCCGCACGGTTGTGATGGACAACCAGCAGGAGAGTTTGGGGTGCACATTGTAGGTAGAACACAAACGACGACGCCCCTCGACCCTATAGACCCTTCCGAAACATGTGGGATGGATGATGCGACGCGGCGGATGGAAAACTCAGACTGTTTGGTTGATCCGCGTCAGCCAGAGGGGTTAGCCTCCCTTCGCTTTCCGACGCTCCAGCCGCCTGACCTACCCGTTGGCTCCAAGACTTTGGGTGCGATTCCATGATGAACAAGTGGCTCATGACCCTGCACGAGGAGCTGATTACCCTCGCTCTGCGCAGACCACTCTTTGACTCAGAGCCCGAGTTTCAACACGAGCTTGCTTGGCAGCTCCAGACCATGGGCTTGGCCGACAAAGTGGGCCTGGATCAACCGATACAGAGCTTGACGGAGCTCACACACGTGGACCTGCTGCTGATACAGGGAACGGAGCGCATCGGAATCAAGTTAATGTATCGAAAGCGGGGCTTGGATCTCGTTCTCCCGGACAAACAAGACATCCCTCTAAAAGAGCAAGGGGCAGAAGACTTGTCCCGCTATGACTTTTGGAAGGGTGTGTGCCAAATCGAGACCTTGATCAACGAAAATGATCTCGACGCTGGTTTTTCGCTGCTCCTCACGAACAACCCCCGCTACTGGCTGAAGGGCGCCGACGGGACCATCGACCACGCATTCCGCCTGCACCCGGAGCGCGCCCCGGTCTCTGGCCCACTCTCCTGGGCGAAACACACAGACAGTCGAACCATGAAGAACCGCCCCAATCTGCGGGTTCGCAATGCGTACCCGCTGACCTGGCACGACTACTCTCTTCCCCATCCGGAGCACCCCTCTCGCTACCTGATGCTGGCCAACCTAAAGCCGTCTAAGAGATCTTAGACGGCAGCGGCCGTGTGGTCGGCACCGTGCGATCACGGTCGCGTTGCGGCTGGTTTCCTCGGGGAGCGAAGACTTGAGATGTGCGTCCACATCTTTAGGGGTGTAGGCTGGAGCGTGTTCAAGCGCCTGTGGATCCCCCTGCTCTTCGCCGCCGTGCTGGTGGCGACCGGTCTGTGGACACAGGCCCAGTGGCTGGCCTTTGACGCGGGCGGCACCCAGTGGGCCCACGATTTGGCGTTCTTCAACCAGATCCTCTGGTCCGGTACGCACGGTGGCCCCTGGGCCAGCCCCCTACTTCTGGAGCCCCAAGGGCTGCTCAAGATGGTGCACTTCTCGCCACTGCTGGTGCTCATCGCGCCGATCTACGCGCTGTTTCCACACCCCAAGACGCTCCTGGCCGTGAACACTCTGGTGGTGGCCAGCGCCGCGCTTCCCCTGGGCGTTCTGGCTCAGAGAGTCAGCAAGGACGCCCGCTTTGGACTGCTCGCTGGGCTGGCCTTTTTGCTGTACATGCCCACACTGTCCGCCGCCCAGGCCGACTTTCGCCCCTTGGTCCTGATGATTCCAGGCTTTGCCACCCTGGCCCTGGGGGGATGGACCCGGCGATGGGGGCCCACCCTGCTGGGCGCGGCGTTGATCTGCTTTGCCCGAGAGGAGGCCGCGTACCTCTTGGTGACCTCGGGGGCGGTCATCCTGTTCCGGAGTCCCAAGCACGGAGCGGCTGTCTTGGGCGCGGGGGTCGCATGGTTCGTGGGTCTCTTGCTCTTCAAAGAGAACTTCTTCTTCCACTTTGACCCCACCACATACGCCAGCAGCGTGGCCACTCAAGAACCCACAACGGCACTACTCCGAGAGCGGGGTCATTTTGCCCTGCAGTCCTGGCTCTCCGGCTACCTGCTCGCACCCTTGGGCTGGCTGCCCGCGTTGATGGGGCTGCCGGCGGCGGCCGCAATGTGGTTGGACCACCAGAGAGAGTGGCAGCTCATGACCGGCCCCTATGTGCACCTGCGCTCGGTGTGGCTGGGGTGCATGGCGGCGGCTGGAACACTGGGTGGGGCCCTGGCCGCCCGGCGTCTGTCCCAAAAATGGGCCTGGGCGCCCTTGGCGCTGGGTGTGTTGATGTGTCTGGGCAACGCCGGCTCCTTCCTGCATCAACGGGGAGAGCACCGGGCCCGAATGGCCGAGCTCCAAGAGCGCTTGGAGAGTCCGCAGCACGCCCAGGAGCGTGCGCTACTGGCCCGCGTTGAAGGAGGGGATCGGGTGGCCACCGACTACCCACGCATGGCCGCGCTCTCGGGGCGCTCGGTGCTCTGGAACGTCGAGCACCTGCACTTGGCCCAGGACAGACCCCCGCACTGGATCCACGCGTGGCCCATCGGTCTGGAGCCCATCGACACGGTGCTGGCCCTGGACTCCGCCCCCATCGTGCAGCACCTGGGTTCAGACTGGCAAAAGCAGGGGGAAGCTGGCGAGTTGGGCCTGTGGCGCCGGGTTCAAGGCTTCCCGGACTGCCCCAGCGAGATGGTGTCCATTCCAGGTGGCCAGACCCCCATCGGGGCCACCCGGGAGCAGGTGGGCGCCGCAGACTGGCCGGAGACCTGGAACCTGCCAAGACCCATAGGATTCGAGCCCACCAAAAGCTTCTGCATGGACCGCTACGAGCACCCCAACACCTTGGGGCAGCTGCCCACCGTCTGGGTGAACTGGGATCAAGCCAACGCGGCCTGCCAGTCCCAAGGCAAGCGCCTGTGCAAAGAGCCCGAGTGGATACGCGCCTGCGCCGGTGAGCTGGGGCGGGACTTTGGCTACGGCGAGGTCCAGGAGCCTGGCCGCTGCAACGACGCTCAGGAAGTGGGGGAGCACGACACCCTCGCGCCTATAGGCCGCAACCCCGCCTGCCAGAGCGCCTGGGGCGTGCATGACCTACAGGGCAACGTCAGCGAGTGGGTGCACCAGAGCTGGTCCGATGACCCCAGCTACAAGGTGCTGCGCGGGGGGACCCTGTGGACTGCGATTTATGGGCGTGGTTGCTACAGTAGACATGCCCACGAAGGCGCTGGGCCCAGTCACGGAGACGATGGTTTTCGCTGCTGTCAGTAGCCGAGAGACGCCTCGGCAGGCTTCTCGGCCGCCTGCAGCGCTGCGATCGCAGCCTTGCGGTCGGTGGCCTTGAACACCCCACTCCCGCTCACCAGGGCATGGGCTCCAGCATCCACAAAGCGCCAGGCATTGTGAACTTTTACGCCGCCGTCCACCTGGATGATGGTGTCCAAGCCAAGCTGGTCCACGCGCTTGCGCAGAGCCTCGATCTTGGGAAAGACCCGCTCGATCAGGGACTGCCCACCAAAGCCCGGGTTCACACTCATGATCAGCACCTGGTCACAGAGCTCCAAGACGTAGTCCAGCTCCCGCTCCGAGGTGTGCGGGTTCAGGGCCACACCCGCCTTGGCACCCAGGCTGCGGATGTACTGCAGGCTGCGGTCCAGGTGCGGACTCGCCTCTGCATGCACGGTGATCCAGTCGGCCCCTGCATCGCGAAAGTCGGCGATGTACTTGTCCGGCTCCACGATCATCAGGTGTACGTCCAAGGGCTTGTCGGTGATGGGCCGCAGGGCCTTGACCACCAGGGGGCCGATGGTGATGTTGGGCACAAAACGCCCGTCCATCACGTCGACGTGGATCCAGTCCGCGGTATCCACGGACGCGATGTCCGCCCCCAGCTTGGCAAAGTCTGCGGAGAGGATCGAGGGGGAGACAATGGCCATGAACGGCTCCAGATTCTGGGCAGGTCTTTAGCGTGTCCCCCAGGCTCTGGGCTTGTCAGTTTGGCGACGATCCCGCCCCGTACCCACGCTGGCCCAATTCAGCCCCCGAAGACTTCGCCCACGGCAATCCGTGCCCCATTCACCAGCTGCCGGGCCCCACGAGCCGGCTTACCGGGGAGTTGAGCGGAGTGAATGTGCAGCACGCCCTGGCCCGTGGCCACTGCGATGTGGGCTCCGGCATGAATCACCGTGCCAGGCGGCTCACTGGACGGCTCTTCCCCGACCAAGGCCACCTTGATCTTAAAGGTCTCTCCCCGAAAGGTGGTCTGGGTGCCCGGCCAGGGATTCAGGCCGCGCACCTGGTTGTGCAGCGCCAGAGCACTGCGGCTCCAGTCCATCTGGGCATCGGACTTGGTCAACATTCGGGCATGGGTCATGCCATCCGCAGTTTGTGGCTGGGCCGTCAGCTCCCCGTAGCGGTTCACGGCGTCCAGGCAGAGCTTGGCGGTCAGGTGTGAGAGACGCTGGCCAAGCTCACTCTGGGTCTCGTTCTGGCCAATGTCCAGCGTCTCCCGCAGCAGCACATCCCCGGTGTCCATCCCAGCGTCCATCTGCATCACACACACGCCGGTCTGGGCATCGCCAGAGAGCAAGGACCACTGGATGGGACCGGCCCCACGCCAGCGCGGCAACAGGCTGCCGTGGCCGTTGATGCAGCCAAACTTGGGTACGTTGAGCAGCTCGGGCGTCAAGATTCGCCCGTAGGCGACCACCACGGCGAGATCCAACTCCAGGGCGCCGTAGTTCTTTGGGAAGGGTCCACTGCGCACCCCTTTGGGCTGGCGGGTCTCCAAGCCCAGCTCTCGGGCGCGCACCACAACCGGTGGGCTCTGCAGCTTCTTGCCGCGCCCCGAAGGCCGGTCGGGCTGGGCCACAACGGTGACCACCTCGTGCTCGGATGCGGCCAGAGCATCCAGGGTGGGCACGGCGTAGGCAGGGGTGCCAAAGAAAGCGAGACGCACGGGGAGACCTCCGGGAGAAAAACCGGCTAACTTGCTCCTATGCTCTGGACCCTACTCCTCGCTTGCAAGCCCGACCCCGTGCCCTTCGATTCCCTGGCGGTGTTCCCCAGTTCGGAGTTGATGGACCAGGGCGTGGTGACCATCCCAGCCGATCTCTTGCCCGTAGCAGACACGCCGACTCCGGTGGAACGACTGCGGCACAGGAATGGATTCTCCGTGGTGCAGAGCACGGTCTTTGATCTGGGCATAGACATCGATCCCAGCTCATTGCCGGGCCCAATGGACGTGGACCAAGCGGGCTCGGTTCAGATCTGGGACCTGGACACCGGCGAGCGCCTGCCGGCCTGGGCCGAGGTGGACGCCTATCCACAGGACAGCGAAATCCCGACCCTGCTGGTTCGCCCAGGCAGCGTCTTGCCCCTGGGACACAGGGTGGCGGTGGTGGTCACCGACCAAGTCTTGGACGTGGATGGCAATCCCCTGAGCGCCACGGACTGGTGGAGCGCTGCGCAGGATGAGATTCCCCTGGAAGGCGCGGACTCCGAGCACTGGCATGCCCTGGCCGACGAGCTGGCCGAGCTGGGTATCCAAGGCATCGTGGCGGCCACCGACTTTCCCATCGGCGACGGCACCCACGCCATGCGCGCAATGGCCGATCAGCTACAGACCCCCAGCAGCTACACTCTGCGCAAGGTGCGGGACTCGGAGCTGGGCGATTCCGTGCAACCCCAGACCTGGCTACTGATCGAAGGGAGCTTTGAGACCGACACCTGGCTGCTGAACGACGACGCACTGGTCCTGGATGACCAAGGCCTGCCCATCTTGCAGGGCACGGAGTCAGCGGATCTGATGGTCCTGGTGCCCGAGTCTGTGAGAGACGCTGGCAGTGCCAAGGCGGTCTGGATCTTCGGCCACGGCATCTTCTCTGGACCGGACGACTACCTGGATGCCGACGGCGATCCCAGCGGGGTGGTGGCCTTGGCGAACGAAGCCCAGGTGATTGTGGTGGGCACGCGGTGGCGGGGTCTCACGCGCACAGACTTGCCCAGCGCCGTCGCAGCCGGGAACGACTTTGGTCGCATTCCACAAGTCACCGACAAGCTGGCTCAAGGCGTCGCGAACACCCTTGCATTGCTCAAGCTGATCACCGACACGGATCTGATGGATCAGGAGCCGCTGGCCGGCCTGTGGGACGGCGGTTCGCTGGGCTACTACGGCATCAGCCTGGGTGGAATCCAAGGCGCTACCTTCATGGCCCTACAAGACGAGGTGCCCTACGCGGTGCTGCATGTGGGCGGCTCAGCCTGGTCCACTATGCTGGAGCGCAGCGCCAACTGGACTGTGTTCGAGGAGCTGGTGCTCAACGACTTCCCTTCGGCCAAGGACCGTCAGATCCTGTATGCGGTCAGCCAGCTCTACTGGGACACTGCGGACCCTGCCGGCTACACCGCTGAACTGGCCCAGCGAAACACTCTGTGGCAGTACAGCATTGGCGATGAGCAGGTGCCCAACATGACCACGGAGCTGCTGGCCCGAGGCACAGGAATGACCCAAGTAGAACCTGCCGTATACGACATCTCAGGACTGGAGCAGAGCGCGGATACGGGCCTGAGTTCCGGTGTCGTACAGTTCGATCCCCAGGTGGCCATTCCCAATGCAGGAAACAGGCCTGGAGAGACCTCGGGGGCGCACAACAATCCCAGGGTGTGGACGGGGACCCTGCTCCAGACGGCCACCTACTTGGATCCAGCGACACCCGGGCGCATCCAACACTTCTGCGGCGACGCGCCCTGTAGCCAGGACAACTCTGGCCCGTGAAGCTCCGCGCTCCCCCAACCTCCGAGGATGAGCTCTTCCAGCGGGCACGGCTCCTGGCTGGGCGGGATCTGTCTTGGCTGGCCAAGCGTCTGGACCGGGCCGTTCCACCAGACCTGCGCCACGACAAGGGCTGGATCGGACACCGAATGGAGGAGGCCCTGGGTGCCACAGCCGGCAACCTGGCGGAGTGCGACTTTCCCAAGCTGGGCATTGAACTCAAGACCCTGCCCACCGACGAGACGGGCCGGGTCTCTCAGTCCACTTTTGTGTGCAGTGCGCCCTACGATGGTGGCGGCGGCCGACACTGGGAGAGCTGCTGGGTGCGTAAGAAGCTGCACCGAGTACTGTGGATTCCCATCGTTGGGGGCGGTGCCGTGGGCACCCGACGCATCGGAACACCCCTGATGTGGACGCCAGATAAAGAGGAAGAAGACATCCTCTCAGCGGACTATGCTGAGCTCGCGCGCATCTTGCACAGCGGAGAACTCGACCAGATCTCCGGCAAGCTGGGCCAAGCGCTTCAGCTCCGCCCCAAGGCGATGCGCGGCGATGCGACCACCTGGATGCTGGACGATGCCGGCGAGTGGGCTCGGGCGATGCCCAGGGCCTGGTACCTACGGGCAAAGTTTACCCGCAGGATGCTGGAGAAGGCATTCGAATTTTAGTCCGAACTCCCGGTACACCCTAAGTCATAAAAACTGCTCCACGAGAGAACATAGCGCAGGATGAAAGGAGTTTTACTGGCACAGATTAGCGCACCACCTTCCACTGCTCCCCATCCCGCCAGACCTGCCGAGCCTGGGTGCTCTCCCAGACAATCACCCGGTTGGCGTGCCAAGCCAGCGCTGGGACCCGAGATTCCGGGCGAAGCGCTCGGCGGCGACGTGGCCGCCCTGGGCCAGCTTGCGGAGCTCGCGGCTCGCCCAGGGGTTGCCGTGCTTGGTTCCCCACGCCCGCAGCGCCTCGGTGAGCTCGGGCCACGCGCTATCCATCCGCCTCCGCCCGCCCCGGGTGGTAGTGCCAGAAGCAGCCGTGGGCCGCCGCCCAAGCTTAGGCCCGCCGCGTCGGAGAGCGTACGCGCGTCTCAACTGTCGAATGTGACCGTCGGCTGTCCGACACCCTCGACACCTCCCTCGGCCAAACCACCGATGGACGCGGCTTTCGGGGCAGGCACGCGCCGTGCACTCCCGCCGGAGCGTGCTGCTTCCCCCTGCCCTGCCCCGCTCCACTGCTCCCGCTGCCCTCTCCCGGCTCCCGAAGACTCCGGCCGGCAGCCCGGGCTGCACGCTCGACCGGGCCAACACCCCCAACGACGACCTGCATGGGTTGGTTCGCCGTGGCTGGGCGGCGCTCCAGTCCAGTCTAGAGTCTGTGGACCGCTCGCTTCCGGCCTATATAAGGCGCGAGGTCGAACGCTATCTGGCCTGCGGTGACCCCAAGCACGGCTTTGCCTGGCTCGCCTGCCCCGAGGGGCACCACCACCGCCTCGTCCCGTTCAGCTGCCAGACGCGCACCATCTGTCCGTCCTGCTGCGGGCGCCGCATGGCCGAGCGGGCGCTGCGCTGGACCGATGGGCTGATCCCGCGAGTCGCGGTGTGTCAGCTGGTGCTCACCGTGCCGTGGCGACGGCGTTGGCTGCTGGGTCGGCGTCCGGAGCTGACGCGAGGCGTCCTGCGGTGTGCGCTCGCCCAGGACACCGCCTGGCTGCGGCGAGTCGGCGTCCACGCCGGCACGGCGGGTGACCCCGGGAGCGTGACCGTGATGCAGCGATTTGGATCCGCGCTGAATTTGAACCTTCACTTCCATGTGCTGCTGCTGGACGGACTCTACGTAGAGGGTGCCGCCGACCGGCCGCGTTGGCGGCGTTCCCGGCGTTGGAGAGAAGAGGACGTCGATGGGCTTGTGGTTCGCATCGCAGATCGTTGCGAGACGTGGTTCGCCGACCAGGGTTTTCCCGCGGACGACGACGAGCCGTGCGATGACGAGCTCGACGACGCCCTGCCGCTGATTCAGTCTGCCGCCGTGGCGGGGCGCTCAGCGGTCCACCGACAGCGCAAGGCGCGACGGGTGCAGACGCTGGGCGCGCGTCGCTGACTTTGTCCGCGCGGGGACCGCCAGCAGTCGGGGAACAAGAGGCCGAAGCTTGAAGCGTCTTGGAGAGGCGCGACGGGCAGGGACGGGTGCGCCACGGACACGATGGAGTCTCGCGGGCGGACATAAATCGTCCGGGTGCGCCCGGCGGCGAGGCCCTGGTCGGGTCGAGAGACCGGCACTACACCGGAAAAGGAATCGACTGACACGGTCGAAGAGGCCGCCAGAGCCGCGCGCGGGCATTGATGCGCCCTATCCCTGCCGCTGCAGTGGGTTGGAGATTGAAAGATTAATATTGAAGTCAATTTTGGTTGATTATCTGATTTGGACGGGGCGCCTGTTAATCTTTAATTCTCTTACAGCCCGTTGAATATTTGCAGCGCCAATCGGAGGTCATGTGACACCCACAACCAAGACTCTGCTTCCCCTCCTGCTCTCCGCAACCCTCGCGCTGTATGGCTGCGGGAATGATGAGGGCGTAAACAGTGACTCTGAAGGCGACACCGACACCGACACCGACACCGACACCCAAACCGACACCGACACCGACACCGACGCATGTTCCGCACTCGAGTTCACGACCGAAGACAAGGTGACCGTCGAAGGGATGGCCGGAGTCTCGCTTGGGAGCGAGTTCACACTCGAAGGCTGGATCAATTGGGACGGGACCGATGGGCGGGAGATTCACACCTTGGCCAACCAGGGCTGGGACAGTTCGGGCTCCGGCAATCAGTGGATCTTCGGGGTTTACACAGCGGATGGGAGCGACTGTGCCGGAGACCACGAGTCCGGCTCTGTGTTCTTCAACGTGCTTTCCGGCGCCTGCGCCTTCTCATCAGGCGCCCTTGTGCCAGGAACTTGGCACCACGTGGCAGTCACCTATGACGCAGGGTCAGCGACG
>CAJQPC010000180.1 GCA_905480105.1 uncultured bacterium | reverse complement strand
AGCTGCCAGAAGCCTCCGACTTGGAGCTCTTGGGTTCTGGCGGCATGGCCATGAGCGAGGTGCTGATCACCGCGAACGCTCCCTTGATGGACAAGCCCGACGGCAGCCAGCTGGCCACCGTTGAGAAGGACACCCAGGCATCGATCTTGGGCAAGCGAGAGGGCTGGTACCACATCCGCAGCAACACTGGCCAAGAAGGGTACCTCAAGGCTGAGAACGCGATCCCCGCCTACATGTTCGCAGATGAAACGACCCAGCAAGACCACGACCCGCTCTACAATCCGAACACCTACGTGTCGGTAAAGAACGCTTCTTGGATGCAGCTCGACAGCCGCAACAAGAACTTCACCCTCTTTCAGTTCATGGTCTACAACCAGTCCAAGTTCCCCATGACCGACTTGATCTTGGTGGCGACCATCAAGGACAAAAGCGACAATGAGCTGGAGAGCGTCGAGATCGCGGTCGAGGGGCTGATTCCGCCCCACGAGGCAACGATGATCGGCACCATCGAGCAAGAGGACGGCTCCAAACGTCTGATGACCACCGTGACCTACCAGGAGATGTCCCAGACCGACACCGGTCTGCCCAAGCTCTGGACCGACGGTGTGGGAGTGGAACTTCAAGCCCCAGGCTTTAGCGAGGCCAACATTACCGTGTTGGAAGTGCGCGCGGTCCCACCGCAGAACTAACGGGTCCCTCGCCGTACAAACACTGAGCCCCCTTGGGCCCTCGGATCAGCGCAGAGTGGCGGTCCCGAACAGACCGATGTAGCTGGCTCCTTCCACGGTATTGCCCGTGCTGGGGTTGACCTGTTTGCTGCCCTGGACCCGGGAGAGCTGAATGCTCATTAGCGCCCCGCTGGGGTACGCCGTGAACAGGTTGGCGGGCAGAGTGGCGCCCCCATTGTCCTGGGCGTGGCAGTAGACTTCGCCCAGCACTGAGCTGCCTGATGCATTGTAGATCGTCAGCCAGATCAAGAAGCTCTCGGCTTGTCCGCTCGGTGCCCAGCCAAAGGTCACGTCGTTGCGGCTCATGTTGGCAAAGGCGCTCGGACTGGGGTTTAGGATGGAGATGGGCTGGATATCATCAAAGCCCGAGGTGGTTTCCATCACGTCTTGGACCAGCCAGCCCGCATCCGGAACCTGGAGGTCGTATGCGCTGTTCCAAAGCTTGTCATCGACCCCCAGAGCCGAGCTGACGTACACCCCATTACTGCCATGCTGAAGGCCCACGCTGGTCGAACCAGCAATGATGTAGGCCCACGTTCCGACGTCTTTATAGGAATACGCTGGCAGAGTGGCTACGGACGTTGTCTCACAGCTACCCTGCGGGGGCAGATCGTCGAGCCAGCTGTCATTCACCGGGTCATGGAAGGCAGCAGCAATGCTGAACTCCAGGGAGTTCGGAGCACCGAAGCACTCGGGACAGCCGTAGACCAGGTAGCTGTACTCAACCAGCCCTTCGGTCAGCCCAGTGGGGGTCACGTCAGAGCCAGTGTCACTGTCTCCTCCCGTGTCCCCGCCTCCCCCGCCGCTGCCGAAGTAATACCCCTGGTACGCCACCGTTTCTTCGACGCCGTTGACCACCTTGACGTCCACCGGCCCGGCGACCGGTACCGCCGGCGAGGTCACCAACAGCTGACCGCTACCGAGAACCGTAGAGTTCAGCTCCAGATTGCCGAAGAAGACCTGGGGATCCAGACCAAATCCTTCTCCCAGGATTTGTACCGAAGTACCCCCAGCCAATGGCCCTGTGGCAGGCTCTATCGCCGTGATGCACATGCCGTTGCAGGGCAAGACAGCGACCGAATCACTCTCCGGCAGGGAGTCCCGACCATTTTCTAAACCGTAGGTGCCACAACCTGCCAAAAGCAAGAGCAAAGGCAAGGGTCTACCAACGCAAGCTGTAGAAGTTGGACTGGTCGTAGCCTGTATAGTAGTAGCCCCAGTTGTCTGGAAAGTGATCACAGAAGCTGCCTGTATCCGAACCACACCAACCCGCTCCAAAGCCTGCCCGGAACTGGGTGCTGCCGATGCCCATATCGGCCTCGTTCCAGGCCAATCGCACCGTACTGCTGTCGGGGTACGTCACCGTTGGCTTGGCCAGCGTGACAAAAGCGGAGTCATAGCCCTGGAGCTTGGCCGAGGTACCCTGCAGGCTGAGACGGTAGAAGGCGTAGTCGCCAGAGCTGGCCACCGCCCACATCTCAATGAAGGCCGTGCTGGTGTCAAAGGCGCTGGCAGTCAGGTACTCCAGCTCAAACACGCCGCCGCTGACGCGGTAACGGGCGTTGACCAAGTCAACCGTGTAACTGCCCACACTGTCACCAATGCTGTCGTTGGCCGTGCTGACGTAGAGCCAAGGCGCCTCGCCCAGCACGATCTGCGCCTCGCTGGTGTACTCGACACCGTTGGTGTCGGTCATGGTCATCAACAGGTCAACGGTGTCACCTAAGCTGGCGCCCGAGTCCACGCTGACCTCGAAGTCCTTGTCCTGACTGACCCCAACCCCCAAGCTGCCCAAGAGCGTGCTGCTCTCGTCCACCGTAGTACTGGCCGTACTTGAGCTCTGTAGACTGAGCACCGCGCTCACCAAGCCCGTAGCCCCCTGGTCCCCCAGGTTGGTGACCTCGATATCCAAGTCGGCCGTCTCGCCAGGCTCCAAGAGCCCGTCGTTGTCGCCGCCTGTGCGGTCGTCGATCTCAATGCTGGTGATGCGCAGCACTGGCCAAGGGACAGACAAGGAGATCGGAACCTTCCAGCTCTCCAAGTCGTCGTTTAGGTCCAGATCGGCGACTACCGAGGTACTGTCAACGTGGTCCTCGGAGACCTGAAGCTGGAATCCATCCAGCGTCCGGGTGGTACCGGCAAGCCATGAGTCGTCGCTCAGATTCTTGGGTCCACCAGCCACAACAGTGAGCTCACTGTCCGAGCTGGTTAGCTCGGCCAACACCGCGCCTGCACTGTCCGCTCCCTTGTTGGTCAACTCGATGACCAAGTCCACCGTGTCCCCGGGCTGGACCGTGCTCGGTGTGGTGGTGAGCAGAGTCAGTACTGGAGAAGGGGGCTCTGGCACGTAAGCAAAGGCCTCGGTCCCGCCGCCCAGGATCGCGGGAAGTACGTCTACGCTGTATTCCACACCACCATAACTCAGGGTGAAACTCTCCATCTCCCCCACAGCATCCCCGCTGACCTTTGCATACCAACGCTGGCTGGGGTCCGGTGGAAGCAGATCGAAGCGCTCGGTGAGATCAACATCTACCGCCAAGGTCCCAACGCTGGGTTCCCCGCTGTAAACAGTCTCAGACCAAATCGGAGCGTCTGGGTCACCCACACCAAGCTCTACCTGGATCAGAGCGCCCAAGTCCAAGTCAAGTATCACCTGACCCGAGCTCTCGACCCCGACCAGGAATTCCTCTGCAAAGACCCAAGTTTTGTCCCCTTCGACAATGCTGAACTGGAGGGGCAGACGGCTGTTGTCCGGCCACTCACTGTCCACAGTCAGCTCAAATTCTGCGCTCGCACTGCCCAGGGCCGCAATGCTGGGCACTTCGACCACCGACGAGGCCAAGCTGGCACCGCCAGATGGAAAGCTCAGCTCCACAGTGAGTGGGCCACCGGCCAGATCAACCAAGTTCTCCAGGTCCAAGATCAAGGTCGTGCTCTCGCCCGGATGCACCGGGCTGGGCGACCAAGAGACGCTTGGGCTCAGGTCTACCGTCAGCGCTTCGACCGCTACATCATCGATGTACCAGTCGTCGTTGGCTGCACCGGCGTAGCGCCATGCCAGGTAGACCGCTCGCTCACCAGCCAAGTCGCTCAGGTCAACCACCACGGAACGGCCAAAGTCATCGCCAGATGGGGGAGTCAAGTCGACCCACTTAACAAAGTCCCCATCGCTTGGAATACGGGAGCCCGTGGACACCCACAAGTCGTGCTCCGCATCCTCTGACAGCTGGCCAAACTCCATCCAGGTCACTTGAGTGCGCTCAGCAGCGCCAAAGTCCAGGGCCGGCGCAATCAGGTAGTCGTCGATGACCTTGGTCTCATCCGAGCTGCGCAGGTGCGCGATGCTGGTCTCCCCGCTCGCTGCCCGCGAGCCGCTCAGAGCCCAGGGACTGCCCCGAAACTCCAGGGAATCTTGGGCCCAACCCAGCCCCCACAGGTCCGAAGTGACCTCGTCGAGCTCAAAGTCCTCGGCAAAGGGCAGCGGTTCTCCGATGACCTGAACCTCCACGCTGAAGGCGTTCGGATCTGGGTCCTCGGGCAAGAAGCTGGTTGCTGGAAACTCGCCCAGGTCGACGGCCCGGATGTAGTAGGTCATGGCCGGGGAGGTGACCTCGGAACCGGGGATCTCCCCGGTCCACTCCCTGCCGCCGTCGGCGGCCAGCAGCTCCAGCGTGTTCCAGAAAGCACCGCCTTCCGTCCGGTAGTAAAGCTTCAGTTCCCCTACTCCATCCGGGTCCTCCGCAGTGACCGTGACTGGGATGGATTCTCCAACC
>CAJQPC010000179.1 GCA_905480105.1 uncultured bacterium | reverse complement strand
CCGATGGATGCGTACAAGTTCGCCTCCTCAACGGTGGATGCAGGGACAAGCCATGCCGCGGCCACAATGTTTGCGTCTGGGCTGCACATGACCATCAACTGGCTCAGATCGTCTTCACGACTCAGGCTACCCGACCCATCGGTGTCTGGCGCAGCCACGCCCAACTCCAAGAACCCGTCTTCGCTCTCGTGATCAGCCGGAGGCGCGTCCTCCAGGGTCAGGCTCCACTCCGCGCCCAAAAGTTCGTCGTAAATGGCTAGGGGTGGGACCTCACTTTCGAAGAAGGCACCCGGCACCACGGCCATTCGCCAAGGAGCTGTTCCCACATCGGGCACGCTTGCGGTACCGCCGAAGTTGAGTGCGATGGGCGCGATGTTGTTGCCGATCGGCAGGGCCCCCTTGTCGTGAATGATGGGCAGCGCTTCGCCTTGTTGCTCCAGACCCTGCCAGCCATCCTTGACGAGGAAGGCCAGCTCGCCCTCAACATCCTCCAGGTAGATCACCAGAGAGTCGCCCATTCCGTGGATGATCTCTCCTGCCTGGTGCTCGCCGTCGCTGTTGGAGTCATCCCACAAGGTGGTCGCGTAGAACGCCCCAACGGTGTCGTAGCCATCTTGGAGCTTCGAGAGTGTCTCGCTTGCGGGATTCTCGATGATGATCTCGGTACGACCGCTGACCACAACCCCGGCCCCAGCGAAGGCACCCGGGCTGAAGTCGTCGTTCAACCGCACAACGCCCACGCTGAGTCCGTCCACCTCGCTTCCGGAGACGTCGAAACCGAGGGTGTCGGTGAGCGGGTCAGAGTCTGCATCCGAATCGGCATCTGCATCCGAATCGGCATCCGTGTCCGTGTCACTGTCGCTGTCCGCGTCGGTGTCCGCATCGGCATCGGAGCTGGTGTCACCGAGTTCGATTTCTCCTTCCCCACAGGCAATTAGGGCAAAGGACAAAGTAAGAAGCAACGTATTCATTGGGGACTCCACAGTAATGATCGGTACAACAACATTGCCCGACTTCAGCCTTGATACGACCGATCCGCCTGAGAAACTAGAAAATCAGGCTGCCCTTGGCACCAAAGACGCTCAAGAAGTTCGGCGTCAAATGACCACTCTCCTCGGTTGTTAGGGGCTTGCAGATACCCATCGAGCAGCTCCAAGTAGCGCTGTCTGGGAATCTCCCGCGCTCCGAAGCGGGACAGGTGATCGGTATAAACCTGGGAGTCCACCAGCTCGAACCCCCACTGCGCGAGCTGTGAGAGCAGACCAACAAAGCCGATCTTCGAGGCGTCTGGGGCGAGCGCAAACATGCTCTCACCGAAGTAGACCCGCCCCAGACTCACCCCGTAAAGCCCACCGACCAGGTCGCCCGAGGCGTCCCAGACTTCGACACTGTGTGCGAAACCAGCCTTGTGCAACCCGGTGTAGCCACGCAGCATCTCCGGGGTGATCCAGGTGCCCGACTGGCCCTGCCTGGGAACCCGGCTGCAGGCTTGCATGACCCTCTCAAACTCCCGATCCAAGGTCAAAGAATAGGGCCGCTGCTTGATGCGCTTGCGCAAGCTTCGGCCCACACGAAGTTCCTCTATTGGCAGGACAAATCTGGGATCGGGGCTGTGCCATAGGACAGGTTGGCCTTGGCTGTACCAAGGGAAGATTCCTTGCGCGTAGGCCAGGAGCAAGCGACGCGGCTCCAAGTCCCCGCCCACAGCCAACAACCCATCCTCCCGCGCAAGAGCGGGATCTGGAAAGACATGTTCCGAAGGCAAGGAGAAGACCGGCACCCAAACTCCCTAACCGGTGTGGACCGGGATAGACTCCGGCCATGGAACGACTTCAAGACCTGTTTATCGGCATCGCTGGCATGATCGGCGCTGGCAAGAGCACCTTGGCCACGGCCTTGGGGCAGCACCTGAACCTGCCGGTCTACTACGAGCCAGTGGCCGACAACGCCTACCTGGAGGACTTTTACCGGGACACGGCACGCTACAGCTTCGCCACCCAAATCTACCTTTTGAACCGCCGCTTTCAGCAACACCAAGAGGTAATCTGGCGCGGCGGTGGGGGTGTGCAGGATCGCACCATCTACGAGGATGCCGTGTTCGCCAAGATGCTGGTGGACTCCAATCTGATGGATGAGCGCGACTACCAGACCTACCTGCAGCTCTTTCGGAACATGAGCAACTTCATGTGCCGGCCCAACGTCATCGTCTACTTGGACGTGAGCCCCAAACGCAGTCTGGAGCGGGTGCGCATGCGCTCTCGCGGCGTGGAATCGGCCATCAGCTTGGAGTATCTCTCCGGCCTACACGCAGAGTACGAGCGCTTCGTCTCCAGCATCTCCCGCACGGTGCCCGTCATACGCGTGGACTGGGACCAATTCAGGGATGTGGAGGAGATGGCAGCCGTGATCGAGAAGGAGTACCTGACCCACTCTTTCTTGCGTCAGGTCAGCTGGACACCGACCCAAGGTAGCTGAATGGATTTACACGCCGAACTACGGGCCCTGTTGTTGGCCCCCAGGGGCGGCCAAGCTGAGCGCGTCCAACAGCTCCAAGAGCGTGCAGCCAAGCGCCCCCACCCAGAGGAGTGGAACTCGCGTTTTGGAGACAACTCCTTGTTCCAAGCTTGGACATCCAGTCCGTTGATGCAGTCCTTGTATGCCAAGAACACACAGATCATCCGTCCAATGCTGGACCAAACTCCGAATTGGCGGGTGGTAGAAATCGGCGGCGGTGACGGCCGCATCTGGGACCTGTTGCGTCCAGATGACCAAGGCGAGGTTCTCCTCATCGACCCCCAGCCTGAGGTGCACCTTCAAGTGGCCTCGCGCATGCCAAGTGGGGTGACCCTGCATTCCGTAGTCGACTTGGCCCAGGCTCCCGCAGCGTGGGGACAGGCGGACCTGGTGCTCTCTTCCCTCACCCTGCACCATGTCGCAGGCCTGGACGCTGAGCAGCGGGCTGAGGTGGGCTTGCAAGGCCCTGGAAAGCTGGAAGTCCTGCGCCGGGCCAAGGCTGCCCTGGCCGAACGTCAGGGGATGCTTGTCTTAAACGAGGCCAGCGTGCACTGTGAGATCGACCTGCCCCCCAACGATCCCGAGCTCATCGACAACCTGATTGACTCCTACCTGCGACGCTGCACCCAGGCCCTGCTCGACGGTATCGAACAGGACCCAGGGAACCCCATGGCAGAACGGTGGCTTAGCGTCGCCCACCGATGGTGCCTGGATCAGATCACCGTGGGCAGCCTCCCGCTCGCCGAGCGAGACGTGTACGAGCTGGACGTTTGGCGGTGGATGGAGCTGCTTCCGAGAGCAGGCTTTCGAGTCGAAAGCCGCCAATTCAGCGACCCATACCGGCTCTTCTGCCAGTATCTCTGCCGCTAAGGGACGCTGTCGCTAAAAGACGCTGTCGCTGGGTCCAGCTTGCCCAGTAAGAGCACTCCTTAGGGAAGCTCGGTTAGCCACTGTACCCAGTCGGCCTTGTGGCCCTGGGGCACCTCATTCGAACTCAGCCGCCTCTGGAGTTCCGCGCTGAGCAAGCGCAGCTCTCTAGCAAGATCAGGAACCAAGGCCCCTCCGGATCGGTAGCCACCCAGAAAGGCGTCCCGGCTGCCCTTGAGCTGGCGAAAGACGCTGATGTGCATCTCCACAAAGTCCCACTCCGGCGGGCCCCAAGCACAGTTCACCCAGTCCACCACACCGCTGACCTGAAAAGCCCCGCGTCGGCGATCCATCACAAGCTGTACGTTCCCCAGGTGGTAGTCGCCATGGACCAAGCGGCGCGGACCGGCAAAGTCACCGTTCAGGAACGGAATGCCACCTTGATAATCCTGTGGCAAGCGGTGCCTGTGAATGGCGGCCAGCTGCTTGCCCATCGAGAAACAGACCTGACTCAGTGCCTCCGTGGACAAGCGGCCTTGCGCATAGAGGTAGCCGGCGGCTTGGCCCGGGACATAGCCCATCAGCGCGCCTCCATTCAAGAGAACATATGGCGTTGGCACCGGCACATCTCGCATCAACGTCAAGGCAGAGCACTCCGCCTGAAGCCCCTGCAAACAGCTGCGCTCCGGTCCCAAGCAGTCCACTTTGGGAACCTTCAACAATCGCTGGGGCTGTCCGGACTGAACGACCTTGTAGAGCTGATGCTGTGCCCCACCCGCGTGGGGGACGAGGCTTTCGAAGGGCACCCCACCAGCGCGCAGCATGGCTTCGGCCTGACCGCGCAAGTCCATGTCCCGCCGCTCTCGCTGCACCAGTCGTCCTTTTACTAAGCGGCACACTACCGCGACCTTGCCTTTGGCCCAGCGAGGAGCCACATTGTTGTCTCACCCCCTGTGCTCGGAGGCCCGCTTGACGCTGCTGACTCTACGCGGGATCCCTATCCGCCTGCACAAGTCTTTCCTGCTCCTGGGCTCGCTCTATCTAGGAATGGAAAGCTGGAACGGTGGACTAAGCGGCGCGATCAACGCCCTGGTTCTGGCCGTGATCCTGTTCACCTGCGTGGCCCTGCACGAGCTTGGACATGCGGTGGCCGCCCGACGCTGCGGCTTAGGGACCCGGGACATCACCCTCTACCCCTTCGGTGGAATCGCAAGACTGGAGGGCCGCCCTGAGCCCGGCTGGCCCGAGGCGGCAATCGCCGCTGCCGGGCCAGGAGTGAACCTCGTTTTGGCGGTTCTAGCCCTACCCCTGGCCTACCACGAGCTGCCCCTGGCTCGGGGATTCGTCCTGATCAATCTTCTAATGGGCGTGCTCAATCTGCTACCAGCCTTCCCTATGGACGGCGGGCGCGTGTTGCGCTCCCTGCTCACCCTGCGCAGCGACGAGCAGACTGCCACTGAACAGAGCCTGTTTCTCAGCCGGATCTTGGCCGGCCTGATGGTCCTAACCGGCATCTTCACCCACATCAGCGTCAGCCTGGTCGGCCTGGCCCTGATCTGGATGGTACGACGCAAGGCCGCTGCGGTCTGACACAGCAGCGGTTCCAGCGAGGGCCAGCCGCCAACTCAGTCCTTCAGCCTTTTTAGTGCCACATGCACGCTGACTTGTTCGTCTAAGACCAGGAGCTTTTCAAACATCAGCGCCTGGCCATCGACGGGCATGGAGATCTCGACCGGGGCCACGCCGCCCTGGGTGGCGCCGTTCTGGGCCTGGTAGCTCATCTGCATGTCCTGTTGCGCTGTGACGCCCAGGTATTCACCTTCTGGGGTAACCGGAACATTGAACCACTCCACTTGACGCAAAGTGCTCTGCGTCTCGCGCTTCTGGACCTTGGCCTCCCACGGCACGTAGACACTCCAGCGGTAATAGGTCACCGGCACGTCCACACTCGGCAGCACCAAGTCCACACTGGCCTCTCCCTTGGCATTCGGCTCCTGACCGTTCTCAACGTAGACCAACTCCACCGTAAACGCAGCCAATGCGCCACCGGAAGCTTGGCTTCGAACCAGGGGAACCAAAACCATTCCCTTTTCATCCACTGCTGGTTTCACGGCCTTTCCGGCCACCTTGGCACTCCAGATTTCAGCGCCCTGGGGCATCTCCAAGCGCAGGAACTGGCGGCGGTTGTTGCGTACATGCCAGGTCACGCGGTTCATCACGCGACCATCGGCAGTGACCATGGAGATGGCCTCGGCGGTGTCCGCGATGGTCACCAGCACATCAACGTCTTCGTGCTGGCGCACGGTCAGCGGCAAGGTGTAGTCCGCTTGGCGGTACTTGTAGCCCAAGAGCACGGGTTGGTCGGTGCGCCCCAGGATGCTGGCGGGCAGCTCTCGTACGTCCACGCGGCGGGCACCGCTGACCTCGCCCGAGGTCACTTCAAGGGTGCTCAGGGCGGCCACGCCCACAAAGCCCTTCACGCGCTCGACCTTTTTTACGCCGACGGTCGGCACGCTGAGAGACTCGCCGCCTTCGGCCAGGGCGCGCTCATAGTCCAGCATTAGGCGGTAGCTGCCCAAGGCCTCAAAGTTCAGATCGACGGTCACCAGCTGAACATCGCCGATGGTCTTGGCGTCCCACTCTCGGATGCCGGACCCCGAGACGTCCAGCAGGACGACGTTGGCTGGAAGCTCTACCAGGAGCTGCTCTACGCCCTGGTGAACGATGGTGTAGTTCACATCGCTGTGCCCCACGACCACGCCCTCAGACACGCCCACCAGGGAGTGCACCTCGGCGTATGCGCGGCCTTCTTGCTCCACCCCCTCGACCTCTTCGATCTCCCGCTGCCAGGACACAGCCAAGTTCCCAGTCGAGGGCAGGATGGCCTCCATGTGACGCATCCCATTGCGCTCTTCATCCATCACCAGCTGGGCCTGGCCCACACTGAAGGACAGGTCCTGCCCACCCGGAACGTCCAGGCTGACCTGGGTTCCACCGCTTGGCGCCATCTGGAAGCTCAAGGAGTTGGATCCATCGCTCTCAAAGACCGAGGTCGCCAGTTCCAGGGACACGGTGAAGGTGTCGCTCCGGTCGGTCACCAGGGTGTACCAGCCGCCAGAGATGAAAATGGGAGCATTGTCACGGCCAATTTTCGCTGATTTTAGTCCCACACTCGCCGGCGCCAGCGGCACCGTGACCCAGCCATCGACCTTGTGCACCTGCACCTGCAAATCCACATCGAAGACCGCTGCGGAGCCGTCGTCGGTCACCACGCCGCTGTAGGAAGCGGTGTTGATGGACCAGTCTCGAGGGGCGGGCGTAGGCAGCTTCTCAGGCGCCTTACCTTGCTCGTAGAGCGTCTTGAACTCGTTCCAAGGCATCACCACTTTGGCGTCGGGCAGGTCGCCTGGGGCAGCGAAACTGAGGGTACTCAGCAGCAAGAGGGGGGTCATCGGGTCTCCCGGTAGCGGATGGTCAAAGTGGGCGCCTCGCCGGGATCGAGGAGGCGCTGTACGACCACAACGGACTGGCCGTGGTCAGGTAGTGGGATGGCCAGGGTGGTGGCCTGGATGGCCGGTTTGCCATCCAATGTGGCGAAGCTCCCCTTGGGAGCCCTGCCGGGTGGTGGAGCAGAAGCAGGGGCAAAGCCCTGAGCGCTTCGGGACGAGGGGTTGGGACGCTGCGCCGTTGCCCCGGAGACGGTGGCAAGCTCGGACAGGCTGGAGAGCAGATCCACTTCCACAGGCACGGCCGGGAGGGGCTCCGGCGATGTCATGCCTTGGACCTCGGCGAGGCTGTACTCCAAGTCAGGCTCCTCCATGGGGCCGGCCCCGGAGCCCGCGCCACCGCCCATGATCATGAGCCCTGATTCGAACATTATGTCCGCCCCGTTCATGGCCCCATCAGAGTAAAATTCATCCGGTTCCGCTGCCTGGGAGCGGGTATCGGCCAGCCCCTCCAACCCAGACTCATCGGTTTCGACATCCTCCTCAGCGAGCGCCAACTCGGTCGCCTCCCACTCAGGGCTCGGCGTCGCCCGCCCGAAGGATTTGTAGGTCGTCTCTTCCGTATAGGTCCCTTCCGTATAGGTCTCTTCCGCATCGGAGGCCCGACCTCCCCTGAGTTCGGCCAGCTTCCCCCGCTCATTGCCCCCCAGGGTCAAGGCAGTGTTCCGAGAGTCCGCCCGACTCCTTGCTTCGGCTGCACCCGAGCTGGAAGACGAGCCATAGTACGACTGCTTCTTGGACTCGACGTGCTCGTAGCGCGCAAGCTCCTTGGACATCTCTTCGACCTCCTCGTAGCTCTCGATGGCCTCCTCGTAGCGCCCCTCGTTCAGCAGGCGCTCGGCCTGAGCCAGCTTCTCCTTCTGTTTGAATTCCTCGTCTGCGACCTTGGCCTTGGCCATGTCCTTGACCCGCCGCGACATGGCCTCGTCCGCACCACTCGCGTCGGCCGCATCTCCACTGAGCACGTCCAGGTTGGTCTGTAGACTCACCGCATTGTAGTTGTCCGAGTCCAGCGCCAGCGTCTGATCCACGTAGGCCTGAGCGGTCTCAAAGTCGTTGTCTTGGTAGGCGTCCAGGGCCATGTTCCAGATTTCGCGTGCCTGCTCGGCCTCCCTGGCCTCGGAGACGGAGGCGTAGACCAACTCAGTGGTGGTCTCGCCCGCTGTACGCGCGCTGCCGCCCTCGGCCGTAGCTTTGTAGCCAGGAGGCAGGCGAAGCTCCCACTCCAAGCGGGCAACGGGGGCATCAAAGGCTGGCAGCTGATGGGCACGTTCCCCCCTTTTTTCCCACGCTTGCTCATCGCCCAGAAAGGTCAGCTCTACAGCGATGGCCGTTAAACCCGCCAGGGTCTCCACAGAGCGCTCCAGGGGAACGTTCATGCGGCCATCGTCCATGCGAACGGGAGAGACCCCATCCCCGTTGACCCGCACAGACCAGAGGGAGAAGCCCTCTGGAAGGGCAATGCCCAGAAACTGCTTGGAGGCATTCCGAACGTCCAAGCTACAGGTCATCAGCGTGCGTCCCTCTGGAGACTGCGCAGCGGTGCACCGGGCT
Source organism: uncultured bacterium (assembly GCA_905480105.1). Classification (GTDB taxonomy): domain Bacteria; phylum Myxococcota_A; class UBA796; order UBA796; family CAJQPC01; genus CAJQPC01. The sequence continues at coordinate 22,561 of CAJQPC010000179.1, read as the reverse complement.
AAGTCCACCACCAAATCGGGACCGTCCAATGAGTTGAGCTTCAGGGCCTTTAAGGACAGCGTGCCGGGTCCAGTCCAAGCGGCGTTGGCCGGCGCATCACCGATGGCTCGAGCCTTGGGGGGCAGCTCTTCTACCGCTACCGCACGCATGCCTTGGGCGCTGGGGCTCAGGAGCGTCTCAGCATCCCCTGCGAGGGTCAAGCTGTAGGTGGTGTTGCCTGCATCCAAAGGCAGAGGATGGGCGACCTGGGCCTGGCCCTTAACGAAGGTCTGCCGCCAGTCGACCTGCAACTCCAACGCCCCCTCAACGGCTTCCAGTGGCTCGATGATCAGCTCATTTCCCTGACGCTCCCACCGGGCTACGCCCACCCCCTTCACATCCAACTCCGTGGCCCCTGTCGGAATACCCAGCCGAAAGCGCTCGTAGCTGCCGCGACGTACTTCCCAGCGAACTGAACTGCGCAGATTCAGGGCCCCCTCGTCCAGCCAAGCGGCCGTGCTGACCTGGGCTTGGGTCACCTTCGCGTGCTTGGCTCCATCCGTGCGCTCTGGGCTCCAGGATACGCTCACGCTGCTACGAGGGGCGATCACACCTTGGGCTCGCCCATCGACCTGCCCCAACAACGGCAACTCTCCCGCTCTGCCGTGGACGCGCACCTCCTGGCGCGCTCCCTGAGCCATCTTCAGGGCCGCTACCTGGCCGTTGTCGCCGCCAACCGAGAGGGTCCCCTGCACTTTCAGAGTGAGGGGTCGGCTCAGATAGCCCGTGAACCACCAGCTTCCATCGGGGCCCTGGTGAAGGGGCATGCTCTGGTTCGTCAGACGGACCCGACCGTCCAGCACCTGAAGGCTCACCCAGCTTGGCTCGATCGGCACGAGCGCCACCTCCAAGGCTACCTTGCTCAGTTCGGATTCGGGCTCCAACACCAAGGTGCTGGAGGCAACCAACCAAGACACCGCAGGACGCTTCGCTTCGGGCTGTGGAACGGCCTGCTCCAATGTGTTGATGACTTCGGAAGCAGGCAGCACGACCTGAGCATCTTGGGCGAGAGCAGCAAGGCTGAAGAGGAGAGAGAGGTTCATGTGCGCTTCGACAACGCCTCGCGGGCAAAGGTCCTTACACCAGATGATCACGTGTTAACAGACAAGCCTGATCCCCGGTTCAGGAGCGTTCATGTCCAAGGCACCCATCACGCCCGTCTATCCCACTGGTCCCCAGGCAAAGCAGGCCCGAAAGCGCGCCTTAAACGGACTTGCCGAGGGGATGGGTGGATCTCGTATTCTGGCCATCGCCAGCGAAGTCCGACATCTGGCTGCCCAGGGGGTCAAGGTTTGCAACCTGACCGTCGGTGACTTCTCACCAGACCACTTTCGCCCCCCTGCACCTTTCGTTGAAGAACTCAGCCAACTCGTCAAAAGCGGGCACACCAACTACCCGCCCAGCGATGGAACCTTAGAGCTCAAGCGCGCGATCGTTGACTTCTATGAAAGGCGCTTGGGCCTTCGCTTTCCTGTCGACTCGGTCATTGTCGGCTCGGGCGCCCGGCCTCCGCTGTTCTCGGCCTACGACAGCTTTCTGAGCCCAGGCGATGTGCTGGTCTACGCCGTGCCCAGCTGGAACAACCACTACTACGCCTACTTGAACCAAGTCGAGTCCGTGGCCATCCAGACCCGCGCCGAAGATGGCTTCATGCCGACTTTGGAGCAGATCCAGCCCCACCTAAAGCGTGCCCGACTCCTGCATCTAAACAGCCCACTGAACCCCACTGGGACCTGTATCAGCGAAGGCGCAATGCGCGACATCGCTCAGGCCATCGTGGATGAGAACAAGCGACGGGAACAGGACGGTGAGCCTACCTTGATGCTGATCTACGACATGGTCTACTGGTTGCTGACCTACGGCGAAACCGTGCACCACGACCCGATCAGCTTGGTACCCGACGTGGCCAAGTACTGCGTCTACGTGGACGCCATCTCCAAGTCCATGGCAAGCACCGGACTTCGGGTGGGCTGGGGTATCGCAGCCCCTTACCTACAGGGCGCCTTCAAGGCCTTGATCGGACACACTGGCGCCTGGGCCCCCAAGCCCGAGCAGCTGGCCACCGCCAAGTTTCTGAACAACGACGCTCAGGTCGATGCCTGGCTGGATGAGTTCCGCGGTGGCCTACAGGAGCGCCTGGATCTGATCAAGCGCCGCTTTGATGAGATGGCCGAAAGCGGCCTTCCGGTGGAAGCCATCGCCCCACAGGGCGCGATCTACCTTTCTATTCAGATAGACCTTGTTGGTCGTTCGCTGCCCGATGGCAGCGTCGTGACCTCGAGCGAGGACATCCGATCCTTCCTGCTCCACAAGGCCCAGGTCGCTGTGGTCCCCTTCGACGCCTTTGGTTTAAACGACGCTCAGGGCTGGTTGCGCATGAGCGTCGGCGCTGTCGGCGTGGATGAGCTGGCCGCTGGCTTAGACAGAATCGAAGCGGCCCTGAAGCTGATCCACTAATCGGGCGGGTCAGGCTGCATACGCCACCCGAAGACCTGACTAAGGCGGTCCCCTCGGCCTATTAAACGGCCAGATCAAATCGCACCTCCCGCACGACCATGGACTCCATGTCGACGAGCAAGAGCCCGTCGGGTCCAAAGACAAACCAGTACTCCAAGAGCTGCCGCCGAGTCGGCGCGTAGCTGAGTTGGGGGGCCAGGGTGCCGGTCTTGACCTCGGCGACGAACACCAGTCCGCCACGTTGCACAAGTAGATCTGCCCGCACGCCAGCGCGCAGCGGAATCCCATCTACCTCTACCTCCCACTCCCCTGAGATCTGGCGCTCCAGTACCTCGTAGCCCAGGGACTCCAGCAGCTCCTCTGCGGCCTGCTCCCCACTTTGCGCCCGCTGATTGCGCGCCCGGCTGGCCCATCCAGCGCGCTTTGAAGCCCGCCACCACATGAGCGCGGCCACGGCAGCCAAGGCAGCGATAAGAAGCAGTAGCAGTTGTTCGGAGTTCATCTGCTTCCACTAAAACCCAGGCAGGGACCTAAATCTGTCCGGGAGATCGGATAGAGCCGAAAAATGTCCTTGTTGGTCCTACAGCGCAGTACCGAGTGGATCTGGCTGAACAAGCCAGGCGGGCTGCCAGTGTTTCCCCTGCATCAGGATTCGGACTCCGACTGCGTTCTTCGGCGCCTGCTCGAAGAAATACCCCAACAAGCGCAAGGATTTGCACCAGGGTTCGAGGGCGGCATCGCACACCGCTTGGACACGCCAACCAGCGGAATACTCTTGGTCGCGCGCCACCCTGAAGCGCTGTCCAAGGCCCGCGCTGCATTCCAAGGAAAACAGCTGACCAAGAGCTACCGCTTTCTCTCCTCGGCCCCCATGGAACCGAAGAAGTGCACCCTGGACCAAGCCATCGCACACCACCCTAAAAATCGCCGTAAAATGGTGGTTCAGCGGAACCCTGGCAGCAAATGTCGGGGCAAGTGGTACTCGGCGCATACCCGGCTGCGACACATCAAGGGTGCGCTCCACGAGGCCGTGATCACCACAGGCGTGATGCATCAGATTCGGGTCCACGCAGCCTTTGCAGGGACCCCACTACTCGGAGACACGCTCTACGGCGGAGCGCCGAGCCCATACGGGCACGACTTCTACCTGCACCATGCCCACCTGAAGGGCTTGGGTGCCTGCCCTTTTCTGCCGCCTCCCGGCGACTGGCCAGAACCGTAGCTCGACCCGGACTCCAGTCAGCTCAGGAGAGCCGCTTGGTGATTGAGTCCAACACCGTCTTGCGGCCCTTGTTGGCATTCTCCCAGCGCTGCACGCACAGCAGTCCGACACGGTCCAAGTCAGCCAGAGCCTTGACCGCATTGCGGGCATTGAGCTCGGCGTAGCCCTCTACCGGAACGGCAGTCACCAGGTCCAAACGCTTCGCCACCAAACGCTCAGCAGGCTCTGCAACCAGCTTCACGACGGGCAGTTCGTCCGCCTTTTCGAGCAGCTCCTCCGCCCGCTCCAGCGTGCGGGTCTGAGCGCGCCAAAGACCCTCTCTGCCTTGCGTCTCCAACTTTCGCGCGCGCACCTGAAGATCCTGCTGCATGGTGGCTCTGCGCTCAAGCAGGCGGGCTGGAGCAGCGCGCAGCTGCTCGGGGGCGGCGCGGAAACGATCAGGGGCGGTGCCAAGAGCCTCGACAACAGCTTCAAACATGAACTTCTCCAGATGAATGAATGGCCATTCAGTTTTATTTGCGCCGATTTAGTCCCCCATTTCTTTACCGTCAAGGCCAACAACACCACATTCTTGAGACAGCGTCTTGCATTTCCCTTCATGATGTGAGACGGAGAGACCCAGTTGGCCCCACTTCTTCCCGAACTCCCCGAGCGCTACCGCTGCGAGCGTCTGTTGGGCTCTGGCACCACGGCCGAGGTCTACTTGGCCCGAGACCTGGTCAGCGATCAGGACACGGCTTTCAAGATCGTTCGCCGAAACCTGTCGATGCACAGACGGTTTCGTGCACGCTTTGCTCGCGAAGTCGGCTTGGCAGCACGCTTCGTGCACCCGCACTTGGTTCCCGTGCGCGACGCCGGCGCACTCGCCGACGGCCGCCCCTTCGTGACAATGGCCCTGGCAGACCAGGGCAACCTCTCCGATCTGCTTCATGCTGGACTGCGCACAACTCGGCTACTCAAGCTGGCCGAACAGGTCTGCAGGGCACTGGCTGCGCTGCACTGCCGAGGCTACCTGCACCTGGACCTAAAGCCCGAGAACGTACTGATTCACAGTGATTCCGACGGCGAGCCAGCAGCTTGGGTGGCAGATTTAGGCGTGGCGGACGAGGTTTCCGAGCTGGTTAGAGGGCCCCATCGAGCGGCCGGAACCCCGCCCTTTATGGCACCAGAACAGCTCCAGGGACGCACCCAGGAACTGGGACCTTGGACCGATCTTTTCGCTCTCGGGCTCATCCTGCACGAGGCGCTGGGCGGGGGACGGGAGGAGGGGCTTCGACCCGCCGAGCTGCTGGCCCTGCGTGAGGCAGGAATGCCAGATCTGGAGCCGGCTCCCGGGATTCCTGAGGAACTGATTCTTCTGGTGCGCAACCTACTCGATCCTGAGCCGCGCCAACGCTACGATCGGGCCGCCGACGTGCGCCGCCTGCTACGCGCCATCCGCAAGAGCATGGCTGGACAAGACCCTGAGCTGCGTCTCGACCTGAACGACGGCGAGTGGTCCATGATGGAACAAACCGGTCCGCTACCAGGCGAAGAGCTTCTCAAGATCGAGGCCCCACAGACCCCCGTAGCGCTGCGTTGGAACCGCGTGCCCCCAGGCCGACTGCCCAAGTTTCCCCCTCTTCGTCCTCCAGCGGTGTCCCCTCCGGCTTCCCTGGCCCTGCTCGCTCAGCGCGAACGCACCCTGGTGGAGCGAGACATAGAAGCCGGCCAGATCTGGGCATGCGCTCGAAAAGTGGCACATGAAAAGAGTACCCAAGTGGTTCTGATCACGGGCGGACAAGGTTCCGGTAAAGCCACGCTGGTGAACACTCTGTCGCGCATATTGGACGAAGGCGGGTGGATGGAGTCCGTCTCGCTGCACTACCACAGCCCCCCAGGCGTGGACGACGGCAGCATAGGCGCCGTGACTCAACTGCTACTGCCCTGGCAAGACACCGCAAGCGACCTAAAGGCCCGCCTGGAGCGCTGGATCGCGCGTGACCGCGAGACCACCTTGGAGCGGGTTCAAAACGAGGCGCTCATTCTCACCCGCTGGTGCGGACACGCCAGCGAAGGACCACCACCCGACGCTGCAGTTGGACTGCACTACCTGATCAGGCACTTGGACCGCAGATCTTGGCGCGGCGGCTCTTGCCTTGTTCTCCACGACGCCCACTTGGCGGAAGAGAGCGGGGAGGGTCTTGCCCTGGCCGAAGCCATGCAGGAAGAGGCGATGGGCCAGCGCGCCCTGTTGATGCTTGTGACCTTGAACCAAGAGGCCCTGACGGAAGACAGCACCCTCCAGCAACGGGTAGACGCCATGGTCGAGGGTGGCGCCGTGCACATCGAGCTTCCTCCCATGGATCTGACTCAGGCACAGCGCATGCTGGAGCACGCCCACCAGGTCTCACCGGGTCTGGCCAAGTCACTGGCCAACCGCATGCCGAATCACCCCCTTTACTCTGGGGCCCTGCTGCGAGACTTGGCCCTGCGCGGCCACTTGGTGAGCACCAAAGAGGGTCGCTTGGAGTTGGCAGACGCCAAGAGCCTGCAGGGGCTGATACCAGCGACTGTCGACCAGCTCTTCTCCAGCCGCATCCAAGCAGCCCTGTACTCCGCCGAGGACAATGCGGCCGCGAACACAGCCCTGGCGGCCATCGCCCTGGCTGGACCCAACCCGCCATTGGCTGTGATCAAGCACGTCTCCGAAGGAGGCGTGGACGAGCTTCTGGCCAGCGGTTTGGTGCGACAAGACGCCGGCTTACTGCGCTTCGAAGAAAAGGGCCTGGCGCTCGTCGCTCTGCGCCACGCCAAACAATACACTCGCACCCAGGCCATTCACAGTGCCTTGGCTCAGGGCTGGGCGGCACTGGGGGAGCGCACCGGCGCGAATGTAGACCTACCCCTGGGGCGTCACCGCCTCATGGCCGGGCAGCCAGCACGAGCGGTCAGCCTCCTGCTGCGAAGCACTCGCAGTCTGTTCAATAGCGCCCGCTTCGCCGCTGCGAGCCGGGCCGCCGAACTGGCCATCAAAGCGGCCGACCAAGTCGCCGGCCCCGATTCCCCAAATCTGGCGCCCCGCATGGAGGCCAGGCGGCTCAAGGCGGAGTCCCTCCTGGCCGGAGAGCAGCCAGAGCAAGCCCTGGACCTCATCAAGCAGGCCAGGGGTTTAGGTCGGGGCGAGCGCTTGGTCGATACCCGGCTGCAGTCCTTGGAGGCTCGGGCCTATCTGGCCCTGGGCAACATGGACCGGGCCACGACGCTGCTCGAGGCCGCACACCAATCCTTCTGGGCTCTGAGAGACCGCGAGGGCCAAGCAGAGATCGCCGTGGTACGCGGCCAAATCGCCCGAGATGAGAACCGTATCAACGACGCCGTCGAGCACTTCGAGGAGGTGCTCTCTCACCGACCTTCGTGGGACAGGCACAGTGTCGCCGCTCTGGCTGGGCTCGCCGCTCTGGCGCTGCATCAGGGACGCCCAAAGCGTGCGCGCCGCGCAGTCCACCACTTAGCAGATGCGGCAAAACGAACCGGCAACACCCGGATTTCGGCCACGGCCAACTACGCCGCAGGCACCGTGATGCTGACTGAGGGGCGGTACACCGAGGCCCAACGCCTGTTCAAGACCGCGCGGGCCAACGCGGCCAGCTCTGGCGATATCCGCATGCAGCTCAATGCCCTGAATGGCGAGGGCGAGGTTGCCCGCCTCAGCGGGCAGACCGACGAGGCAGAGGCAGTCTTGTCTCGCTACGGAAAGTTGGCCCGCCAGAAAGGGTTTTCTCTTCTGGAAGCGGTCTCCCACATCAATCGCTCCTTGATGGCATTGACCGGCGGTGACTACCTCAAAGCCGAGGCCCTGACCGCTGAAGCCGGGCAAGTACTCGCTCATCAACCCCGCTCTTGGCCCTGGCTCTACATCGCGATGATTCGCTGTGCTCTATCAGCGACCAAGGGTGAGCAGACAAAGAGCCAGCAGTGGTGGGAGATGGCAGTAGATCGCGGCTTGGAGCAGGTACGAAGTCTGGACTTAGCGACCTCGGTCGAGGTCCTGATGCAAGCGGCGAAAACCCAGGGCTGGTCGGAGATGGAAGAGAACGCCAGCAGAATCCTGGAGAGCGTGCGCGGCTGATTTCCCAGGTGCGCGGGTTATAACGATTGGCATGATCCAAATCAAAGACACTGCTCAGGCTTTGGGCCTGGGTGAAATTCGACGCTGCGTGGCCTTGGACGGGGAGCTCCCCTACTCCACCGGTGGTAGCGCTCCACCTAGCTTGGTCCAGACCGACCAAGGCGTCTGGCTGCTGGCTCAGGCTCAGGGCCGTGACCCCTTGCAGCGCAGCGTGTCCACCAACCCCACCCTGCGATTGGAAGTCCGCTTGCTGGGCGATCGCTTGCATGTGGACGGCCTAAGTTTCGGTGTGCCACTCGGGCGAAGCGCAGAGCTAAAAGCCGCTCTGGGAGCAGGACGGGTTTACAGCCAGCATCCAGTCAACGGCATTCCCCAGGCACCCACTGGCCTGTTTGTGGAAGCGGCCACCCCGGTCGAGGACGCCTGGTTGCATGCCAACCTTAGCGACAATGAGCAGGTCCTGGCTTGGCTGGAGACCAGCGAGCAACGGAGCGTGCCCAGCGAGATCATCGAGGAGCAGAGCGCGCCGATTCGCTACCTGCTTACCGAAGAGCGAGCACTACTGGTGGCCATCAGCGAGGTGGGCGATGTCCAAATCCTGGAGCTTCCCCATAGGGCACTGGACGTCGAGGACGGCGGCGGTCGCCGGACGGTTCGCTGCAGCCACCACATGTGGGCGAGCACGCGCACCAACGGTGAGCGCTTTCGAGCCCTGGCCAAGATGCAGGCCCTCCCTCGGGCGGAGCGCTTGCGCAGCGTCGCGCGGGCAAACCACGGCAGCCATCCTACCCAGGCCATGGCCCTGCTCAAGGCCATCGGTGAGGAGCTCAGCGCAAGCGACCGACTGATCATCGCCATTCGGGCGCTGACGCTAGACCCAGCCCACATGCTGGACGAGACGTGCATCCTGGAGGACTTGCAGACCATTGAGAGCCAAGACGAGACCGGCTCCGACCTGGTGGACCGCTTGGCCCCCTGGGGCCTGTCCGGCCCTGCCCTACTCCCTCTCGTTCGAATGGGTGTAGACCACAACCCGGAGCAGGCCGAGTGGTACCTGCCCTTGCACCGCAGCGTCCACCAAGCCGCGGTAGAATCCCCCACTCAAGCCGCCGCGGCCGACCTGGCTCTGTCCGAGCACCTGCTGCTCGCCAAGCGACAACAAGAGGCCCAGGTTCTGCTCGAAGACCGCTTCGCCAGCCTGCCGGATGAACAACTCAGTGATCTGCTGCCGCCAGAAAACGCCGACTTGACTGCCGGCCAAGCGGGACAAGCCCTAAGGATCCGAACCCTGGAGCTGCTGGCTGCCGCCCGTGGCAGCCAGCAGGAGGACATTGCGACCTTGGCGGAACTCGCACGCCTACAGCCCCTGGTGTTGACGCGCATTCAGGCCCTGGTCGAGGCAGCCCGGCGCCACCCAGAGCATGCAGATCTCTTGGCGCGCAGCGAGCAGGTCTTGAGCCTGCACAAGCACTGCAGGCCAGCGGCGCAGGACCTGAGCTTGATCGACAAACCGGAGCCCCTGAGTACCGCCCAGCTCGCGACGCTTCAACATCCGCTGGCCCGCAGCGAAGGCACACTGGGTTGGCTACAGAGCTGGCTGGCCAAGCAACGGCGCCCAGATCAGACCACCATCAAGAACTACTGCGAGCGCTTGAGCCCCAAGCGTCACCAGGCAGCGGTAAGCGCGGTCAACGTCGCGTCGATGGGGCTAGGAATGCCAGTGGTCGAGTCCTTCATCAGCCACGGCACACTGGCCCATGGGCTCCGAGCCTATGACCAAGACCCCTCCTACCTCCTCATCGGTGGCGCTCACCTCTACGAGGAGGACGGCGACTATCTGAACCCAGCCGAGCTGCGCTTCGCCGTCGGCGCGGAGATCGCGCACATCTGCTACCAGCACGCTCGGGTAACCAGCGGCGAGGTCTGGGATGGCACGGTGCACAAGCTGGGTTCGGCACTGGATATCGCGGTCACCGCACTGACTTTTGGCAGCTACGCCCCCGTGGGGAAGGTCCTGGACTCCACCGCCACACACCGCCTACTCAGCTCTATATTCAGCGCCACCACCCTGGCTCGAATCTACAAGACCGGCAACGGCGCCAGCGCCATTACAACCGTCGGCGGCGACGTGACCAAGGCACTGGCCAAGAGCAGCGACAGCATCGGCGCGGCCAAGACACTCAGCAGCGCTGCGGGCACCGCCATAGACAAGGTTCGTGCCATTGGATCAGGAACGGGCGGCGAGCGAGGCAGCTTGGGCGTAGACGAACAAAAGCTCATCGCGGCCCACCGGGTCATGCAGCTCACCGCGGACCGAGCCGGCTTGGTGCTCTCCGGAGACATTCGGTCCGCCGTACGCGCGGTCTTTTTGACCTCCAACCGCTACCTGCCAGAGTTGGTCATCGCCGAGGAGCAAGGCCTGGGCACCGCACTGCGGCGGCGGGACCCCGAGGGTCAGATGCTCCACCAGGAACTGGCCATTCGCATCGGTGCCCTCATCCGCTTCTACTTAGAAGGAGACTACGCGCAGATGCGAGCTCAGCTGAGCTCCGATGCTCCGGCTCAGGAGCCGGAGAGCACATCGGATTCTGCATCAGAGGAGTGAGAATCAGGCTTGCTTGAGCGGCGGGCCCGAAAACGCTCCAAGTCCACCTTCAGGGACTCCCAGTTGAGCCAGATCACCATGACCACCACATAGAGGATCAGGCCCCAAGACATCCAGCCGATCTGGATGATCCGCCAGTCCTTCTCGGTCTGCTGGATCCAGTTGGTCAGCGCCTCGATGGCGAAGAGCATGCCCAAACCCATGGCATTTCGGCCCTTGTGTAGGGCGCCGGCATGCATGACGACCAGGGTCCCGCGCACGACGTAGTAGTAGTAGGACGCGGTGGCCATCAGGAAAAAGGGCACAAAGCCAAAGGCAAAGGCTTCGTGGTCCTTCTTGCGCCGAAGGCCGAGTCCCAAGAGCAAAACCAGAGCGATGGCCAAAGGCTGACGCCACGATTTCTGGCTCTTGATGCGCTCTCGTCGACCCGGATTCATGCGGTGGTGAAAGTTGGGCTTTGGACGCCCATTGGCCACAAAGCGAACACTCTGGGCGAGCTCGCTTGGCAAAAAGGCCGTGCCAATGGCAAAGCCCTGGCGCATCGAGGACAGGTTGTCTTCCGTGGTGTGTTCGAAGAGGTTGTCGAAGTGTTTCTCGATGGGCTGGGCTGTGCCAAAGCTGGCGGCAACCAGCCCCCAAAGCCCAAGGTGAACCACAAAGAACAACCCACCCAGCTTGGCCAGCGAGACCGGAAAAGCCCGGGGCTGGGCGACCTTCTTGGCCTTGTCCCAAGCCCACTCTCCCACTTCAATGGCAGCCTTGACTGCGGGGCCGAACAGCCAGACCGCAGGAAAAACACGAAAAGCAGTGCTCAGCGCTACCGCTGCAGCTGCCCAGCCATGCTTGAGTTTGTGCAGCAGGCCCGTGGCGATGATCAACAGGGCCACGTAGTCATAGCGCCCAAAAGCCCATGTCAGGGTTGGCCAGCGCATGCTGTAGGTGGTCATCAAGAAGAGCAGGAGCCAGCCGGCGCCCTCAAACCCAAAAGCCCAGGCGGTGACCCCCAGTGCCAACACGAGCCAACCCAGATCGGTGTAGCCCAGGACCTTGACCGACTCGACAGGGGTGGCCTTGGCCAAGGGCTTGGCCAGCATCACCCAGGTGGGGGATCCATTGAATCCGTGATCCCAAACCATCTGCTGCCATGTCTCGGGGGTAAAGCCCACCACGTCGCGCTGCAGGTACGTAAAATCATGCTTGAACTGATCCCACTGCGCCTCGGACTCAAACAGGGCGCGAATGCGCTCGTGTTCGGTCTTGTCCTTCACGAAGTCCTGGTACTCCACGAAGTAGTAGCCGCGCTCCTCGGTCTGAAACTGGACAGTGGGCGGCATACGAAAAAAGGGACCACCGGTCTCCAGGTCCGCGAGCAATACTGCAGGGTAAAGCTCGAAGTAGCCCAACTCATCGAAGTAACGGGCGTTCAAGTAGTAGTGGCTCAGGTCGTACGCATCGACCCGCTCCTTGTACACGTACTCCCAGTCATGGCGCGCGTAGTTTTCCACAGCACCCACACACAAAAAGCCCAGCAGCCCCCAGAGGATCCAACGGGTGGCCTTGGCCACTCTGTCCTTTCGTGGCGCCATAAAGCGGTGCCATAGCCAGGTGAGCAGCACCAATACGGCGGCGGACCCGGCCAGCCAGACCTTCATCTCTTCGGTCTGGTTACGCGTCAGGCGCTCGGCGGCCCACCAAGTGTTTAGGATGTCCATGCAGTCTGCCTCATGGCGCGCAAACTACACCACGAGCCCCTACCGGGCCACCGCAAGCGTCATACCCTCGCGGCATCACTTGCTCTGAGCCATAGAGAGGCTAGAGGGGCCGACACTCTTGGAGGTGCGCGTGACGGTGATGCTACTGGCCCTTTTGGGCTGCACAGGCGGCACAAAAGCAGAGCTGACCGGCAAGGCCATCGTGGTCTCAGCCCCGACCCGGGACGCCCGGGTTGACAAAGCCCTGGAACAAGCTGGGAATGCGCGCCTCAACGAGGGCATCGTCGCCAGCTTTGCGCAGTCATCTCTTAAGATCTGGGCGGATGCACCAGACAAGATCCAAGGCCTCCCCGAGGGAGTCACAGCAGAGGGCATCTACGACACTCCCGCCCGCAGAGAGTTGATGTGGGGTACCGACGAGACCGCGCTGCATCAGGCGATGCTGGACGACGGCGCACAGGTCCTGATCCTGCGCTGGGACATTCTCGGCTCGGTGGACCGCGGCAAGTGGGTCGCGAGCCGGCTGTACCACGACGACTACCGTCAGCACTTCGAACTGGTGGCGGTGGACAGCCACTACCGCGTCTATCAGGTGTCCCCAAAGGCCAAGCAGTTTCCGCCTCAGCTGGCCCAGCTCACTGCGGACATCATCCGCGCTCGGCTGAACGAGCAACCCATTCAGAGCCTGCCCTCATTTCCAACCGAGAACGGTAGGAAATGGAACTTGATAGCCAGCATTCGAAATGACGGCGGCCGAGAATTGGCCACCGGGATGTGCCTCCGGGAGAGCTACGCAGACTGCGTTCTGGAGCTGGCCCGGGACCTGGAGCGCGAGCATCGCCGCTACCAAGAGTGGTTCGGACACCCTCCCGTAAAACAAGTCGCCGATGACCTGCTGATTCACGTGCACCGCATCACGGAGCGCGCCATCGTTTACGCGGTCGAGCGCCAGCAGATCGAAGCCCTGTGGGAAAAGGGCATCGACGGAGCCCTGATCATCGAGCCAGAAAAGGGCAAAGCAGCCGTGATCCCCGGCAGCTTGGCCTACACCCGCTCCTACATAGAGACCGACCGCATGCTGCGCCACGGTGCCAGCGAGTTCCACATGAGTTCTCTGCGGCCCTGGCGTGAGCCGGAGAACAGCCTAGAAAAGATTCGCAGCATCGAGTACGTGCAGTACCCGGCCAAAGACGGGATGCCCTCCAAGGTGATCCCCCTGTTCCGAGGTGTTCCCCCCGTCCCAATGGCCACGGTCGACCTGACCCGACTGGAGGACTCCGTGGTCGCAGCCGGCGAGTGGTACCTGACCAACCTGCACCCCAACGATCAGCCTCTGACCTACGCCCCCGGCCAGGTCACCTACAAAATGTGGCCCAGTGAGAACCGGTACTCGGACGAGTACAACCTGGTCCGCCACACCCTGGCGACCTGGAATCTGGTCCAGGCCTACAACATCGAGCAACGCCCAGAGTTCGTGGAGGGGGCCGAGCGGGCCCTGGAGTGGACGCTGACCTGGCAGAAGACCGAGACCCTGCCCGACGGTACAAAGATGACCTTCATCGAGTACCCACAGCTGGACGAGAACGGCCGCAAGCGCTTGGTCGGCGACCCAAGCATTCCTCCGTCCTCCCTGGACGAGCTGAACCCAGCACACAACCGCAAGCTTGGCTCCGTCGTGGTGGGCCTGATGGGCATGATCGACCTGGCTCGAGCGACCCAAGACCCCAAATACGACGAGCTGATGGAGCAGATGGGGAACTTCGTCCTGCACATGCAGGAGGAAGACGGTCGCTTCAATCCCTACTACGTGCCCCCCACCCACTCCTACTACGGAGAGCGCAACGACATCGTGCCCGGCGAGGCCGCATTGGCCCTGGTCATGCTGTACGAGTACACCGGAGACGAGAAGTGGATCGAACCCATTCCTCCTTACTTCGCCTTCTATGAGGGATGGTGGGATCAACGGGTAGACAAAGCCAGCACCGAAAACGCTTGGCCCGAGCGCCTGTACGTGAACGACCAGGACCGCTTGGACCTGGTGCAGTTCGGCCCATGGTCGGTCATGGCAGCCAACGCCTACCATCGGGCGACAGGCGACGACTCCGGCACCGACTTTGCGATGCGTGTCGGAGCCTGGATGATCGACAGCTACATGTGGGACGAGGAGCGCGCTCCTTGGCCGGACTTTGTCGGTGGTTACTACAAAAACGCCAACGAGCTGCCAGCCATGCAGGCCTTCTGCTATGCCGAGGGCACCGCGGCCGCCTACCAGCTTGCCTTGCGCAGCCGTCCGGACAAGGTGGAGTACTTTGAGCGTCACACACGGGAGACCGCCCGCTTCGCCCTGCAGATGCAGTACGACGAGACCAGCATCTACCCGTTCTCGCGAGGTCAGGAGGTCTACGGTGGCACCCGCTACACGATGACCGAGACCAAGGTGCGCATCGACTACGTGCACCACTCTCTGAGCGCGGTGTACCAGTACATCGAGGGCGCCAGACTGGACCCCAACCTGCCCGAAGACGTCAAACGCTCACCGGTGCGCGTCCAAATGGAGGCGAGGGAGGCCGCAGCCCGAGCGGCTGTAGCTGGGGAAGCAGTGCCAGGTGGCGCAACACCCGCCCAACAAAGGTAGTTCACTCGGAGCAGGGCAGCGGAATGGCAACGGACTACACTGGGCAGGAAGTGGGTTTGACCCACACCGCCCAAAGGACCGTCCATGCTCGCGCTCGCTTTCCTCACCAACGTGGCCTTGGCTGCGGAGCCCGCCTACTACAGTCCGGACGCGGTGGCAGGCGCGAGCAGCACCTTTGCCCGCTTCGCCGATATAGCGACTCCCCACTTCGAGACCCTCCAGACCGACCTGGGCAAGAGCGCCAAGAGCATCGACGTTCTGGACACCAGCGTAAACTTGCTGGGAGCACGGGTCACCCCGGAGTTGACCACCTACCGGGACGGGCTGAGACGAGAGCTGACAAAGGGGTACATGCAGGCTCAGGCACACGTGGGCTGGTTCGAGGATGCAAGCACGTCCATCTTCACCCAGTCCTTGGAGCGTGAGCTCCAGGCCTGGGAAGGGCAATATGAGCTCAGCGTCTGCAGGGCGCGCACGGGCATGGCGGCCATCACCGGTCCCAGCGCGAACATGAAACAGTGCAGTGGCACCGATCTGAACGCGCAGCTCGCCAAGGCCTTGGACAGCTCAAAGGCGCTGACCGACGTGGTGGACCAACTCACCAGCGAGCCCTGGCCCAGCGTCCAGGTCCAAGGCAGCGAGCAGGCCGTGCTGCCCTGGCTCGGCTCACAGGACTACATCAACCTCGCCCTGGTGGACCGAGCACTCTCCGAGCGGATGAAGGACTTCAACCAGGTGCTAGACGACGAACTCTTGCCCCTAGAAGATGATCTGGCCGACACCAAGACGGACCAGGGCAAGGAAGCCTTGGCCAGAGCCGATGCGCTGCGCCAGGACTACGAAGCGCAAGTGGCTGCTTGGGGCAACATCCTGCTGGACTTGATCGAAAAGCCCCTGGACAAAAAGGGCTTAGAAGTTGGCCTATGTGCCAACCCCGAAAGTCTGGGCGGCTGCGCAGGGACCGACCGCACCGAAGATGCCATCGAGATTCTACAGGCGGACAAAAAGGTTCAAAAGGCGCTTTCAGCGATCTAGCCACTCTGGAGGCTGAACTCGGTCTGCAAAGCAGCCCTCTCACCCCAACAAGTCCCGCGCTGCCCCCACCAGAAACAGGCTGCCAGCAACCACGACCAATCCCCCTCCTTCCAAGGCAATCTCCAGGGCATCCTCGATGTTTCCGGCAGGCATGACCGGCACGCTCAAGTCCACCAACTGCTGGGCCACATCGCCAGCGTCCGCAGCCCGGTCATGGGCACAGCGCGTGGTCAGGATCAGGTCGACCTCAGAGGCCAGAGCGGAAGCGATCGAACGAATATCCTTGTCGTCGCTGGCACCCAAAAGCAGAGTGCGCTGGCCAGTGCGGGGCAGGTCGACCAAGAACGAAGCGAGCGCCTGGGCGCCTGCCGCATTGTGGGCACCGTCAACCAATACCCTCTCCGTGAGCCACTCCATGCGGCCCGAATGGCGGACTCGGGCCAAGCCCTCCCGCATAGCGCCCGCCGGAACACGCAGCTCCGGCGGCAGAAGATCCAAGGCACGCAGCGCGATGGCGGCGTTGTCCTTCTGATGCGCGCCGGCCAAACCCAGGTGGATGCTGTCCACCCTTCGCACCTGGCCTTCGTGGGTCCAGTGCACGCTCAAGCCATCCTCGCTGCTGCTGTGGTCAAAGTCCTGCCCCAACACAGACATCGGGCAGCCGCGCTCGTGCGCAGTCAGGCGCACGACGCGCATGGCGTCCGGAGCCAGCCGCCCCACCACAACCGGAACGCCAGGCTTTAGGATGCCAGCCTTTTCGCCGGCGATGCTGGCCAGATCGGGTCCGAGTCTGTCCATGTGATCCAGTGACACCGAGGTGATCACGCTGACCTGTGGCTGCACCACGTTGGTGGCATCCAGGCGACCACCCAGTCCGACCTCGATGACGGAGAGCTCAACCTGAGACTGGGCGAAGTAGGAAAATCCAGCGACGGCCATAAGCTCAAAGTAGGTCAGCGGGGGGCCTTCACCCAGCTCTGGCGCATGCTCGGCGGCCCAGAACTGAGCCCGTGAGTGTACCTGTTCCAGCAGCCGCTCCAGCGCCTCGTCCGGAATGTCTTGACCGCCTACGCGCAGGCGCTCGTTGACCTGTTGCAGGTGCGGGGAGGTGAACAGCCCAACGCGACGATCCGCAGCCTGCTGACAGGCCGCGATCATACTGGTGACGCTGCCTTTGCCGTTGGTCCCACCCACATGCACGGCCGGCACAGCCAAGTGTGGGTGGCCTAAAAAGTCCAGAAGGGCCTCGACCCGCTCTAACCCCATACGAATGCCGCTACTTGCGGCCTCGCTCAACAGCGGGTGGGTTCTCACTCGGCGGGCGAAGTGCTTGGATCTGGGCGACCCAGCATCCAGCAAAGCATATGGGCCAGCTCGTCCCGCAGTTCGTGACGGGGGATAATACGGTCAATCATGCCGTGGTCCAGCAAGTACTCAGAGGTCTGAAAACCCTCAGGCAGCACCTCTCCGATGGTCTGTTCGATGACCCGTGCGCCCGCAAAGCCAATCATGGCCTTGGGCTCTGCGACAATCACATCCCCGAGCATCGCAAAGCTCGCTGCAACGCCGCCAGTGGTTGGATCTGCCAAAACGGAGATGTAGGGCATGCTTGCCTCGTCCCGCAAACGGGCCAGGGCTGCGCAGGTCTTGGCCATCTGCATCAAGGAGAGGATGCCTTCCTGCATACGGGCACCGCCGGAACTGCTGATCACGATGGCCGGAACCTTGCGCTCCGTGGCCCGCTCAAAGAGGCGGGTGATGCGCTCGCCGACCACACTTCCCATTGACCCACCCATGAAGAAGAAGTTGAAAGCTCCAATCTCCAGGTCAATACCGTGAATAGACGCAGGGCCACTAACGAAGGCGTCCACCTCGCCAGTCTTCTTCTGGGCGATGTCGATGCGCTTGGGGTAGCTCTTTGAGTCCACAAAGCCCAAAGCGTCTGACGGGGAGAGCGTCGCATCGGCCTCGGTGAAAGAGCCGGGATCCACGAGCAGGGCCAAGCGATCCCGGGCCCCCAAGCGGAAATGCTGCCCGCAGTGCAGACAGACTCCATCCCGTTCTGCCAAGGCAGGCTTGTAGAGCACCTCGGCGCAGCCTGGACAGCGCACCCAAAGGTCTTTGACCTCGCGCTTCTTGGGATTGGGCTGCAGGTCCTTGGGTCCCTGCTCAAACCAGCGGGTGTCGGCCATGGCTTCCTCGGGCGGAGGTATTCAGTAACGTGCCCAGCTTTAGCCTGTCTTGTGACAGGACGGCTGCTTGCCCCCAATAGAAAGCCTGGTTCGCATGACCATGGCCCACCGGAAGCCCTGCAAGAATAGGAATATCTAAGTCTTCCAGCAACTCAACTAAGAGTTCGCGCAGGCTCCAATCATCTGGGGTGTGGGTGCCCACAAACTCTCCCAACGCAAGACCAACCACCCCATCCAGCATGCCGCTCGCCAGAAGCTGGCACAGCATACGGTCCAGTTTGTAGGGTGGCTCAGCGATCTCTTCCAGCAGCAGAATGCATCCAGAAAAGTCCGGTTGCAGACTTGTTCCCGCAATGCTGGCCAGCATGCACAGGTTCCCTCCGACCAATGGGCCGGCGATCTCTCCCGGAATCCAGGATTCCCCCTTCCAAATCCCATCCGCCTTACCCAGCAGGCACCGCACCACGCGCGCCTGCGAGGCCAAATCGCACGGATCGCACAGGGAGTGCAGCACCGGGGCGTGCAGCCCCGAGATGCCCTGATTCCACAGCGCGGCGTGCAAGGCCGTACCGTCAGAGAAGCCCACGACCCGACGACCCGGAGCCACTGGGGGCAGGGGTTCGCAGATCCTGGCCAGCCCAAAGCCACCCCGTGCCATCCAGGCCACATCCAGATTCGGGCTGCCCAGGGCCCAGGTCAGATCCTCCCGGCGCTGTGCGTCGGTCCCCGCCAGATATCGGTGGGTTTGCCCTAGGTTGGGCGCCGGCAGCACCTGGGCGCCTAAGCTACGCAGCCAAGCCATACCGCGGTCCAAGCGCGCGGCATCGTATGCCCCAGAGGGGGAGAAAACACCGATGCGCTGATCCAGAAGAGGCAGGCCGGCGAGAGTCTGAAGGTCGGAGTCCATACCAGGGATGTTAGTGCAGGAGAATGAAACGCACCTTGACCTCGCTGGCTGGCAACTCTCAGAAGCTCGACGGAGGCGCCATGTTTGGCAACGCCCCAAAGGCACTCTGGGAGCGCTGGACTTCTGCCGACCACCGCAATCGCATCGACTTGGCTTGCCGCTGTCTGCTCATTGAAGAGCCTGGGCGCCGTGTCTTACTCGAGACGGGTATCGGCGCATTTTTTGAGCCCAAGCTGGCCGACCGCTACGGGGTTCAGGAGTCCGAGCATGTCTTGCTGCAGAGCCTCGCGGCCCTGGGACTCACCCACCAGGACATCGACATAGTGGTGCTCTCCCACCTACACTTCGACCACGCCGGCGGACTCCTCACCGCCTATCGGGAGGGTCTGGAGCCCGAACTCCTTTTCCCCAACGCCCGTTTCGTCGTTGGAGAGCAGGCTTGGCAGAGGGCCATCGCGCCACATCAGCGGGACCGGGCCAGCTTCATTCCAAACATCCAAGCCCTACTACAGGCCAGCGGCCGCCTGGAGCGAGTGGAAGGAGAGCGCTCCGAGGTGTTGGGCAATGACTACCGCTTGCACCGGAGTGACGGCCACACGCCGGGGCTGGTACTCACCGAGCTGGCCACCTCCGAGGGGCCTCTGCTCTTCGCGGCCGACCTAATACCCGGGACGCCCTGGGTACACACTGCGATCACGATGGGCTACGACCGCTTTCCTGAGAGACTCATCGAAGAAAAAGAGTCCCTTCTGACCGACCTGCACGCCCGCCAAGGCAGGCTGTTCTTCACGCACGATCCCAAGGTCGCTCTGGCCCGCATCGCCAAGGACAGCAGGGGCCGCTTCGTTCCAAGTGACACACTGTCCAGTTTGGAGCGCCTCCCGGGCTGAGCGCCTAAAGTATCCTCGCAGATACCGAAGGGACCCGATGTTCTCGCTGTTGCTCCTGCTCGCCGCTCTCAGCCCAGACGCTGGTGCGTTTGATGGCCACGGGCAGGCTTTTGTGCATGGTCAGACCGGTACACCATCCCCCATTGCAAACTTCGACCCTTGGCAGTTGGACCAGGGCTCTTGGGGTGGTTCAGTGCTGCTGGAGGCGGCAGGCAGGAGCATCGCCTACCAAGTCGGTGACTCAGCGATAGCACCGTACTTGTATGGACTGCGCTTAGCGAACCTCACCGGGGTCTACGCCGTCAGCGACCGCTTTGGCGTGGGCGTGGGCATGCCGCTCTATCTCTCGCACCAGGACTTGATGGGCACCGACCTGACCGCCACATCTTTCTCCGACGGCCGTGCTCAGCGAGAAGGCGCTGGACTGGGAGACCTGAAGATCTGGCTGCCCGCTGCAATCCTTCGCCCCAAGGGAGACGAGAGCGGTCTGGGACTGAGCTTGGTGCCTCACCTCAACCTACCCACCGCAAAGCATCCCTTACGCGGCAACCCCATGGGTGCAGGCGCGGTCCTGGTCGCCGGCTATAGCACCTCCCAACTTCAGTTCAGTGGCAACCTTGGCGCCCAGGTATTCAGCGAACGTGCTTCCGCCTTGGAAGCTCCCTTGGACACCCTGGAGACAGAGACCAGCACCCAGCTCTTGATGGGCGCGGCCATGAGCTACCGCTTGAACCGAGACTTCGGCCTGAGCGCGGAGCTGGTGTACAAGCGAGCCCTCGGCGCTGAAACCCTCAACGCGGCCAACACGAGCGAGGCGATCTTCAGCGGCAACATGGCGACCAATGGGTCTGCAAGCTTGGTCATGGGTGCCGCCACCAGTCTGAACAGCGGCGCTGGGGTTCCACGGTACCGCATCTTTGTAGGCACACGGTTTGGCAAGCGCACCAACCCGCCAAAAGGCACACCCAAACAAAGCATTTCCCAGGTCCAGACTCCCTATGACCTGGTCCTTGAAGTACGGGATGAACAAGGCAACCCCCTCCAGGAAGCACAGGTCATCGTTCGGGGTGGTCCAGTGCCGTTGATGGCCCAGAGCGACCGCACGGGTCAGGTCATTCTTCCACTGTCCCAGGGCACATGGCAGGTCGAGGTTCAGGCACCCGGCTACGGTCGTCAGACGCGGAGCCTGGTGCTCGAAGAGGGGCGGCTGGCTTCTCCTGCCGTCATTGCAGTCATGCACCAAGACTCGGGGGACACCAGTTTTGCACTCTCGTTACGCGACACCCAGGACCGCGGAGTGGATGGAGCCACCCTGCTTATCGACGGAGCCGAATACGGCACCACCGGTCCAGGCGGAGGTCTCCAGATCGACGGCCTTCAAGAAGGCGAACACCGCGTCTCCGCGAGCGCTCCACGCTTTGAAAGCTCTAAGCCCACGATCCTGATCTCCACTCCCTCCGTCGGCGAGGCCAGCGTGCTCTACCTGGAGCGCCCCCCCGGGACCCTGCGCGTGCGAGTACGCGACCAACAAGGTGCCTTGGTCAACGATGCCCAAGTTCGCATCATGGGCGATCTACCGACTCAGCCAGACCCTCTCAATGCCGAAGGAGAGCTCTACATCCAGCTCCGAGACGGCGACTGGGACCTTGTGGTCAGCTCTCCAGGTCACGGCTTGCAACAGCGCATGGTCCACATCGACGCCGACCGAAAGGTGCTCAACACCGTGGACGTCGTCCTGGACCAAGTCCAAGGCAGCGCGGCCCTTCACTTGAACGTCCTGGACCCTGATGGCAACCCCGTCCAAGATGCCCAGGTCACACTCGGGGGAGTGACCTACGGCGAGACGTCCAGCGGCGGCAACATGCAGCTCAACGGATTGACACCAGGCATCACCACACTCCAGGTCAGTGGCGACCGCATGCGCGATGAGCCCGAACTCCAAGTCGAACTGGTAGAAGGCGTGCGCGAGCTCTTGGTCACCATGGACTGGAAGCCGGGCACCCTTCAGATCGTCACCCAGGGCGCCGGTGAGCGACCCATCGACGCCCAAGTGCGCTTTTCTGGGCCCAGCGAACAGCCCCCCAGCAGCGTTGGCCCGGACGGAGAAGCTTGGTACAGCCTGACACCGGGCGCCTGGACAGTCGGTGTGAGTTCCCCGGCCTTCGGCCTGCAGACCCGGGAGGTGACCATCGAGCCGGACGAGACCAGCCTGATCCTGGTCAACGCCGTGCTCCGTGAGACCGCTGGTCAATCGACACTTGTGCTTCGGGTCACCGATCCAGAAGGCAATCCGGTGGATCGAGCGCGGGTTGCCCTGGACGGAGAGCCCATCGGTGAAACAAGCAGTGGCGGTGCCTTACGCATCGAAGGCTTGGCCGCTGGCGAGAGCAGCGTGGAGGTGGCTGGCACCCTGTTTCACTACGAGACGGTAGACCCCTTGGTCCTCGCTTTGGGCGAGAACCTCGTCGAGCTTCCCCTGCGGTGGTTGGACGGCACAGTGACCGTCCAGACCACCGGCCCAGGCGGGGTTCCCGTGAACGCGCTGGTCCGGGCCTACGGCCCGAGCATTCTTCCGCCTGTCCAAGTGGGCAAGAACGGCCAGCGCGTGCTCTATCTTGAGCCTGGCGGCTGGACCGTGGTCGCGAGTTCCGAGCGCATGGGCATAGAGGAAGGGGACGTGCTGGTCCAGGCTGGACAGGAGGCCTTGCTATCTGTGCGCTTCAGTCTGTCAGAAGCCGTTGCCGGCGAGAACAGCC
>CAJQPC010000178.1 GCA_905480105.1 uncultured bacterium | reverse complement strand
GTGCGCGCCACGGAGCTGCCCATGTTCGCGATGTTGATGAGCCTTGCATGTACCACCGACGAGCCCAGCGTTGACGACACCGTCGCCGTCGCCGAAGACGGTCTGACCTACTACGCCGACGTAAAGCCGGTGCTGGATGTGCACTGCACCCGTTGTCACTTCGATGAGGGTCTGGGTGTCGGTGATTTTACCGACCCCGATACGGTCACGTCTTTTGCCGAAGTGATGCTCGGTGAGATCGACTCGGGCGCCATGCCACCGGCCGTCAGCGACACCGATTGCCACGACTACCGAGGCTCGGGCCAGCTCAACATCGATGACTCCGAGCTAAAGATCCTCGCCGACTGGATCGATGGCGGAAAGGTGCTGGGCGACCCCGCCACCGATCCCCAAGTGGTGCCCACCAGCGGCGTGCTCTCGGACCCCGATATTGTTCTGATGATGCCCGAGGTCTACACTCCGGCCTGGTCCGACGAGGCCAACCCGGGCAACGAGTACCGCTGCTTCGTCTTGGACCCTGAGCTGGAGGAGGACGTGTTCTTCGAGGCCATGGCCCCCGAAGTCGACAACGAGTCCCTGGCTCACCACATCGTGCTGTTCTCCGAGAACCGCAGTGATTTGAGCGAGGAGCAGCTGGACCCACAGGGCTGGGACTGCATCGATCAATCTGGCGCGGGTGACGGTATGATCGCCGGCTGGGCTCCAGGCATGCTCCCAGTGGAGTTCCCCGCGGAGACTGGCATGAAGCTTGGGTCTGAGAAGGTCCTTATTCTGCAGATGCACTACTTCCAGTCGGGTGCCGAGCCCGAGCCCGACCGCTCCGGCTACGCATTCCGCACCAAGCCCGAGAGCGAAGTGAAGGAGGAAGTCATCATGTTCCCCCTGGGGCTCTATAGCTTCAACGTCCCAGCTGGAGACGATGACTACACTGACTCCGGCAGTTTCATGAACTCGTACCCAGTGGACCTGAAGATCCACGGCGTCTTCCCTCACATGCACGTGTTGGGACAGGCCTACGGCGCGAGCATCACCCACGCTGACGGAAGCGAGACGTGCATCGTCGAGGGCGATTACGATTTCGACAACCAGCTGACCTACCAGTTCGCCGAAGACGACATGCCCGTGGTCTCCAACGGCGACAGCATCGATTTCTACTGCAACTGGAACAACAGCATTTCCAATGACGATCTGCCCCATAGTGAGCCGGTCAACGCGGGCTATGGCGAGCGAACAGACGAGGAGATGTGCTTCTTCTTCAGTCTGGTCAGCTACTGAAAAGCTGAGCGCTCGAAGGGCCCCCAACCGGGCTCGGCCCCGAGCGCCCGCGCTATCGCAGCGATGTCTTTCACATCAGCGGGTTCGCTGCGCTGGTCGCCTGGCGCAGTCTGGCCTTGCCGGCGGGACAAGGGCTGATCTGGGCCGTCGGACTCGACCAGCAAATGCCCAGTAGGCACGCGCTGTAGGGCCAACTTGGACTTCTTGGCCCCCGCCCAGCTGAGTACGCCGCCAAAGGAAAAGCATAGACCCAGCTTGGCATAGACCGGCACCAACTCGGGGGAGCCAGAGTAGCTGTGCATTACGCCCTGAATCGGACCCATCTCCTGCAGGAGGGAGAGCAACGCGCCGTGGGCTTTAACGCAGTGCAAGAGCACGGGAAGATCCAGATCCCGGGCCACTTGAAGCTGCTCGCGTAGCAGGCGAATTTGTAGGGAAAGCCTGCCCGCGGACTTGTCTAAACCGCACTCGCCGATGGCCACCGCGCCGCAGGCTACGGCCTGCTCCCGCAGCTTAGGACCCAAAAATGCGAAATCATCGATGCGCGGGTCAATGAAGCAGGGATGCAGCCCCAAAGCCACCTGAATGCCAGGCAGCGTCTGCATTTCAGCGGTACGCGTCCAAGTGTCAGGGTGTGTACCCGGTACCAAAATGCCACGCACTCCAGCCCCTTGGGCCCGACGCACGACAGCCACCCGGTCCGCGTCGTATTCGGCGAAGTCCAGATGGCAGTGAGAGTCGAAGAGCACGCTTGAGCCCTTAGTCGGTGCTGGAGCCCAGCTTGCCGTCGCCGCCCCAGGTCACAACGAACTCTGCGCGGCGGTTGACCGACCAAGCGCGCTCGCCGCCCGAGGCGTCTAGAGGCGCTTCTTCGCCGTAGGAGACGAGCGTGACGCGGCTCGGGCCCACGCCTTGGTTGGCCAAGTAGGTCTGGACTTGGTTGGCGCGTCGGTCGCCCAATGCCATGTTGTATTCGGTGGTGCCGCGCTCGTCAGCGTGGCCTTGGATCTGGATTTTCACGTCGGGATATTTCTGCAGCAGCGAGACGTTGGCGTCCAAGGCGGCCTTGGCATCGGGGGCCAGTTCGGCGCTGTCAAAGTCAAAGTAGACGCGGGAGAAGTTGCCGACGATCTCGGCGACGTGGTCGGGCATCTCGCGGTCTGGGGGAAGGTCCATGCCCTCGCCGTTGGCACCATTGGTGCCGTTACTTCCGTCTACGCTGGTCCCGTCTGGGTTCAGGGTCACGTCGGTGTTGTTCTTGCGGCAGGTTGCGCCAGCCAAGATTGCCAGGAAAGCGAGAGAGAGCAGGCGGGTCATGGGGGAGGCTCCACGGAATGAGGGTAGGCGTGTAAACTCTTGGCATGTCCAGACCTCCCCTGCAACATTGGCCAACGCTTTCCTCTCTTTCGGCACGGCGACTGTCGGGTGGATTGATCAATGAAACCTTCGCCGTTGGGGACCCACCTCAGGCTGTCTTGCAGCGTTTGCATCCGGTTTTTCCTGGGCGTGTGTGCGTGGACATCGACGCGGTGACCCACCACCTGGATGCCCAGTTGTTTGTGACCCCCAAGCTGATTCCGACTGTGGATGGCGCTCTCTGGGTAGACAGTGACCAGGGACCTTGGCGCGCCTTGAGTTGGGTGCCAGGAGAGACCGTGGAACAGGTGCAGGGGCCTGCTCAGGCGGCTCAGGCAGGGGCCTTGGTCGCGCGCTGGCACAAGGCGCTGGCCGGTCTGAAGCACGACTTTGTGTTCTCCCGTCCATTGGCCCATCACACGCCGCACCACATGGAGATGCTGGAGCGGGCAGTGGCGGAACACCCCGGGCACCGCCTTGCAGCCAAGGTTCGGCCATTGGCTGACGCGGTCTTGCAGGCATGGGGGCAATGGGCCGGCGATTTGGACGAGCCTACGCAGTTTGCCCACGGCGATCTAAAGATCAGCAACTTGCGCTTTACTGCGGCCGGAGAGGGGCTCTGTCTGCTAGATCTGGACACCATGGGGCAGCTCCCCTTGAGTGTTGAGCTCGGAGACGCGTGGCGCAGCTGGTGCAACACGGCCACGGAGGACGCTCCCCAAGCCCGCTTCGATCTGAGCCTCTTCCACGCCAGCGCCCAGGGCTACCTCAGCGAGCGCGCTCTTCCAGCTTGGCAGCGGGAACTCCTGCCCCTTGGGGTGCAGCGCATCTGCTTAGAGCTGTCCGCGCGCTTTTTGGCCGATGCGTTGAATGAGTCCTATTTTGGCTGGGATCGGAACAAGGCACCTACCCGGGGCGCCCACAACCTGATTCGGGGCGCCGGTCAGCTCAGTCTTGCTCAGTCCGTGCAGTCCCAGCTTCCCAAGATGGCAGCGGCGCTAAGAGGCTGAAACTCAGTTTTCAACAATCGGAAAGCCTGTGATGACTGCGGTGGAGCAGTCCACGTTCAGTGTGCGCTGCTGGTTCGATGCCAGCTCCTTCACGCCCTTGAGTAGGTCCAAGATGTGGCCGCGCAGCACGGCCCGCTGCACCAAGCCGCGGCGTTTTCCCGACTCCAGAATAAACGCCGGACCGTAGAGCTCAAGCATTCCGGACTTTAGATTCAGTTCGCCGTCTAAGCGGTCGAATTGAAGGGCCAGAGGGACCTCGCCAAGCATCTGGGTCCGGCTTCGGTTGCCCCGTCGCAGGATGAGGTTGGAGGGAGAGAGGTTGCCGTCCATCTCGTGCCCCGTGGGGCGCGCGTCTTCTGCGCGGGCGGTCTCTGGGGTGTGAAGCAGGCCGCCCAGTTGACCCGTCTGGATCAGGGGCACTGGCATTGGGGCCACGCCACGGTCGTCGAATGCCCGGGTGAGCAGAGCGCCATGCAGGGTGGCGTCATCGATCAGGTGCACCCGGTAGGAGCCCAGTTCGGTCCCCTTGAGCTTGGATAGAAAGCTGCGTCCTCCCAGGACCGCATCCGCGCAGAAGGCAGGCGCCAGGCGGGTGAGCAGGCTGGCGAGAACGTGGGGCTCCAAGACGATGGCCGCGTCTTCGGTAGGTGGGAGTGGCACCGATGCTGCGCTCAGGCTCTTCAAGCGTTCTGCTAAATCCAAGCCGTAGGGCAGTGCGCCGATGCTGGCGAAGGCGCGGCCGGCAGCCTGGAACTCGGTGGAGAGGCTCTGGTCATTCAAGCTGGCTTGGATGCGAACGTCGTAGCGGGTGTCGCTGCTGGACGTCGAGATGCCTCGGGTTGAGTAAAAGGCCCGGAAGGTGCGCACGTCGGTGTAGTCGGTTCTGTGACAGATCACGCGGTCACCCTTGCAGCCTCGGTAGCTTTCCAGGGCGACCTGTGTTCGGTCTCGATCGCTGAGCACGTCGTAACGGCGGTCATCTAAGCCAATGCCGCGCTCCGAGATTGGAAAGGCCTCTGAAGGGCTCTGGCTGGTATCCGTCTTGCCTTTGTGGGCGCGAGCCATCGCCTTGGTGATCACGTCCCTGGCCGCACTTGGGTCTTTGGTGGAGAAGGTGGCTGACTTGTCCCCGTCGACGTAGACCCGACCTCGAAGCACAGCGCCGTTCATTACCTGGACATCGGCCGCCTCGCCGCGGCGAACTTCGACGGAGCGTGCTTGCCACCGGGCGTCCAAGAGCTCCACATCCGAGGCCCCCTTGTCTCTCGCCAGCTCCGCAAGGCGCTCTAATCCGGGCAAGAGCTTGGGTTCGGTCGTGGTCTCCATGGAGTCTCCAGAGAAGGGATTAGGGTGTAGTCACGGTAGCCCGATGAATCGCGGGCTGCTCCGAGACCCTAAATTGGGAGACGCGCTTGCTGAAGCTGTTGTTGCTCTTGTCGTGCTCCAGCGCGCCGCCGCCTGCCCCCGCCCAAGCGGCGGATCCACCCTTGCCCAGTGTCGTATGGGGGACAGAAGCGCTGCCAGAGACGCCAGCGAAGTGGCCCACACGGGTTGTGGCCATCGGGGACCTGCACGCTGATCTTCCCACCACACTCGGGGTGCTGCAGCTGGCCGGTCTGGTGGACGAGCGGGGCCAATGGATTGGGGGAGACACGATCGTTGTGCAGACCGGGGACCAGACCGATCGTGGGCCGGATAGCAAAGAGGTCTTGGAGCTGCTCATGGCGCTTCAGGGGCAGGCAGCGGCAGCGGGTGGCCAGGTCATCGTGCTCTTGGGCAACCACGAGGTCATGAATTTGAGAGGCGATCTGCGCTACGTGAGCCCTCAGGACGTCCAGGACTTTGGGAGCCCGCAGCAGAGGGCTTTGGCCTTCTCTGTCGATGGAGCCTTGGGCGCTTGGTTGAGGGAGCGGCCGATGGTGGCCCAGGTGGGCGACGCGGTGTTTGTGCACGGGGGGATCACGCCGCGCTTTGCCAAGCTTGGGATCAGCGGCATGAATGCTTTAGCAAGTGGGGTCGTGAGCGGGCGCTTGCCGGGTACGCAGTTGGGGGATGATTCGCCCATCTGGTATCGCGGGTATCTTCAGGGCGAAGGGGCTTGTCAGGAGCTTGAGTTAGCCCTGGAGAGTCTGGGAGCCGAGCGCATGGTAGTTGGCCACACCACCCAGCGTACGGGGCGAATTGCTGTGGGCTGTGATGGGCGGATCTTGGGCATAGATACCGGTATCTCTTCGCACTACGGAGCCCATCCCGCAGCCGTCGAGTTCCGGGGGGGGGATGCCTGGGCCTTGTACCCAGCTGGTAACGAGGATGTTCTAGATCCTTGACTTGGGGACCACTGTCGGTTCTGCGCACGCGTTAAGGTACGCTCCCGAGACTGAGTGAACCCGCCCACAAAAGCGAGGGTTGAAATGAACCGCTCCAGCAAGTCCACTGCCCGTGTCCGCAAGGTCATGTCCTACGTCCCGGACGCAGCAGCGGCGCTCCCTGAGCCCAGGCGAGAGCTTTTCAAGCGCTTTGTCCAGAGCGTTGCCACTCAGCTTCGCGAGCCCTACATCGCGCGGCACACAGCCAAACGCGTCCCCTGCGAGCTGCTGAATGCCTTTGAGCTGCTCTATAGCTGCGCTCCGGGTGACATCCAGACCCAGGTGCTGCCGCTGGGCACCGGCGGGATAGCGCTGCGCTCCAACATGGCTGACCAGCCCTTCATTGTGGACACGATCCGTTTGCTCTTGGATTCTGCGGGCGCGCAGTACGAGAGCGGGTTCAACGCAGTGCTGCCCATCGGCCGGGATGAGTCGGGTTGCTTGTTGCGGGTCGGACAGGAAGGCGACCCCTTTGAGTCGATTACCGAGTTCGAGATCTCCGGTATGGCGAACACCGACCGGAAAGCACTGGAACTGAGCCTGCAGGGGAACCTGCGCTTGGCCCGCGCCATGGTTCGGGACTTTGGCAGCATCACCACCGCCGTGGACCGGGTGGCGGGACGCTTCTCTCGCTTGGCGACCCGCCAGGGGCCGGCGGGCGAGCACCTGCAAGAGGCCGCGGAGTTTCTGCGCTGGCTGCTGACCGACAACTTTGTGTTCATGGGCGCCCTGGATGGAGATATGTTGTGCGGCTTTGAGTCCCAGGACATGGCCGGCATTTGGAACACCAGCAGCCTGCCCCAGGACAGCGAATGTGAATGGGGTGACCTACCGATACAGGTAGTCAAGGGTCTGCGGGAGTCACCGGTGCATCGCGCCGGGCGAGTGGACGAGATTCGAGTGCGGGTGCCCGATGAGTCCGGCGATCCCTCCCACATTCTGGTGCTGCGCGGCATGTTCACCTTCCGCGCTGTCACCCAGCCCAGTCGGAGCGTACCCATCCTGCGCCGCATGTTGGCCAAGATGCTGGCCAATGAGACCGCGCGGCCTGGATCCTGGCGATACAAAGGTGTGGCAAACGTCTTTGACTCCTTACCCACCGAGTACCTGTTCACCGCCGAGATTCAAGAGGTCTCTAAAATGGTGGACCGGGTCCTGGACGCCGAGGCGGGGCAGCAGGTCCAGGTCTTTTTGGTCCAAAAGGCTGGGGTTACCTTCGTGTTGTTGGCCATGCCACGGGCCCACTATGCAGAGGAGACCCGCCGCCGCATGGAAGGACTGCTGCACCAAGCCACGGGGGCGACATACTCCGACCACGGCGTCCTGGTGGGCCGCTATCATACGGTCTTGGTGCACTATTACCTGACCGGGGCCCGGACTCTGACCAAGGCCCAGGCGGAGGACTTGCACAACCAGCTTGTCGATCTGGCCACTCCCTGGGACGGTCGGCTCCTGAGCGTGCTCTCCGATGCGGTCAGCGAGGCGCGCGCCGAAGAACTCTTCTCCCGGTATTCCGACGCATTCGAGGCGGACTACCAAGCTTGGGCGACTCCCAAGCGCGCCCTGCGTGACATGAGCCACTTGGAGTTGCTGTCCAAGGAACGTCCTGTGACGGCGACGGTCTTTGAGTACAAGAACGAACTGTACCTGCGCTTGTACCAAGTAGGGAACATCATCCTCTCCGACGCTCTGCCGGTGTTGGACAACTTCGGTTTGGTGGTCATCGATCAGTTTGCCGACCACGTTAGTCCCGCTGGGCGGGGTCCCTTGGACATGGACACATTCCGTCTCCAAGGGGCTTTTGGTCTGGAGTCCGAGCAGATCTTGGAGCGCTCCGAGTATCTGGTAGAGGCTCTGGAGGCTGTGTTCACCGGGCATTGCCTGGACGACCGTCTAAACGGTCTGGTCCTTCGGGCGGGCTTGAACTGGAAAGACGTAGACTTGGTCCGTGCCTATCGTGGGCACCTGAACCAGCTGGGCTTGCGCCTGACTGGTTCCGCCTTGGATGGGATTCTGCTGCGGCACCCCAAGCTGGTGGGAAAGCTCAGGGATGTCTTCCACGCCCGCTTCGATCCCGAACTCAGCGTTGGCCAGCGCAAACGGGCCATGGGCAAGACCGCTGATGCAGTCGAGGACGGGCTGCGCCGGGTGCATGACGGAGACGAAGACTACGCTCTGCGGAGCTTCTTCCGCCTGATGCAAGGCACTGTACGGACCAACTTCTTTCGGACTGACCGCAAGGCTTGGTACATCTCCTACAAGATCGACCACGGGCAGCTCGCCGGCTTGGTGCCTGAGCCGCGCTTGATGTACGAGATCTATGTGCACCATCCAGAAATGGAGGGCTTGCACTTTCGCGGTGGCCCCGTGGCCCGCGGTGGGCTGCGCTGGTCTGACCGCCTGGACTACCGGATCGAGGTCATGGGGTTGGTGACCACGCAGATGGTCAAGAACGTCGTCATTGTGCCCGAGGGTGCCAAAGGTGGCTTTCGCATCCGGCGTTCCATTGCGGATCGCGCTGAGCGGCGCCGGGTCGCCGACCAAGTCTACAAGTGGTTCATCCGCGGTCTGCTGGATGTCACGGACAACTACGTTGGTCAGGACGTGGTCAACCCACCCAGAGTGGTATTCCACGATGGCGGCAAGGACCCTTATCTGGTGGTCGCCGCCGACAAGGGCACTGCGCACCTGAGCGACACTGCCAACAGCGTGGCGGTCGACGAGTACGACTTCTGGCTTGGGGACGCCTTCGCATCGGGGGGTAGCCAGGGCTACGACCACAAGAAGTGTGGCATTACAGCCCGCGGTGCCTGGGAGTGCGTCAGACGCCACTTCATGGAGATGGGGCTGGACCCACAGACTCAGGAGTTCACCGCGATTGGCATTGGGGACACCGGCGGCGATGTGTTCGGAAACGGTGTGATCGAGTACCCGACCATGCGTCTGCGGGCGGCGTTTAATCACCTGCACATCTTCTTGGACCCGGAACCCGACGCAGCGACCTCCTTCAAGGAGCGCAAGCGCCTGTTCAAGGCGGTCAAGGGCTGGGGTGCATACGACAGCTCCAAGATCTCGGAGGGAGGTGGGGTCTTTGACCGCAGTGCCAAGCTCATCCGTCTGTCATCTCAAGCCAAGGCCATGTTGGGCACGGTGAAGGACGAGCTTGAGCCGGAAGCGGTCATGCGCCTCATCCTCCGTCTGGAAGTGGACCTGCTTTGGTGTGGTGGCATTGGGACATACTTCAAGGCCAGCTGGGAGACCCACAAGGACGCGGACGACCCTCCCAATGACCGCCTGCGCATCAACGCAAACGAGCTGCGTGCGCGCGCGATTGGCGAGGGTGCGAATCTGTCATTCACCGCGGCATCCCGCGTGGAGTACGCCCGAAACGGCGGGCGGTTGAACACAGACTTTGTGGACAACAGCGGCGGGGTCGACATGTCCGACCACGAGGTCAACCTCAAGATTCTACTCGGTGGGTTGGTGCGCCAAGAGCGAATCAATCTTGCCGAGCGGAACAAGCTGATTTCGGATCTGACCCGGCCCATCACCCGCTTTGTGCTGGCGAACAACGACGCGCACGCACGTCAGATCTCCATCGAGCAGCTGCGTTCCCTGCAGGACCCCTTCCGCTTTGGCCGCGCCATTGGTTGGATTCAGGAGCAGGGTAGCCCCAATCGAAGCCGACTTACCTTGCCTGGCTCCGACGAACTGCTCCGCCGTCAGAAGGACGGCCGCGGGCTGCACCGCTCCGAGCTGGCAGTGCTTTCCAGCCACGTCAAGATGCACGTCTACCGGCAGCTTCAAGACGCTGACCCCAGCTGGGTTCCGGATTTCGATGAGCGGCTGTTGGGCTACTTCCCCAAGCGGATCCAGGAGGATTACGCAGACGAGGTCCGTGGGCACATGTTGGCCAAGGAGATTGGGATGACCGTCTCTTTGACTGAGACCGTCGCTGACATGGGAGCCACCTTCTTTCCGATGATGCTGGATCTAAATCCAATGCACCCCGGGAAGATCATGGGCGCTTGGCTGCGCGGGGCCAAGGCCTTCCGCATCAACGCCCTGCGGACGGCGTTGAACAACACCGGCGCTCCATTGCAGACTCGCTACGAAGCTTGGCTCATGGTCACCGAAAGCATGAAAGGCTTGAGCGGGTCTTGGATGAGCCCGGGAGCCAAGCCTCCGGACATGGCACAGCTGCAGCGTGCACAGGGCATCCTGGGCAAGGTCAACCGTCAGGTCAAGGCCTTGTCCTCCTATGACGGAGCGGGGATTCAGGGCTTGGTCAATAAGGGGCTTCCACAGCCCCTTGCAGCCAAGGTCTATGCCTCGAGATCCTTCACCTACGCCTCGGAAATCACCGCGCTGATTAAAGAGGGAGATGGGGAGCGAGACGCCATAGTGCGCTACCTGGCCATCGGTGAGGCTTCGGGTATCCTGGGTGCGGTGACCGCCATTGAGAGCCGCGCCGCCGCTGGCAAGTGGGACACCGTGGCCTTGGGCATGATGCGCAACCGCTTCCTAAGCCTCCTACGCTCGGTGGTTCAGAGCACTGTCTTGCAGCCCTCGGACCTGCGCATGAGCACCGAGCGACTCTCCCACCGTCTCAAATGGGGCGAACTTAGTGAGATGCGGGCAGGCATGGACGCGGTGCTGTCTCGCGCCAACGCGGTTGGCGCATACTTGGTCGCGGAAGAGCGGGTGCGCGCCTTGCTCCAGCGCTAAGGCGTGCAGACGTGGACCTTCGTGCGTCACGGTGAGTCTGTGGCGAACGCCCAGGGGGTTCTCTGCGGCTTGGTCAACAGCCCCTTGAGTCCCTTGGGGCGAACCCAAGCGCTGCGGGCCGCTCCATCGCTCCCAAGAGAGCTGGGACTGTGTTTGTGCAGCGACCTGCTGCGCGCGGTGCAGACCGCGGAGCTTCTCACCCAGGGGCGCGTGGACGTAGGGCAGCACCCCCAGCTGCGCGAGCGCAACATGGGACAGTGGGCTGGGCAGGCCAAGGGGGCCTTGCGGGCCAGTGGTGCCTTTGACCGGATG
>CAJQPC010000177.1 GCA_905480105.1 uncultured bacterium | reverse complement strand
GGCGAAGAACTCAACGCCCAGGTTGTTGCCGACAACATGAACTGGCACGCAGCAACCGACGGCAACCCGAACGCAGCCACATGGGCAGGGTTCGACACAGCAACTGCAGACGGCAACGAGGTCACGGCCAATTTCAATACGCCACAGCCTCAGTTCCCACTCGAGATGTCCATGGTTATGGGCATGATGGTGAGCCCGGCGGCAATCGCTGCCGACACCGATCTCACCCGGGCCCCTGCAGGATCCGGACCATGGATCTGGCAAGCCGATGAATCCGAAGCAGGCGTGACCGAGGTATACACGCTGTTCGCGGACCATCGAGATCCAGCCGATCAAGGTGTCGAACGGGTTGAGGTCACCTCAGTACCTGACAACACCGCTCGTTTGAATGCGCTGCTCACCGGTGAGACCGACATCATGGCAACGATCCGTGATGCTCAGATTGATCAAGCTGTCGAGGGCGGTAACGAGATCCTTTCGGTGCCGAACTACTTCCCACACCTGCACATTTTTGGCCGCGAAGAAGGCGCCGTAGACGGTGACCTGCTGTCGCTCCTTCAGGTCCGCCAGGCTGTTGCCTACGCGATCGACCGCGAGGCCTACAACGCCGCTATCCACGATGGCAAGGGCGACAGCCTCGGTGGTCTCTACCCTGGGGCATTCGGTCAGTGGCACGTAGCGGAACTCGACAATTCGTTCGAGTACGATCCAGAAAAGTCCAAGGAACTCTTGGCCGAAGCTGGTTTCCCAGACGGCATCACGCTGCAGTCTCCAATCATGCCTGCGATCCAGCCACACGTTGAACTCGTGACCCAGATGCTGGGTGCAGTTGGTATCACCATTGAACAGACGCAGATCAACAATGGTGAGCTCGGGCCCCGTAATCGTGCCGGCGAGTTCGGCATTGCCTGGGGCCGTGAGTTGCTCTATCACCCAGCAGCCACCTATCGGAAGTGGACTGCTGTGGACGGCCCATGGAATCCGTTCAATCTGACCGACAACCAGGACCTCGACGACATGATGGTCGCGGCTGCTGAGTCAAACGATGTCCCCACGATGCAGCAGATGTATGGAGAGGTCGCAACTGAGATGATCAACCGCGGCGTTCTCGTACCTCTCGCTCATGGTTCACAGAACGGGGCCTACCGTCCCGGTGTGACCGGCGCTGTACTTGGGCTGAATATGCAGGCCCCGATGCCGTACGGCGTCCGCGTCGACGGGTGAGGCCGTCGAGGCAACGCACGATTAGCTTGTGAATTGAGCCAGTAAAGAATGAGGTTTGCGAACGGGCGTGGGTCTGGCCCACGCCCGTTCGTTTTCCAACCGCAGTAATACTCGTTAGGGGGAGTTTGTGCTTCGACTGCTTGTCGCTCGTCTACTAGGAGCGATTCCATTGATGTTCATGGTGGGCACCTTGGTGTTCTTCATGATGCAGCTCAACCCGGTGGACCCCACCGCGTTTCTGCTCGGTGACGACACCACGGACGAGACCGTTGAACGAGCGCGTGAAGATCTCGGACTGAATCGTCCTGTGCTGACGCAGTACGGCGACTGGATCAGCAGCGCGGCGCAAGGTGACTTGGGCGTGTCCTGGTTTAACGGTGAAGAAGTCACCACCTTGTTAAGGCAACGAGCTTCGAAGACGTTGACCGTGGCGCTCGGGTCGATGCTGATCGCGGTCACTTTGGGGGTAACGCTTGGGATTTTTGCGGCGATCAAGGCAGGACGATGGCAGGACAGACTTGTCACTGTTGTGTCCTCGTTGGGAATTGCGGTGCCCAACTTTTGGGTGGCCATAATCTTGGCTGCGGTCTTTGCCGTCAAACTGCGATGGTTCCCGGCAATATGGAGCAGCAGCCGAACTGAAACACTGTGGGGCTGGATCTACACCATCATCCTTCCCTGTGTCGCGCTTGGCACTGCTGCCTCGGCCGCTATTGCTCGCCAGGCTCGATCGGCGATGATTGGGGTGCTCCAGCAGGACTACATCCGAACCGCTCTGGCCAAAGGGCTCCCGGTTCGCCGAGTGATCTTTAAGCACGCCATGCGGAATGCCGCGATTCCAGTGGTCACGCTTATGGGCTTCCAGCTCTCCGCCTTGATCGGTGGATCCATTTTCGTCGAATTTATCTTCAACATTCCCGGTCTCGGCACGCTTGGTGTCCAGGCGGTACAACGCAACAATATGCCGGTCACACTCGGTTTTGTGATGGTGACGACGCTGGTGGTGGTGGTTGCAAATATTTTGCTCGACATGAGTTACGCATGGCTCAATCCCAAGGTGAGGCGCTCATGACCGACACGCTGCTTTCTGGAGAAGACAAGGCTGGTGAACCTGGTGGGGCTACTGGCCCCGGTGCCATCGAAACAGAGGTTGCGTCCCTCGGTGGTAGCCGATTCTGGGGTCGTTTCCGCCGTAACCGGCTTGCACTCGCGGCCGGCGGATTTCTGGTCTTGCTGCTCTCACTTCTCGTGTTGGCCCCGTTCATCACTACGCACGATCCGGAACAGGCCACCCGCTTCCAAGATGGGCTTTTCCCTCCTGGCAGTGATTATTGGTGGGGAACCGATGCGGTAGGACGTGACATCTACACCCGGGTGATCTATGGCACCCGGTTTGCCTTTACCGCTGGGGCTGTTGCTGTTGGGACCGCGCTGGCTATTGGGGTGCCGCTCGGGCTCGTGATCGGTTTCTTTCGAGGTTGGGTCGACCGCATCATTATGCGAGTCGTCGAAGCGATTGTTGCTGTTCCTGCGGTGGTGTTCGCCATCGCCATCATCGCGGTTGTTGGCACCGGCTTAGTCCGGGCAATGTTCGCCATCGGGATCGTGTATTCCATGATCATTACTCGGCTGACACGGGCCGAAGTGTTCGCAGCCAGGGAAGAACTCTACGTCGATGGAGCGCGCGCCTCAGGGGCGTCGAACAGTCGCATCATGTTCCGACATATCTTGCCAAATATTGCACCAGCACTCATCGTGCAGACGACACTTTTGTTCGCCACGTCGGTGCTGGCCGAGGCGGCGCTGAGCTTCTTGGGCCTGGGTGCTGGGCCAAAACAGGCAAGCTGGGGCAGGCTGTTGCGCAGCGCCCAAGAATCGATCGACCAGTCGATCTGGCCTGCTTTTCCGCCGGGTATTGCGATCTTCGTGACCGTGGTTGCCTTTAACGTCTTCGGTGACGGCCTACGTGACGCGTTTGGTCGCGAAGCCCGCGGCGGTCGGGTTGGTGTCGGCGACGTAGAGCGTGCCGAACTGTCGGCGGGGTCAACCGCCGAGGTGGCTGGCGCTCGTGGAGGAAACCCAGGTGCAGGAAACCCCGACACCAATGCGCTGCTGTCAGTGCGCAATCTGTCGGTTCGTTTCCCTCGCCCCGGAACCACCGAGGACGTCGATGTGGTTCACGGTGTTGACTTCGATATTGGCAAGGGCGAAGTCCTGGCTCTGGTAGGCGAGTCGGGGTCTGGCAAGTCGATCTCGGCGCTCTCGGTCCTCGGGCTCGTG
>CAJQPC010000176.1 GCA_905480105.1 uncultured bacterium | reverse complement strand
CGACCGCCGCCGCCGCCGCTGCTGTAGCCACCACCGCCGCCGCGGTATCCGCCCCCGCCGCCGCCGTCACGGCCGCCGCCGCGGTATCCGCCGCCGCCGCCGCGGTCACCGCCGCCGCTGTAGCCTCCTCCGCTGCTGTAGCCGCCGCCGCCGCCGTAGCCGCCACCGCCACGCCCGCCGCCGCCGCCGCGGTATCCACCGCCGCCGCCGCGGTCGCCGCCGCGGCCACCACCTGAACGCTCTTCTGCTTCTCGCACGCGTGCTGGACGGCCCTTGATGTCTGCGCCGTCCATTTTGGCGACGCATTCAGCAGCTTGTTCGGCTGTTTCCATCGTTACGAATCCGAATCCGCGGGACTTTCCAGTCTCTCGGTCGGTGATGACTCTTGCTTCGAGGACCGTTCCGATGGCCGAAAAGGCCGCCGTCAGGTCGCGGTCGTCGGCGGCCCAGGGGAGTCCTCCGACGAACAGCTTCTTTCCCATGTTTCCAAATCTCTTTTTTTCAGGTGACGCAGGCAAGGTGCCTAAGCTTTGAAGTAATAGCATCCAGCAGACCCAAACCGATGTGAAAACTCCGATCCGGTCGCCATTTTTTGAGGCCCCAAGGCCATGACTGGGCCAAGTCAGAGAGGTTTTTGATGCCGCTGCACACCGAGTGGCGACCTAAGCTGAGGTGTTCCAACTCGGAGCTGGACATCGCCGATGGTTTGGGGTTTATTCAAGGTGTAACCTGTGGTATTCGGGTCTTCTTAACCCTATTCATAATCTCAGGCGTGGCCTGTTTAGGGCAGCTTAAGCGCTGCGAGAACGTGTGTTGAACGGGGCCCCCCGCCAAGCTGCTGGCCACGCTCTCGAAATCCTTCGGTGAGAGAGAGGCAGTCAAGATCGCTGTGGCGGATCATTCCATGTGTGCTTCGGGCAGCTTGGCGCGTCTGGCAGCGTGGGGCTTGGCGGGTGGTCCCTGGATGGGAAGGGCAGCCCCATTTCTCACATGCGTGATTTGGGGCGCTGCAGCCGCCACGCTCGTAGGTGCTTCCTACCTGGGAAAGGCGCATGGAGCGTGAGGGGTGTATCGCCACCAACCATTGGGCTACCCGTCCGGTCACCTCGTTGAGGATGGGATGGCCCTGGGAAATGGGGACCGGCGCCTTGTTGGCTGCGGTTGGGGTGGCCGTAGCCGGCTCTATTTTTCTGTCTGGATCTCCTCCTCCGGGAGCACCAAGGCCGGATCCAGGCCCCACTGGGTATGGTGAGTTTGGGTTCCGTCGCTCAGGCGCAGCCA
Source organism: uncultured bacterium (assembly GCA_905480105.1). GTDB lineage: Bacteria > Myxococcota_A > UBA796 > UBA796 > CAJQPC01 > CAJQPC01. Next base: position 7,939 of record CAJQPC010000176.1, on the reverse strand, counting down.
CCAGCGCTCGCCCACTAGGGTGCAGCCGGCAAGGGTTTCGCGCCAGATTGGATCGCTGGCGTGATTCGGCAGGTCGCCCAAGGTCAGTGCACAGGAGAGCGTGTGTTCGGTGGGGTGTAGCACTCGAAGCCGTTCTCCGAACTCTGTGCTTTGCCGTGCCAAGCGCTCTAAGTCCACGTCGACCAAAGCCTGTCCCTTTACGCCCAAGAGCCGGGTCCAGGACCGCTCCCAGGTGGCCTCGCTTAGGATGGATCGTGGAGGCGCTTCGGGGAGTCCCTGAACCGGCAGGCGCTCGCAGAGCTCCGAGAGCAGGGTGGCCGCATCACCTAAAAGACGCTGACGCATCAGGCGGTGTCCAGGTTGTTGGTCTTCGATTCGGCGGGCCAGGTCTCTTTCGACGCAGGGGATCGCGGCGTCCAGTGCGAGATCGAGTGCATCTCTGGCCTGCTCTAAGTCTCTGGGCTCGACCTGGGGCGCCTCTATCCCGTTCCGGGTTTTCGCCAGCAGCAGGGTCTGCACCTGCAGCTGCCAAACGCGCAGGGTGGCGATCCGTCGATGGGCTCCAGGCAGAGCCCTGAGGTGCTCGCCGCGCCGTGTGAGGTCCATGCGCTCATGGTCCATCTCATCCAGCCGTAAGCGGATGCGGTGCCTTAGCTGGCCGAGAAAGCGGGATGGATCGCTCATGGGCCCAGCCTAACTCTTCGCGGGCGTGGTACGAATCCGCACCGACGGCACACCAACTGCCCTGGAGGAGCCCATGGACGTTCGTAAGATCAGCAACGCTGCCGAAGCCCGCGCCTTGGTGGAGTCCACCGGCGCTCGCCATATCAAGGTTGGTGTCTTTGACATGGATGGTGTGCTGCGTGGCAAGTACATGCACAGGGACAAGTTCCTGTCGGCATTGGAAGATGGATTTGGGTTCTGTGACGTGGTCCTGGGGTGGGACAGCAACGACGAGCTTTACGACAACACCCGCTTCACGGGCTGGCACACCGCCTACCCGGACGCAGCCGTGCGCCTGTTGCCAACGACCTGCCGGATGCTCCCTCACGAGGACAACACGCTCTTTTTTCTCGGCGAATTTATCGGCAAGGCGGAGAGCATCTGCCCACGCGGGACCCTACGGCGCACCCTGAAAGCCGTCTCCGACATGGGCTACAAGACCACCGCGGCTTTGGAGTTTGAGTTCTTCCTGTTTGAGGAGACTCCCCACAGTGTGCGGGAGAAGGGCTACCGAAACTTGAAGCCCATCACCCCGGGAAACTTTGGGTATTCGGTGATTCGGAATTCGGTCTGGTCTGAGCTGTACCAGGAGCTGCTCCAGTTCTCGGAGGACATGGATTTCCCCATCGAAGGCCTGCACACCGAAACTGGTCCTGGTGTGCTCGAAGCGGCTCTGGTCTACGACGAGGCCCTTGCAGCTGCCGACAAGGCGGCCTTGTTTAAGACCTTCATCAAGGTCTTTGCTCAGCGCAAGGGTCTTATGGCTACCTTCATGGCCAAGTGGTCGCCGGACTACCCTGGCCAGTCCGGGCACATCCACATCTCCATGCAAGACAAGAACGACAAGTCCGTGTTTTTCGACGAGGGTGCGCCCTTCTGCATGTCTCGCATCATGCGGTCCTTTGTTGCAGGCCAGCAGCACTACATGCCCGAAATGCTCGGCATGGTGGCCAATACCGTGAATTCCTACAGCCGCTTGGTGCCGGGTGCTTGGGCCCCGACCTCGGCGACATGGGGCGTAGAGAACCGGACCACAGCCCTGCGTGTCATCCCCGGCTCCGCCAAGAGCCAGCGCGTCGAGTACCGAATCGCTGCCGCGGACTGCAACCCCTACCTGGCCCTGGCCGCCAGCATCGGAAGCGGCGCCCTTGGCATCCAAGAAGGCCGAACCCTGAGTCCGCCGGTCCAGGGAAATGCATACACCCAGGACTTTCCCGAAAGCACTCGTCTGCCCAGCACCTTGTGGGAAGCCGCTCAGATGCTCAAGGGCAGTGCTGCGGCCCGCGGCTTGTTTGGAGACGCCTTTGTGGAGCACTATGTAGCGTCTCGAGAATGGGAGGAGCGCCAGCACCGAAAGGCGGTGACCGACTGGGAGCTGCAGCGCTACTTTGAGATTATCTGAGAAGGACCAAGCAACATGCGTTTTAAGACGGTCTCCCCTATCGATGGGAGAGTGGTTTTCGAAGGGGAACTCGCCGACCTGGGCCAAGCCCATTTGGCCCTGGCTGCAGGGGAGCGGGCCTGGAGCCACTGGCGGCGACGCCCCTTGAGCGAACGGACCGAGCGGGTACAGGCCTTTGTTCAGGCTCTGCTGGCGGACCGCGACGAGCTGGCTTTGGAGATTTGCTTGCAGATGGGCCGGCCTCTCTCGCAGTGCGGCGGGGAGCTCGCTGGCTTTGCGGACCGGGCCAGTACGATGATCTCTCTGGCGGAGAGCGGACTCAAGGACGTGATGGCCTTGCCAAAGCCAGGATTCTCCAGGTTTGTTCGTCGAGAACCTCTGGGGCTTGTGCTGGTCTTGGCGGCCTGGAACTATCCCTACTTGATCACCGTCAACTCCATCGTTCCTGCTCTGTTGGCAGGCAATGTGGTGTTGCTCAAACACTCGGATCAGACCCCACTCTGTGCCGAGCGCCTGAGTGCGGCTGCGGCCAAGACTCTGCCTGCCGGCGTGCTCCAGCACCTGCACATGTCCCATGAGACGGTTGCGCAGCTCATCCCCGATGAGAGGGTGGCCTTTGTGGCGTTTACAGGCTCCGTAGAAGGCGGCCGGGCTGTGCACAAGGCGGCCGGTGGTCACTTTAAGGGGGTGGGCTTGGAGCTTGGGGGAAAGGATGCGGCCTATGTGCGGGCAGACGCAGATCTGGACTTTACGGTGCCCAACCTGGTCGACGGCGCGATGTTCAACTCCGGCCAGTCTTGCTGCGGCATTGAGCGCGTCTACGTGCACCAGGACCGGTACCGGGAAGTGGTGGAACGCATGGAGGCTGAGATCAAGTCTTACAAGCTTGGTAATCCTCTGCATGAGGGCGTGAACATGGGGCCGGTTGTGCGCACCCGTAGTGCATTGATGATCCGCCAGCACATCGCCCAAGCGGTGTCCATGGGGGCCAACTCTGTCATTGACCCAAAGCACTTCGCTGCGGATACCCCAGAGGGCCCCTATGTCGCCCCTCAGTTGGTGATCGATGCCAGCCCCGAGATGGACATTGTGGCCAAAGAAACCTTTGGTCCTGTGGTAGCAGTAATGCCGGTGAGCGATGACCAGGCTGCTATTGCAGCGATGAACGACAGCCGCTTTGGGCTGACTGCCAGCGTCTGGACAGACGATGGAGAGGCGGCGCTCCGCATCGGAGAGCGTTTGGAGACCGGTACGGTGTTCCAGAACCGCTGTGACTACCTGGATCCCGAGTTGGCCTGGGTGGGGGTCAAAGACTCCGGCCGCGGCTGCACCCTGTCTGTTGTGGGCTTTGAGAACCTGACTCGGCCCAAGAGCTTCCATCTTCGCACTCGGGGGGCCTGATGTCCCACACTGGAAACTTCAACTACCCCACGTCCGTTCGCTTTGGTGCTGGACGCGTCTCCGAGCTCGCTCAAGCCTGTTCGGAGTTGGGTATTTCCTCCCCGCTCATCGTTACCGACCCGGGGGTGGCCAGCCTGCCCATGTTGGACCAGATCCTCTCTGAGTTGGGCCAGGTCGGTCTGAGCGTTGGGGTGTTCCAAGGTGTGCGCGGCAACCCCACTGGGGACAACGTTCGCGATGGGGTGCAGGCCTATGCCCATGGCGGCCATGACGGTGTCGTGGGTCTGGGTGGCGGCAGCCCACTGGATGTGGCCAAAGCGGTCGCTCTCATGGCGGGGCAGACCGGCGATCTCTTTGATTACCAGGATGTTGGAGACAACTGGACCCGCGTGGACGCTGCTGGAATCGCACCCCACATCGCGATCCCGACCACCTCTGGCACGGGCTCCGAAGTAGGCCGGGCCAGCGTGATCACCGACACTTCGGACACGGACTCCTCGAAACACGACAAAAAGCTGATTTTCCATCCGGGCATGCTGCCTCCCAAAGTGATCTGCGATCCGGCGTTGACCTTGGGCTTGCCCAAGCACCTGACAGCCGCTTGCGGCATGGACGCCCTCTCCCACAACTTGGAGGCGTACTGCGCGACCCGCTACCACCCCTTGGCGGACGGCGTGGCCCTGGAAGGGATGCGCTTGGTTGCCCAGTCTCTGCGTACCGCTGTCTCCGATGGCAGTGACATTGCAGCCCGAAGCGACATGATGGCCGCCAGCACCATGGGGGCCACGGCCTTTCAGAAGGGCCTGGGCGCCATGCACGCAATGGCCCACCCCATCGGCGCGACGCTGGATGGTCACCATGGGCTGCTCAATGCCATTTTGATGCCCTATGTGTTGGCCTTTAACGAGCGGGCGATCTCCGAGCGCCTGGGCCGTGCTGCCGCCTACATGGGCATTGGCAGCACCTTCGCCGACTACCTGGACTGGGTGCTCTCCATGCGCGCGGACCTGGGGATTGCCCACACTCTGGAGTCGGTGGGTGTGACGCCGGAGAACATTCCGGGCCTTGCCCTGGCGGCCTCCTTGGATGCCTCTGCGGGTGGCAATCCCATCAAATTGGGGCCCGAAGAATTCGAGCAGTTGCTCACCGGTGCGCTGTTGGGACGCCTGTGAGCGGGACTGAAGGCATAGACCACGCCGGACTCCGGGAACGCATCGTCGCTCTGGAGAGCGAACTGGAGGACTTGGATGGGGGGCCCTTGGAGCGTGCTGAGAAGGAGCTCGCTCTGGCTCAAGTCTGGGGGGCTGTCGGTCAGCCAAGCCGTGCTGCGTCTCTCTTTAAGTCGTCGTACAACGCTAGGAAGAAGGCCCTTGGTTCGACGGATCCTGGGACTGTCAATGCAGCTTTGTCGGCGGCAGCCGCGATGCGGATCGCTGGTGAAACGCGACAGGCTTGGCTGCTCGCACAGGCTCTTGAGAGAGCCATTCCCGCTGGCCATAGCGAACGCGTTCATGTGGTCGCGGTCTACAACCAACTGCGTCCGGCAGGGTTCAGGCCCGCGCGCGCGGCAGGTAAAAACGTCACGGTGAAGAAAAAGGGTCGCAAGAAGAGGCGTTGACCGCGGTGGGGCCCCAGTCAGGCAAACTTCAGAGGGTGTCAGGCTGCCTGATTTAGGGTTTAAGAGCATCGATCTACTTCGGGCGCTCGCTCAGGTCGGTTAGCCAGGGCGCAGGAGCCCTTATGGAACTGCAAGACCAAGTCGCCATCGTTACCGGAGGTGCCCGCGGCATCGGTCGGGCAATCGCCATCGAGCTTGCTGCTGCTGGCGCACAGGTTGTGGTGAACTACCGGAGTTCTGCCCAGGAGGCGGAGGAGCTGGTGGCGCAGATCGGCGGGATCGCCGTGTGCGCGGATGTGAGCACGACAGACGGCTGCGAGGCCTTGATCGATGCAGCCGAGGCCTTGGGACCCCTGCAGATCCTAGTGAACAACGCTGGCATTACCGCCGATGGTCTGCTGATTGGCATGAGCGACCAGGACTTTGACCGGGTCATGTCGGTCAACGCAGGCGGCTGCTTCCGAATGATGCGGGCAGCCTCCCAGCTGATGATTCGGAGGCGTAGCGGCTCCATCATCAACCTGACATCGATCTCGGGATTGCGTGGCAACAGTGGTCAGGTCAACTATTCGGCGTCCAAGGCGGCGATTGTCGGCATGACTCGATCCCTTGCCAAGGAAATCGGACGCCGCAAGGTTCGCGTCAACGCGGTCGCCCCAGGATTCGTGCTGACCGACATGACCCAGAAGCTTCCGCAGCAGGTTCTCGATGGAGCCAAGGCCATGATCCCCATGCGCCGCATCGGTCAGCCCGTTGATATTGCACCCACCGTGCGCTTTTTGGCCGGTCCCGGCTCGGAGTACATCACGGGCCAGGTCATCGTCGTCGACGGCGGCATGAGCTGCTGATGTCGTGTTGGGAAGGGGCGAACCTAGGAACCAGGTCTGATCGTTGAGAGGGCCTGATCCCGCTGGCTGCCCCCTTTTGGAAGGTCGGGTCCCGTTTGTCAGCCCCTGACTTAGGAGGCTTGGCCAGTGTCTCCAGTGTCTCCTGTGTCTCCAGTGTCGGACTCGGGGGGGACTTCGTCTGGCCATGGATCTTCGTCCAACCACCCGATCTCGTTGTCGAGTTGAAGGCGAATGGTCTCGCCTGCCACCCCAGCTCCGATTCCCCAGGTGTCCGGTTGGAAGTGCATACGGACTCCGTGGCGGTTGATGTAGCTGCCGCGCTCCACCCCGAGATCCCAGACGGTTGCCCCAGCATGCCAGCCCCAGTATCGACCTAGGAGCTGCGATCCGAAGAGTGCTTCGGCAGGCAGGTCCAGTTCCACAGTTTCTTCTGTTGCGACCACCTCTATGGCCATTCCCAAGCCCTGGCCGGACATGTCCAGGGGCAGCTCGCGTACCTCCCCTGTCGTCGAGGTCAGGGTGAGCCAGGGCCAAAGAAAGCGCTGGTAGCTAATCTCGATGGCGATGCGAGCGGTTGAGAAGCTTAGGCTCGCTTGCTCGATGCGGTTCTCCTGCAGCCAAGTTTCGTCAGGGGTAGCACACGCTAGGAGCATCAAAAGCATATGCGCAGCTTAGCCCGACACAGGGGGGGGGGAGCATGCGGATGCCCCAGCTGAACACAGTCAGGACGTGCGGTCAGGTTCATGCGCTTGGGGAGCATTGGACAACAACCAAGTGCGGTGTGGACCTAGCCAACAGGGGCATGGCTTGGGCTAAGGCTGGTCAGATGTCTACTCCTTTCACCATGGCCTCCCGCGCGGGATAGGGTTTTCGGGATGTCGTCTCCGAAGTTGCCATTGCACCAACGCCTCATTGGCTATTTCTACGATCTCTTGCAGCGCTTTGCGGCGCTATCCATCGTGACCTTCGGCTTTGTGGGGCCCTTCGTTTTGGGGCTCCTGGCCCTGACCCTGCCGGACATCACGGAGGTGGGCTACCCGGAGGAGATCACCGTTGAGTACATGGTCCAGATGTCCCTGTCCCCCTTCCCGGATCCGGACAACGAGGTGCTGGACACCACCGAACGGCTGATGCAGCCGCCCAAGGAAAAGCCGGACCCCGACGCGAAGATTGATCCCAACGCAGAACCCACGCCCAAGAACAAAGACGAGTCCATCTTGGAGCAGAACTCCGACAAGGGCACGCCCCAGCCAAACAAGCCTCAGCCGGCCAAGCCCGACACCCAGCGGCCCACGGGCAGCCAGGTAGCTGGAGTGCAGCGGGGAGGTACGAGCACCAAGGGAGCCGGAGTGGCCGAGGGCGGGGTGCTGGGCGCCGCGGATCAAGAAGGTGGCAAGGGGCAGGCTCAGAAATGTTTGCCCGAGAACGAAGACATCAAACCGGTCAGCGCCAACAAGTGGCGCGTGAAGCGCTCGATGGTCGACTACTACGTGAACCACCTGAGTGCGGCCCAGAAACTCGGCTGGACCTCCTGGGTGGAGGTGAACGGCGACCGCCGGGGCTTCCGAGTGCGCCGCATTCGCTGTGGCAATGATCTGCATCAACTTGGCTTTCGCAACAAAGACGTCATCACCCACGTCAACGATGTGCCAGTGACGTCGCTGGGGGAGGCGGTACAGGCCTACCTGAAGCTACGCAAAAAGAACGTCCTGGTAGTCACCATCAAGCGCCGTGGCGTAGCGCGTAGGCACACTTACAAGCTGGTGGGTTGAGTTCTCCAGAGAAGTGCTTGATCCTTCACCTCGTGTGGCCCACAGGCGGTATCCAAGAGCTGGGTCATGGGGGCCTTCAGGTGCGCTGGGGTGTGCTGGAGGTGCAGCACGATGTAGCCCACGTCCTGTTCTGCCAGCGCTCGGCACCCGGCCACCAGCGACCAAGCGGACACTC
>CAJQPC010000175.1 GCA_905480105.1 uncultured bacterium | reverse complement strand
CCCCCTGCCCAGCTCCCCGCCACCAGTACTGAGGGCCTGGAGGAGATGATCGCCCGGGTGGCCGACCGCGCCGACGACTGGAAGAAGGTGGGCCTGGATGAGCGCATCCGCTTCTTGGACAAGATCATTGATGGTCTAAATCAGGTGGCTCCGCAGCTGGTCGCAGACGGCTGCAAGGCCAAGGGCATTCCGGCGGACTCCCCACTGGCAGGCGAAGAGTGGCTGGCCACCGTCACCACCACCGTGCGCAACGCACGCCTGTTCCGCGACGCCCTACGGGCCGGTGGACAACCCAAGCTTCCTGGCACCCATACCCGCGCGGACGGGCAAATCGTGGCCGATGTTTTTCCCACAGATCTGCAGGACAAGCTGATGTTCACCGGGCTGCGGGCCGAGGTGTGGATCACGCCCGGAAAGACCGCCACCCAGGGCATGGTCTACCGCGAACCAGGATCCAAAAAGGGAGGGGTCTGCGGGGTGCTCGGAGCTGGCAACGTGGGCTCCATTCCACCCATGGACGTGCTCTACAAGCTGATGGTGGACAACGAGGTCTGCGTTCTCAAGATGAACCCGGTCAATGAACACGTGGGCCCCCACCTGGAGGTGGCCTTCAGGGGACTCATCGATGCCGGCTACCTGGCCATTTGCTACGGCGGAGCAGCCGTCGGAAAGCAGCTTAGTGAGCATGCGCGCGTGGACACCTTGCACGTCACGGGCTCGGACCGCACCTACGACGCCATCGTGTGGGGCACAGGCGAGCAAGGTGCCAAGAACAAGGTGCAAGGCACCAAGAACAACGAACGGCCCTTCAGCGCGGAGCTGGGCTGCGTCACCCCGGTGCTGGTGGTCCCGGGCCCTTGGACCGAGGCGGAGCTCGACTACCAAGCCCAGTCCATCGCCGGCATGGTCACACAGAACGGCAGCTTCAACTGCAACGCGGCCAAGCTGCTGGTCACCGCCCGCGGCTGGGCTTTAAGGGACCGACTGCTGGCCAAGGTGCAGGACGCACTGCGCACAGCGCCCCCACGCAAGGCCTACTACCCCGGCGCCCAAGAGCGCTTTCAAGGCTTCCTGGAGCAGTACCCCCAAGCCAAGAAGCTGGGCCTGGACGGCGAGCAGATTGTGCCGTGGACCTTCATCCCGGACGTGCCATCCGAGCCCGGCGAGTACGCCCTGACCCAGGAGGCCTTCTGCGGCGTGTTGGCCCAGACCGACCTGGACTGCAGCACACCTCAGGCGTTCTTGCGCCAAGCCACCCGCTTTGCCAACGAAGACTGCTGGGGCACCTTGAGCTGCGTAGTACTCATCCACCCAAAGACCGCCAAGGCCCAAGCCAACGACCTGGACCAAGCGGTGGCTGATCTGCGCTACGGCGGGGTGGCTATCAACTGCTTTCCCGGCCTGATCTACGGCCTTGTGGTGACCACCTGGGGCGCCTACCCGGGCCACACCCCACAGGACATCCAGTCGGGTGTTGGGGTGGTGCACAACAGCTTTATGCTGGACCATCCACAGAAATCAGTGGTCTATGCGCCATTTGCCATCAAACCCGCGCCCTTCTGGTTTCCCAAACACGACAACCTGGATGGCTTGGGCAAGAAGATGGTTGCGATGGAGTCCGCGCCCTCCTGGGGCAAGCTGATTGGTGTGGCCCTGGCTGCGTTCAAGGCCTGAGAGAAAAGAAAGAGGAGCAGACCATGACACCCACCATCATCGGCGCCGGCCGAGTCGGACTGGCCCTGGCCAAAATCGCCAAAACTGCACCCCACGCACGAGGCCAGTCGTGGTCCAAAGCGCAGCCCGGCCCGCTGATCGTGTGTACGCGAAACGATGACCTCGCTGGGGTAATCCAGGCCACCCCACCCACCCGTCGGGCGGACTTGGTGTTCATCCAGAACGGCATGATCGCGCCCCTGCTCAAGGAACATGGCCTCCTCCAGAACACCCAGGCGCTGGTCTACTTCGCGGTCTCCGCCAAGGGACGGGAGCCAGTGGATGGCGGCGGCACCGTGGTGTTCGGCCCCTGGGCCCAGGAGTTCCAGAGTCTGCTGGGACAGGCATCTTTGGGCTGCACGGTGGTCGACTCTCAGAGCTTCCAGCGCCAGATGGTGGAAAAGCTGCTGTGGAACTGCGTCTTTGGGCTGCTCTGCCAGCGTCACAGTGCAAGCGTCGGCACGCTGGTTCAGGCGCACCGGCCAGAGATCCATGCACTGAACGATGAGCTGCAAGGGGTCGCCGAGCGCGCCCTGGACTTGCAGCTACAGCCTGGTGTTGTGCAGCGGCTCTGCGACTACTCGTTGAAGATCGCCGACTACAAAGGCGCAGTCAAAGAGCTGCCCTGGCGAAACGGCTGGTTCCTGGCCCAGGAGCACAGCCCGCTGCACAGCCAATGGCTCCAGGAGCTGACCGCTCAGTGAAGCTGCGGGCCCGGCTGGGTCTGATTCTGCTGTAGCGCTTGTACCCGAGCGGCGTGCTCAGCCTGCCACTGGGCCAACTCCTCGGAGGAGACCTGGAAGGAGGGCAGCTCAAAGACCATGGCCTGGGGCGCATCCAGAATTGGCTGGCCAAGCAAGGTCCTGAGGTCCAGACGCACCCGAGGGCTGACCTGGCGGTTCTGCCCCACACCGAGCACCATCACTCGCTCAAAGCCCATTGCCCGCAACAGGCTCACATCACGCCGCACGTCCACGCTGGAAAGGTCTGTGTCCACGCGAATAAAGCCTTCGCCCACGCTCTGGACCAGGGGCAAGACCCCCACCGCGTCCCGCCCGTCTGTGGCGAAGAACTCTATGCGCTCCAAGGGTACTGCCTGGATGGGCTGGCCATGCACCATCTGAGCAGACAGGGCGGCGTACCGCACCTCCTTGTCCCCACGCCACGCCATGGTCAGATCCACCGTAGGGTGCTCTCCCTCGGAAACCGCCTCCAGGGACGAGAAGTCCCAGGGCTCAAAGGTCGGCAAGGGCCGCCCGATGAGCTGATGACGCTGAATGTCCAGGACCGCCACCAACGCCAGAACAAAGACCCAAGCTGGGTGCTTGAGCTTGAGGGTGAGCAGGGCCGTACAGGCGCTCAAGGCCAAGACCGTAAGGGCCAAGAAGCGAACGGGAAAGTTCAGGGGTTCGGAGACGTAGCCCAAGGCCCGGTTCAACCAAAAGAATGGCAAGCGAACTCTGGCACCACTCGCAGTAAGGCTCTCACCTGTCCCCCAGCCCCAGAAGGAGCCCAGCGCCAACAACACCCCCACGCCCCCTACCAGCACCCAGGGAAGCGCCCTTTTAGGGGCTCGGACCAGCCCACCTAAGCCCAGAAGCATGGCCACCCAGCCCAGGTACCGGCCGCCGCCGTAGCCCATTCGCTCCATAGAAGCGTCCGCGCGCTGACCTTGACGGGGGGTCCAGATCTCCGAGAGCTCCAGGCGGGCCGAGAAGGGATCGGTCACCGGCTGACCAACCTCAGCGGTGACGTAGTTGAGCAGCCCCACCTGGGGAACCTCATCGCCGCCGTAGCTGCCCGAGAAGCTGAGCACAACGGGCAAGACCACGACCAGTCCAAGCCCAGCAGCCACCGCATAGCGCACCAAGAGCGCGGGGGTCCTTTTTCCGGCCCACAGGGTGCTAAGCGACAGCAAAGCGACGGATGTCGCCAGAAAAAAACCGTGGTAGAAGCACGAGAGAGTGGCGCCCACCAAGCATCCCGCAAGCCCCAGTGTAGCCCGCCAGCCTATACCCTGGCGCAGACGCAGCCAAGCCCATGCACCCAGCGGTAGCCACCACATATGCTGCAGCTCCCCCACCCCTACATGGATGGTGAACAGGGCCATTGCGCTGCCCTGGAGCATGGTGCCGGCGGCTGCTCCACCCCATCGAGAACCGGAGAGTTCTCTGCCCAGAAGACCACCCGCAATGCCCATTGCGCTCAGGTTCATCAGCGCCACTAGGTTCGTCGCAGCGACCAGTGGCAAAAAGCCAAGCAGGCTGACGGCCAGGCCGTTCAGGGGCTCGATGGGGTAAAGCTGCATCCCCTGGGGAAAGTTTAGGTACTCCGTATCCCATGGGATTTGATGCTGAACCAGGAGCTCCTGGCGCATCCACCATAGGGTCCAGAGGTGTTTGATCCCGTCTGCGTTCGGGGACCCCAAGACACCCTGGTTGAGTTCGACAGCCGTGGGCCAAGTCAGAAGCACCGACAGCACCACCGACCATGCTCCAAGGACCAGAACAAAAGGCAGTCGTGACACAGCTTGGGTACAGATTTGGCCGAAGGCCATGCAGGCAGCTCGCAAGGATGGTGGCATTGGTGGCAGGATACCTTTCATGGCCCACTGCACCCTGATTCGCCCCGACCAATTGATCGACCTACGTTGGCGCGTGCTGCGCCAAGGCCGCCCCAGAGAGAGCGCGGTCTTCCCAGGAGATGCCCAAGCCACCCACCATGGCTTGTGGCAAGACGAACAGCTTTTGGTCGTGCTGAGCCTGTTCTCCAATCCGATAGTCCACAACGGCGCCATTTACCCCCAGCAGCTGCGCGGCATGGCTACGGACCCGGTTTGCCAAGGCCAAGGCTTGGGCTCACAACTCCTCATCGAAGTGCAGTCGTTGGGCCCTCTGTGGTGCAACGCGCGCCTGCGGGCCAGAACATTCTACGCCCGAGCGGGCTGGCAAGCCATCGGCTCCGAGTTCGACCTGCCAAAGGTAGGCCCTCACCAACGCATGGTGTGGGCCCCTAAACCCTGCCCCTAAGGGCCGACTCAGACCACTTCTTCCAGCGCTTCCACGATGGGATGGGTCAAGTTCGCCCAGTTGGCCGCGTCTTCCTTGGTCACAGTCACAAAATCGTTCACCGCGAACACTGTGCGAACACCAGGAATGGCGAACATAGCTTGAGCCAAGGGGTGCTTATCGTCGCGCTTGGCGAAGCTCAGGGCGTCCTTGGAGACCACGTGTCCACCCAAGCTAAACTTCATTGCATTGGGATTGGGCGTGTCCGAGAAGGAGATGTTGAGCTTGCCACGGGGGGCCTTCGCAGCAGGCGCGGGAGCAGCTTTTTTGACAGCCGCCTTCTTGGCAGCAGGCTTCGTAGCCGTCTTCGCAGTGGCTTTCTTGGCAGCGGGCTTCGCTGCAGCGGCGGCCTTCTTGGCAGCGGGCTCCGCGGCCTTCTTGGCAGCGGGCTTCGCGGCCTTCTTGGCAGCGGGCTTCGCGGCCTTCTTGGCAGCGGGCTTCGCGGCCTTCTTGGCAGCGGGCTTCGCGGCCTTCTTGGCAGCGGGCTTCGCGGCCTTCTTGGCA
>CAJQPC010000174.1 GCA_905480105.1 uncultured bacterium | reverse complement strand
AAGCGGGCGGTGCCCCAGATGACCTCGGCCACGTCTGCGCCAGCGACGGTAAAGGCGGCTTGGCTGGCAAAAGCCAGAACCAGCATCTGGCGGCAGCTGCGCATCAAGGTGTCATAGGCCTTGCCGGGTACCCCTTCGGAGACCTGACGAGAGAGGGTAGGGAAGGCGGCGCTTGCCACGGCCATTCCGAAGATGCCCATCGGCACCTTCATCAAGGTCTTGCCGTAGGTGAGTCGGGCGATGACGCCCTCGCCGGCCAAGCTCCCGAAGTGGGCCAGGAACCAGTCATCAACGATGACCACGGAGAAGGCCAACATGATGGGTAGAGTGAGCCACAGGTAGCGGCGAAGGTCCGGGTGGTTGAACTGCCAGGAGGGCCGAAACTGCATGCCGTGCTTGAGGCAGCCCATCAACGGCAGGCCGAAGGGGCCGATGACCGAGCCGAGCAGCACGCCCCAAGCAAAGGCCTCGGGTCCCAGAGTGTCCCCCAAAACCAAGCCCAGAACGATCATACCGCCGGAGTACCCCAGGTTGGCGAAGGCTGGAAGCGTGTGGCGATCCTTGGCCATGAGCACAGCGCTTAGGAGCCCGCCCAGGACATGAAAGATCTGAGCGGGCAGCATGATGCGCGTCAGACGGACCCAGAGGGCCTGCTGAGTGGGGTCAAAGCCGGGCACCAAGGTGCTGGCCACAATTGGGGCGGCAAGCATGGCCAGTGGGACCAGGACCAGGAGCGCTGTGGCCATGGTCGTGAACAGGATGCTGAAGATGCGCCAACCGCCTGCTTCGTCCTTTTTCTCCAGGTATGCGGAAAACATCGGGATGAAGACCAGGCTCAGCCCACCACCCGCCAACAGGTAGTTCAAGAAGTTGGGGACCTGGAAGGCCGCCCAGTAGGCGTCGGCGTCTGCACCACCGCCGATCACTCGGCCGATAACGCCTTCGCGGATCACCCCAATGGCCCGAGACAGGACCATGCTCGCGCCCCAGATCAATGCGGCGATTCCGATGCGGTTTTGAGTGCTCACTTCTGACACCCGTATTCTCTTGTCTCCCGCCCAAAACAGGCCCTCGAGTCCACGCAGCCAAACTCGGGCTTGTTGCAGGGGTGAAGTGTTTGGCGATGGGTGTGTAGGGGGAGCACGGGGAGATCCTATCTCTCGCCTGGGGTCCGTGCCGTGCATACTCCCTGTCAATGAGCCCTGGTTTTCTCTTTGCGGTGTTGTCCTTCGCGGGCCTGATCGGTGTCATGGTCCGTGGCTTTCTGGCTGGCGGGCCAAGAATTGCCATTGGATTGGGCGTCGCCATTGGCATCCCGGTGTGCACCTCGCTGATTCTTTTTGAGACTCTGGGGTGGTTCTCTTGGGGGCTGCCGCTGCTCATGGCTGCGGGCTTGGCCTTTGGTTTTGGGGTCGCCCGCGCCCGCTTGCGCTCTCCGGCCTATCGATGGCTGGTCACCCTGCCGGGCTCCGCCTTTGGCGCGGCTGGCTGGTTGGCCATTCCCTGGGCCACGCTCGTTCTCTTGGGCTTTGACCCTTGGCTGCCCTGGTTGCCCTTTGCCATCGCCGCGGTGAGCACCTTCCGTTCCCTTCAGTTCCGCTCCGAGGAGCTGGACATCGTGTTGGACCAGCGGCCCGTAGAGGGCCTACGCCCGGTGGGTCATGGCGCGGCCCGCACATCTCGGCCCCTGCGCGTGGTTCAGATCACCGACCCTCATCTGGGGCCCTTCATGTCCGTGGCGCGGCTTCGGGCTGCTTGTCAGCGCGCAGTGGACCGGAACCCGGACTTGATCTTGCTCACCGGCGATTACTTGACCTACGAGAGCAACAACCAGAAAAACGTGCTGGAGGAAGCGCTGGAGCCCTTGCAAGCCATGCCTGGGCGCGTGTTTGCCATTCGGGGCAACCATGACCTGGAGGTGACCGAGCAAGTGGCCCTGGCGATGGAGCACAACGGTATCCCCCTGCTCATCGACGAGTCGGTGATGGTGGATACGGCCGCGGGTCCCGTCCAGATTGTGGGCTTGGATTTCTGTTATCAGCATCGCAAGCGGAGCATGGAGGCGGTGCTCAATGCCAACCCGCGGGTTGGGGGGGCCCTGCGCCTGATCCTGCTGCACGACCCCGCTGCCTTTGGTGACCTACCTGTCGGGCAGGCCGATCTGACCTTGTCGGGGCACACCCACGGCGGACAGGTTGGTTTGTTGGACCTTGGGCACCCATGGACCATTGTTCGTGCGCTTGGGATCCCCGATCATGGCCTGTGGGGCCGGGGGCCTGACCGCCTCTACGTGCACCGTGGCACCGGGCATTACGGCTTTCCAATACGGGTTGGGGTGCCGGCCGAAGAGTCTCTGCTCAGAGTGCATCTACCCGCCGCCCTGCGCGGGGCGCGATAGACTCTCAGGGACGGAGGATTTTGGATGGAGCGTGATCTCAACAAAGACCTGAAGGTGGGGATCTTTGTCTTCCTGTCCATCTTTCTGCTCGGCCTGATCATGTTCGTGCTGGGAGAGGGCAGCGAGCTGCTGGAAGATCGCTACAAGCTCAACGCCTCCTTCGACGATGTGGGCGGTCTGCGCGACGGCGCAGCTGTGCGTCTGGCTGGCATTGACGTGGGCGAGGTGAGCCTGGTTCGCATGTCCGAAGACGAGGGCATCAAGCCGGTGTTTGTGGAGCTGACCCTCAAGGCGCAGTACCAGTCCCGGATCCGAGAGGATTCGGTCGCACGCATCGACACCGAGGGCGTATTGGGCGACAAGTACGTGGCCATTTCCGTGGGCTCCAACACGGTGGGTCCCCTCGATGATGGAGGATGGCTGACCGTTCAAGAGTCTAAGGGGTTGGTCGAGTATCAAAAGCAGGCCAACGAGATTCTGGCTCAGCTCGAAGAGATCTCCCAAAAGGTCAACCTGACGCTGGGAGAGAACGACGAGGCCCGCGCCGCATCAGTGGCCAACATCATCGCCAACGTCGAGCAGATCACGGCCGAGGCCGAAGAGGGTGACGGACTGATCCACGCCCTGGTCTACGACAAGAGGCTGACCAACAAGCTCAACCGCATCGCCACCAACCTGGAGAGCGGCTCCGATGACGTGGCCGTGCTGACCCGCGAGATACGCGAGGGAGACTCGGTCGCTCACGAGTTCTTTATGGGAGATGGCGGCGAGGAGCTGGCGCTCCAACTCTCGGAGACCGCTTTGGCGCTGGAGACCTTGGTCGGGGACATCAAGAACGAGGACAGCGTGGTGCATGCTCTGCTCTACGACGCGGACAAGGCCCAGCTGGTCGCCGACCTGAGCATCACCGCCGGAAACCTACGTGCAGTCTCAGACGGCATCGAGGCGGGAGACGGCACCGTGGGCGCCCTGGTCCAGGATCCCGAGCTCTATTATGACCTGCAGGCCTTGGTGGGAGGGGCCCAGCGCAACAAGCTGCTGCGCTACTACGTGCGCAAGACGGTCGAGAGCGCAGAAGACGAGCAGGCCTCCGCCTACACGGAGGAATAGCCGCTGGCCTTTCCTTTACCCAGTCTTCCAAAAGCCGTGCTTCCTCGGCCCAGGGTCACCCCCTTTCAGCTTCTCGCGCCCCGCGTGCGGAGCCTGGGCAATCGCTGGGTACACGCGAGCAGAAAGGAAAAGCTTGGGTATGGGCTCTTTGGTGCCGCGGCCCTGGCGTTTTGGTGCTTTCTCTTTTTGGGCCTGATTTTCGTGGTCGACCAGTTCTACCAGGTCGAGGTCTTTGGACCGCTGATCACGCGCAAGCTCCTGGAGCTGCTGTTGCTCAGCCTCTTCGGCATGTTGACCTTTTCCAATGTGGTCACCAGTCTGAGTTCCTTCTACCTGAGCGAAGACCTGGAGCTGTTGCGCTCCCTGCCCATCAGCCCGCGCACCTTCTTCAACACCCGCCTCATGGACACTCTGGCCCAGTCCAGCTGGATGATGATGATGTTCGGGCTGCCGGTCTTTCTGGCCTTTGGTTTGGCGGCCAGCGCGGGCTGGGTCTACTACGCCAGCCTTCTGGTCGTGGTGCCCGCTTTCCTGCTCATACCGTCCTCCTTTGGCGCAATCATGGCCAGCATCTTGGTCACCGGGGTCAGCGCACGCCGCGCTCGGGAAGCCTTGGCGGTGGTGGGGGTACTCTTCCTCATTGCGGTCTTTTTGCTCTTGCGGCTGATGCAGCCCGAGCGGCTGATGAACGCCCAAGATTTTGAGAGCGTCGCAGCCTACGTGGCCACTCTGCAGAACCCCATGCCACTGCTGTTTCCGCCACGGTGGGCCTCGTCGGTGCTGGGGGCTGCGCTTCAGGGGCGTCCCTACCCGTGGATGGAGCTGGCGCTGCTGGTGTCTGGCTCGGTGGGCTTTGCGGGGATCTCCCGTTGGATCACCACCTGGTTGTTCCCGGACGGCTGGACCCGCGCGCAAGAGGCCAACCGGGCCCGCCTGAGTGAAAACAGCATCCTGGACGGCATGTTGGCGGTGTTCACCCGGCCGCTGTCCAAGCCCATGGCCGCCGTGATCATCAAGGACACCAAGACCTTCTTCCGAGACCCCAGCCAGTGGTCTCAAACCTTCCTGATGCTCTCACTGATTGCCATCTACCTCTTCTCGGTCCAGGCGCTGCCGGTGGACGTTGTGGGCACTGGTTACATGCAAGACGCCAAGAACGCCTTGGCCTACATGAACCTGGGCATGGTGGGCTTTGTGATGGCGGGCATCGCCGTGCGCTTCCAGTACGCCCAGATCTCTGGCGAGGGCCGGGCCTTCTGGGTGCTGCGGACTGCACCCATGGACCCGGAGCGCTACCTCTGGGCCAAGGCACTGCCCGGACTGATTCCCATGCTCATCGTTGGGGGCAGCATCACCATGGCCACCAACGCCATTTTGAACAGCCCACCGCTGCTCTATGCGGTCAGCGCATTTACGGGGGTCGGGTTTGCCTTTGGGCTCAGCGGCATCGCCGTAGGAATGGGGGCACTGACTCCGGATTTCAAGGCCGACAACGTGGCCCGGGCGGCCAGCGGCCCCGGGGCCATCGTGTTCATGGTGGCCGCGCTGGTTCTGGTGTTCTCGGTGGTGGGCTGCCTGGCGGTACCGGTGTTCTTCATTCTGCGAGTCGACCGGGACGGGCTGCCGCTTTCTCCGCAGGAGTGGGCCTTGGCCTTGGTGTTTGTGCTGCTCGCAGCGGTACTCTGTGCGGTGGCAACCTTCTTGCCCGTTCGAAAGGCGGCCCCCGGGCTTTGGGGCCGCGACCTGTGATTTGGCTGCTGGTTTGGCTGGCCTGTCCCAAGCCGACGCCGCCTCCCAGCGCCACCCCTGCTGTCGAACCGGGGCAGGCAGCGGTGGTGCCAAAGCTGCACCACCGGGCGCGCAATGCCTACGTGAGGGCGCAGTTGTACCGGACTCAGGGGGAGCTGGAGCAAGCCGCTCAGGCCTACCAGCGCGCCATGGTCTTTGATCCGAGTTCGGTGGTGTTGGTTCAGGAGCTTGGGGAGCTTCGTGCGGAGCAGGGCGAGCAAGAGGCCGCTGTTGCGCTCCTAGAGCGTGCCCTTGAGCTTGGGGGTGGAGACAGCACCCGGGGCAGTCTCTGCGCAGCGCAGTTGGCCTTGGGTGAGCCCGTGAGCGCGCTGAGTGGGTGGACACCGGAGCGGGCACAGGGATGGATCTGGGCCCGCTGCGTCCACCGGGCCTTCCCCAATCGCGACCCGAAGGAGCTCTTGGATGCTGTGGCGGACTCCCTGGAGCTAAACCCAACCAGCCTGTCAGCGTGGGAGACAGGCGCCGAGCTGGTGCACGCCCATCAACGCTACGCCACCGGCTTGGGGTGGGTGGAGCGGGCGTTGGAACCCAATCCTTGGGACGCGCAGCTACTCAAGCAGAAACTGGCTCTGACCCAGGACCTGGAGGGTCGGGATCGCCATCTCCCAGCGCGCATATCCGCCCTAAAACAGCTCACATCTTTGGGAGAGGCGATGGACGACGAGCTGGCGGAGAGCTTGGCTCG
>CAJQPC010000173.1 GCA_905480105.1 uncultured bacterium | reverse complement strand
CGATGCGAAGCATGGCCAGCCGACGTGGATCCACCGCACCAAAGCACCACTTCTGCCAGCCCTGCCAGGCCCGGTTCAAGGCGGACATGGCTGCTCCCAGACCACCGTGTCTCGAATCTCTTGGGGCAAACGGTGCTGTTGGGCCCACTGCTTACGGCTCCGGTGCTTGACCGCACGCTTGGTCAGGCGCACGGATACCACCTCGAGGGGGGCGTTCCGGCACAGCCAATCGGAATAGTCCGGGGTGAACTGCTTGGGGTCCCTCTCAAAGGCCACGACGTTGTGCACCTTGGTCATGCGCGAGTAGCTCCATCGCACAAACCACCCCTCTGGGGCTGCGTTGGTGGGCATCAGCTCCACCCACTCCCCGCTGCGGGTCTGGCCCTCGTGGAGCAGCAGCTTGTCCCACTTGTTGGGCTTGCGAAACATGTTCCACTTCTGCCGCAGCATCAGGGGCTGAATGTAGTGCTTACTGAGCTGATAGGCGCTGTCCATCTCCTCGGGCCACGGCGCGATGTAGGCCACCACTGCTGCGAAATGCAGAGCAAAGAGCACGGTCATCAGGCCGCGCATCAGGGGGGACTTGGGAGACATGGATCCCCGGCTAACCCACTGTAGTTCAGGCACAATGACACCATGCTCAAGACGCTGAAAAGGCGCGCTGAATCGATAGACTGACGCAGCCAGTATTTCAGACAGGCTAGGACCAGATGGCGTTGGCTCTCCGAAGCGGAACAGACCCGCCCTGAAACCCGACGAAGGGTAGGCCTGACGAAGAAGGGCAGCTAGTGGTTCAGCCAACCCTTGAGCCAGCGCCGGGTACTCATGTCCCAGATCTGAAGGCCAACCACGGCCGCCAAGGAGCCCAGGGAGCCCACCCGCAGCCACATGGGCACGCGAGCAGTCATGGGGGTCCACTCCAACGCCATGGCTTGGCCAGCGACCGCAATACCGACCACGCAAGACAGGCCAAAGACCAACGCACCCAGGGTACGAAGCCAGCCGACCTCGGAGACCGCTTGCTTCCAAAAAGGAGGCGTTAGAACCAAAGGACCCGCCACGAGCATCGCCACGGCCACGGACGGCCTGAGCGCCTCCGCCCCCACAGCCGAGGCCATAGGCGCAAAAGCCATCCCCTGGGCGGAGACAGGGAGCATAGCCAGAGCACCCAAGAGCCCCAGCTCACCGCTGGCTTGACTGGTCTGGAGCAGACCTGCAAGCAGCGCACCGCCGATTAGCCATGGCAGGAACCAGAGGGGCCCTCGGTTCGGTCCGAGCTCTCCCTTGGGTCCCCCCAGGAGCAAACACCCGCCAATGCCTAAAACCATCAATCCACCCACCGCCAGCAGAGTGGGAGCCCAGCCCCAGAGCCCAATCCCCAAAAAGGCCAGCGCAGGACTCAGGGACAGGCCTCCGGCGCGCAACCAGAAGCGGGCCCCCACCTGCCCTGAGAGCACTCGGGTGTAGAGTTCTCCGCGTAGAAACCCAGGAGGTCCACCGCGTATCAATGCGTTGCCCACCAGAGCCATCACCACGCCCGCCAAAGACCACGGCGCGATGGCCAAGAGCACATCCAAGGTGGGCATCCACAGGCCCGGATTCTCGTTGGTGCCGTGGCCCTGTCCGAACCCGTGCAAGAACAACATGGGGAGCGCCGCACCCGCGACGGCAGCCGTTAGGTCCAAGGCTTTGTCCGGCGAGTTCTTGGGCAAATCGGCGAGCAGGTCGTGGCCCAACAGATTGACCAACATGCCGGCAAGCAAGGCCTGAAGGTAAGGCTCAAACCCCCCCAAGGCACCTATCAGACCGGACCCGGCGCCAGCACCAATACAGGACGCCGCCAAGAGCAACGCGACCCGCTGCAGGGCCACCCTTCGGCCGTCGTGGGCGACGTAGCCCAACACCACCGCACCCACGAGGGGGGCTGTATGGGCGGTCAGCGCCAGAACAACGCCGAAGCCTTGAGCCTCCAGGGTAGAGGCCGCGCCGATCTGCCCCCCTTCTAGCAGTTGGTGCCCGAGCAGACCCACAAAGCCCAGCTCCACCCCCGCTCCGCCGTTCTTGCTGTGTCCCACCAGCTTGCCCAGCATCGAGGGAGTGGCCAAGCCCAAGGCCAAGAGCCCAAAAGCAGGCAGACCCAGTACCTCCAGTGCCTCCGGGAGCAACGCCCCCAGAATCACCACCAACGCCGAGACCACTGCGAACGTTCGGACGGGACCTAAAACACGCCGCGGCACACCCATTGGGAGCAGGCCCAACAGAGATCCGAGCAGGACCGGAACGCCGGCCATGAGCAGCGCCATGAACATCGCCGCTCCCTAACCCCCCCTGCGGCCTTAGGAGGAACCAAGGGCTCGAACCCAAGCCAAGTAGGCCGTGCTGGAGGCCGACTCATCCACCGGAAGGGCGATAATCTCAGGTAAATCGTAGGGATGCAGCTCATGAATCCTCTGCTGAAGCCGGTCTGCGAGGCGACGGGGTGCCTTGATCAGCAGCGGAACCTCCTGCTCGACACACCTGTTTCCTTGCCAACGATAGACGCTGGTGACCGGGGATAAGAGGTTTACACACGCGGCCAACTCTTCGTCCACAAGCGCATTTGCGGCGGCTTTGGCCGCCTTTGGTGGAAAGTTACACAGCATTACAATCACGCACTCCTCCAAGCTATTGCGACAGGCCGACGATAGGGTGCGAGAGCCATCGAGAATGATTCGCCATGCCGACCTTTAAGCCACGTCTGATCCAAAATCCTCCGGAGTCCAGCTCCGAGAAAGATACATTGGGCGAGAAAAACAGCAAGGCCTCGCCTCTACGCATCCGGCTTCGCCCTGATGGCGAAGACATCCCGCTCCGGCAAGAGGGGCAGGTCTACGACGGCCGGTTTCGTCTCCAGTCCTGTTTGGAGCGCCGCGGCGGCGTAGAAAAGTGGCTCGCTCTGCAAGAGCCCATGGTCCGTCGCGTTCTGCTCGAAATACTCCTGGAGAGCGGCGAGCGTGCGGACGGGTTCCTAATGCACGCGAACACTCTGGCCGCAACTCGCCACGAGAACTTGGCGGCCGTCTACGATTTGGGACGCTCAGCGGACGGAAGCACTTGGCGGAGCAGCGAGGTCATGCACGGCTTTGAGCTACGCGAGATTCTCAACCAGGGTCCCCTGGTCCGAACCCGCCTGCGGGCGATGGTGCGCGACGTGACCGAGGGCATGGCCGAGCTTCACCAGGCAGGTGTGGTGCACGGGAACCTTAGCGCTGAGTCCGTTCTATTCGAGCAAGACGTGGTCGACGACGAGCTGGCCCGCATCACCGCGTACGGCACCCAGGGGTCGCACAACCCTTCCCTGCGCAACCCCGAGAACGAACTGGGCACAATGGCAGGGGATGTCTATGCAATGGGCCTACTCTTCCACCAGGCTGCGACTGGCAAACGCCCGATAGGCGGCAAGGTGGATCCAAGCATTCCAGAGCCCCTGCTCACGATCATCAACAAGTGCCTGGCGAACGTGGACGAACGCTACCCGGACGCTCTGGCTGTGCGAAGCGCGCTTCCCTTCCGCAGCGTCGTCCTCCCCAGCCATTCACCGCCACCGCCCATGATCATGCCCACCACCACGCTCGGCCCTGCCGTGTCGGAGCTCAAGTCGGCAGACATAAACGGGCCTGCGCGCCCCCCTGCAGCTGCGAAAACAACCGCCAACGCAGAGAAAGACCCCCGTGAGGAAGACCACTTTGACCACCCTTGGATCATCGCCATGCTCACTGGCTTGGTCGCCGGCCTGGTGTCAGCCCTGGTGATTCAGCTTCTCACCGGCTGACAGAATCTTCCAATTAATCACCATGAGTACTGAAAATACGGTGTGGCCAAGCGCCAAGCGGTCTAAACTCTGCTGACAAAGAAGAGGTCTGAACATGCTTGCACTGCTTGCCACCCTGTCCATCGCCCACGCTGAAGAGGGTGAGGTTGAGTACGTCACCGAGCTGACAAGTCCACAACAGCTCACCTCAGACAACGGAAACTGGTCCAGACTCTTCCCCGCGGAAGACGGAAACTGGAACTACTTTCGAGCCAGCGGCGGTGACTACCTACACTGGACAATGGACGCTGATCTCAATCTGATCTCCTCGTCCAAGAAGCTCTCTGGCCGCACCGACTTGGTCGATCACGCCATCGATTTATGTCCGGATGGAACCTGGCTTCACGTCGCCAGCACCAACACCTACGAAGGCGCCAACGACGGCGCTCGTATCTTTCGCTACGACGAGAACTTAGACAAAGCAAGGAACTACAATTTAGCGGAAGGCGATACCGAGTACACCTACAACGATGCACCCGCAATGTGTTCGGAGAAGGTAGACGCCGCGGGCTTTCAGGCCGTCACCGGTGAACTTGGCCGCTTGATAATTCTGGAGAAGGGCAAGCCCACCGTCGCCCGAGAGGGCACTCTCAAGCTGGACCCAGGGATCGGTGGTAGCTCCTTGATCTACGACCCGGACAACGACGAGGTCCTGCACATTCACGCTTGGCCGCTGGGCGGCATCTTGGTCATTGACCACTACGATGGCACCGACGTGGAGTGGGTCAAGCGCACAGAGGTACGCCTCATGCCTGGCGACCTGGACAACATCTACTGGCCCCAGTCCGTCAACCGAATCGAGGACCACTACTTCGTGGCCCACATGTACCGGGACGAGTCCATGGCCTGGAATCAGGACACGGGAAATGTCTACGTCTCGGTATTCGACCTGGAGTGGAACTTGCTCCGCAGCATTCCCATCATCACCTTTCCAGAGGGCGGCCAGGGGGCCATGCAACCTTGGCTAGCCCGCAACGGGGATGAGCTCGTCATCCTCTTCGATCAGAGTGTCAAGCCCTACTTTGTCAGGGCCACCCTATCTTTTGATGCGGATACTGACCCTGTCGATACTGGAGACAGCGGAGACAGCGGAGACAGCGGTGACAGCGGTGACACCTCCGAACCCCAAGACACTGGCTCCGAGGAGAATGCCCCACCCATCGCCGACGCCGGGGAAGACATCACCGTCGACGACATCGGGTACACGCTCACGCTGGACGGTTCTGCTTCCTCCGACCCAGAGGGGCAGGAGCTTAGCTTCTCCTGGAGCCTGACCGGCGTACCTCCGGGCGCTGTCGCGGAGCTGGAGAATGCAGAGATGCCTCAAACCATTCTGTCCCCAGACGCTCCAGGGGTCTACACGGTCACCCTTAAAGTCAGTGACGGCGTAGCCCAGGCCACGGACAGCATGCAGATCATCGTCGGAAGTCCAGCGACGGGCTGTGGAGGATGTAGCGCGCCCAACCCAGGCACCCCAGGCAGCCTGGCCTGGCTGACCCTTGCCGGTGTGGGGCTGCTCTTCCGTCGGCGCAACCAGCGCTGAGTTAGGAAAGGTCGCCCATGGCTTTGGCCCGGGCGACCAAGGCCGCTGCCAGCTTTTCCGCAGCGCCAGCACCATGCCTAAAAAAGAGACTGGGCTCCACCAACTCCAGCTCGGTCAGTAGAAGCTTGTCCTTGTCGTCGTGCAGCAGGTCCACCCGTGCATACAGCAGGGACTGCTCTAAATCCAAGACCCGCGCAGCTGCGTCCATGACCGCTTGGCAGACCTCTAGCTCCTGGGGCTTCAAGGTGTGGGCAAAGTCGGAGGCGCCGTGATCATCTTGGACGCGGTAGTCTCCCTTGACCGGTACTTTTCGAACGGCATGAGAGAACACGCCGTCGATGTAGATGGCTGAGAGCTCCCCGCGGGTCTCCACTTGACTCAAGTAGGGCTGCAGCATCATGTCGTCCCGCCTCAGCGCATCACGCAAGGCAATCTCCACAGTGTCCAGCTCCGAGACATCAAAGCGCAGGGTGCCGCTCGCACTGGCACCCACCTGTGGTTTCATGAAGCCGCGTTCCCAGCCCGGCCAAATAAACTCCAAGTGCAGCCCCTGATACCGATCCAGCCAAATGGTGGGAATGGTGGGAACCTTCTCTTTCGCCAGAGCCCGAAGGTAGGACTTGTGGGTGTTCCAAGCCACCACCTGAGGAGGATTCAACAGGCGCTCTCCAACCTGATGGGCCCAGGCCACGAAGGCATCCCGGTTCTGCGTGTAGTCCCAGGTGGTCCTGATGAGCACGGCGTCAAAGCGGCTCCAGTCTACCTTCGCATCGTCCCAGACCGGCTGGTGAAGCACCACGCCCAAGGCACGAAGCGCAGCGTGGAGCGGGAGATCATCCTTTTCCCACGCGGGGACCGATTCGCAGGTGGCCAATGCGATGTCCATCTCTATTCCCGTCTGGGGCCACTTCTATCACGTACGGGGGGGGCCAGCTACTCAGTCGCTCAGCTTCCGGAGAACTGGACACCCTCAAAAGCCAAGGTAGGAACACGATAGCTGGCGAATAGCCAGGGGTCGTTCGACGCCTCGACGAAACTGGCCATCAACTCCAGCAGATTCCCGCTTACGTTCATCTCGCTCAGGTTCTGGACAACCTCGCCGTTCTCGATGAGTTGGCCCCGGATTCCAAGGGAGAAAGCTCCGCTGGCAGGATTGCTGTTGCCACCCAAGAAACTGGTCACACGGATTGCCCGACCCTGTTCCTTGGCAATCTCCTGCCAAGAGCGGCTGCCTGGCTGCATGACCACGTTGCTTGTGCCCCCTGTGGTGGGCGTCATCTTCAGCTTCCGCGCGTGGTACAGGTCCAACAAGTAGGTGTCCAAGCGTCCTTCTGTGAACAGGGGACGCACACGGGCTTTGCGACCGTCGCCGTCAAAGGGCTTTGAGCCCATACCGCGCGCGATGGTGGGGTCGTCCACCAAGGTAAAGGCCTTGGACCCCAAGGTCTTGCCCAGCTTGTCCAGGTACATGGAGCGGCCGGTGTGCAGGTTGCCGCCCGCCATGGGGGATATCATGGCCCCAAGAATCCGACTGGCCACACGACGATCCAGGATCATCATGTACTTTCCCGAGGGACACGGGCTGGTGTTGCGGACCTCGTCAGCCTTGGTCCATAGATCTGTGGAGACCTGGGCCACAGAAGGCACGTCCTCGAAGTGTGAGGCGTTAAAAAAGCTGTACGATTCAGGAAGCTTTCCGCTGGGCTCCTTCAGAGTGACCATTCCGCCTTGCCCGTAGTGGGTTCGGGCTTGGGTGGCCTGAAAGCCGTTGGAGAACACCGCGGCGGACTCACTGCGAACTTCCCACAGGTAGGAGGTCGCGGAGACCAAGTCATCCCCAGATCCAGCCAGAATGCCGTCTTCGAGCTCCTTGATGGCCCGCTGGCGCTCCTGGGGCCCACGCTTGGTGATGCTCTCGGCGTCGTCATTGTCCAGCGAGACCGGATCAAGCGAGCCCATCTCTTCGAAAGGGAGCATGGTCCGGTCCAAGTCCTGCTCCAGGTAGCGGGTCCCGTCTACAGCGCGCTGGAGAAAGGCCTTGAGCGCTTCTGGGCGCAGATCCGAGGTCCCGTGGGAGGAGTATTTTCCGTCGACCATCAGGCTGACGCTCAGTCCCAGAGTCGAGGACTCGTGCACCCGCTCCAGCTTGCCTTGGCGCTGCTGCAGCTCGACCTCGACACCCGTGGAAATCCAAGACTTGACCTGTTCGGCACCCATCCCTCGGGCGAGCTCGACCGCTGCGCCAGCGGAGTCCAACAAAGACATCACTCACCTCCAACGGTGAGGGACTTGACCCGAACGGTGGGCTGCCCCTGACTAACGGGTACGCCTTGTCCATCCTTTCCGCAGGTCCAGCCACCCTCGTCGATCGTCAAATCAGTACCCACCATGTCCACTTGCTCCAGGGCCTTGGGGCCGTTGCCAATGATGTTCACGTCCTTGATGGGACGGGTCAGCTTGCCGTCTTCGATCAGAAAGCCAGTCTTCATGTAGAACGTGAAATCACCTGCGCCGATCTGAACCGCCCCGTTGGAAAAGGAGGTCGCGAAGATGCCACGCTTGGTGTTGGCGATGATCTCGGCTGGATCGTGGGGCCCAGGGTCCATGTAGGTGGCCCGCATTCGAGGCAGCGGATGGTGCCTGAAGGACTCCCGGCGGCCGCTGCCTGTTGGGTTGACCTTGTAGTGGGCTGCGCTGATCTCATCATGCATGTAGGACTTCAAGACGCCGTTCTCAATGAGCACGGTGCGCTCGGGAATATTGCCCTCGTCGTCGACGTTGAGTGCGCCGCGTTCGCCAGGCAAGGTGCCGTCATCGACCACAGTGACAAAGTCTGGTGCCACCTTTTCGCCCATCTTCGCCGCATAGATGCTCACGCTCTTGCGGTTAAAGTCAGCCTCCAAGCCATGCCCGATGGCCTCGTGCAGAAGGATTCCGGAGGCACCCGCAGCCAGGACCACGGGCATGTCTCCGGCGGTGGGCTTGCCAGCGTCCAGCAAGAAGACCGTGCGCTCGACCGCCTTCTGGACCATGCGCTCAATTCGACCAGCGTCTGAGTAGAACTCCAGCCCGGCGCGCGAGGCCAGGTTGTAGGAGTTGGACTCACGCACGTCGCCGTCAATGGCCGTGCAGACCACGTGGGCCCGGGTCATGGGCTGGTAGTCCTCGGCCATGCGGCCGTCGGGACGCACCACCAGGATCCACTTTTCAGAGTCCGCCAGGCTGGTCTGGACCTTCTCGATGCGAGAATCCAGGGAGAAGGCTCGCTCTTCCCAAGCTCGCACCAACGGGACTCTCTGGTCCATGCCCACATCCGACCAGCTGGTCGAGACCTGGTAGCGGCTGGGGAGATGGAGCGGTGACAAGGCCACAGGGGCCAAGCCCGGTGTGCTGCGCGCTATCGCGGCTGCTGTGCGTGCCGCCCGCAACATGGCCGGCAGGCTCAGGTCCTCGGTGTAGGCGTAGCCGATCTGGTCCCCGACGCGGGCGCGCACTCCCAGCCCCAGGTCCACATCCGTGGACGCGCGGTTCACCTTTGAATCACTCAAGGCCACCGCGGTGCTGACTTTGTGTTCGAAGAACAGGTCGCAGTCGGTGGCGCCAAGGGACAAGGCTGCGCGCATGACCTGGTCCAAGACCTCGCGGCCAATACCAAACTGCTCAAAGTGGCCCGCTGCAGCGGGGTCCAGCTCATTGGGATGCATGGGGGCTCCAAAATTCAGATGTACACCCTAGCTACTCCAGTGCGGACTGACCACAAGTCCTTGGAAGCAGAGCCGAGCCTATTGGTGCAGGGCTGGCAAGCTCCACTCCGCAGCGCCAGACTGAACCCATCGGGCATGGACGTCGATCAGCCAGTTCCTGAAGCGGGCACCATCGCAGCCCCCTTCCCAGTCGTCGTCGCAACCTCGGACATAGTCCCAGCTGCCCAGGTCCGGCATGTGAAACGACCAGACCCCGCTCTCTCCCCGAAACGCGAGCGCACGATGCAGGGCCAGATCTAACTGCGCCACATCCCGGTCCGAGAGCGCCAAGCCGGCGCCAAGGTTCAGCCCAAAGCACTCCCGCAAGAGCAAAGAGCCACACCCTTCCTGCGAGAAGGCGGCCCGGGTGTTCGAGGGCAGAATCCGGATGGAACCGCCAGTGTCTCTATCTGGCTGTTCCGAGCTGGCGATGGACCAAGGTGTGGCCATCTCGGCCATCTCCAGCGGCCAGCGCTCCTTGGCCCTGGGGTCACCCAGGTGATTGATCTCCGGCAGCAGAGACATCCCAACAAAGGTGACGACCCGGGGAACATCGCCCTGAACGAGCCCCTCGACCCAGTCGTCTCCATCGTCGTAGATGGGGCTCAGGCCACTGACATGCCCGGCGATGAGCCCGGAGAGTTCCTCCACCTGGGCCACTCCATCCTCTAAGTACCGCTCCAAGCAGTCCTGATCCCCCCGACATAGGGCGGCCTCGTGGTAGAGCCCGACAAGGTGCGAGCGACCTGGGCGGATTATGTAAGCAAGCTGGGGGCGGACGACCTACTGGAGTCAACCGGTGCTGGGGCGTCCTCTACTGCTGATGATAACGATGGTGATGCCTTGGTGGACCTAGTTGCCTCTCCGCTGCCTCTCCGAGACTGCACTGACCGCATCTCATCTAGTCCCAGCACACCTGGTCCGTTTGATGATGACTATACGAGGCGTCTTGTCAAGGCGTTGACTAAGCTTGACTCGACTGCGCGCACAGTCCCCGAGCTGGATGCCCGCATCACCTGGAAGGAAGTATGGCGCGTCATTGCGGGCCTTCCCAGGGGCAAGGCTGCCGGTGAAGACGGCATCACGGCTGAACTGCTTAAGCTGGCTGGCATTGGCACGGCTATGGCTCTTTCGACTCTGTTCAACAAGGTGCTTGAGCTCGGCAAGTAGCCGGAGCAATGGCACCGTGCCTACCTACTCCCTCTCTTTAAGGGGGAGGGGGTCAGGACGGACCCATCAAACTACAGGATGCTTGCCATCTTCTCTGTGGCGGCAAAGGTCATGGAGAAGATCCTGGACATTCGCCTGAGGCGCTGGTCTAACCGAGTTGGAGCGCTATGCGACTTCCAAGGAGGTTTCCGGGAGGGTCGCGGGACTATGAACCAAGTGTTCTACTTAACGAGG
>CAJQPC010000172.1 GCA_905480105.1 uncultured bacterium | reverse complement strand
GGTGCGTTCGCCTCTGAGGAGACGGCGCCCTCGGATGTCTAAGGCGTCCCCCACGCGATGCACTGCGACCGATGCACCCGGAAAGCTCACCTTGGCATCTGCCGAATCACCGATCCGGACCACATCGCGCACGCGGACAACCTGGTGGTTCACCACAAAGCCGTTGTACCGAATGGTGACTTGCAACTCACCCATGGGGAGAGCCTACCAGAGAGCGTCCCTCTTCTCCATAATATTGTACCAACAACGCCGTGAAAGCCGCACGCTCTCTCAGTGGATCCAGTGCGGGATCCACCCGAATGTCCTGCCGGAACTCGATGTGGTGCAGGGTGTCCAGGGCGGCCATACCCGCCAGGGCCTTGTCCAAGCTGAACAGGGCCCGCTCTGGCTTGTCCATCGCCGCGTAGATCTTGGCCCGATGGAGCTGAGCATAGGGCTGGCCCGGCTCGAGTACCTCCACGTGGTCCATGAGGTCCAGAGCCTCGTCGTATCGCGCCTGGTGCGCCAAATTGACCGCGAGATTGTTCATGGCCGCCGTATCGCCCGGCTCGATGGTCAAGGCCAAACGGTACAGCTCCTCTTCCTTCTCAAAGTCCCCAAGGCGTTTGTAGACCAAACCCAAGTTGTTGTAGCCGTTGGCCAGATCTGGGCGAACCTCAATGTAGCGCTCATAGCTTCGCCGGGCGCCCTGAATATCCTCGCTAAGATACTGATAGCGGGCCACTTGAGCCAAAGCCCAGGAGCTCTCAGGATCCAAGCGCAGCGCCTCTTCGGCCTGCGCCAGCTCCTCTGCCACGCGCTGGGCCTCCTTTTGTTCTGCGGGCAGTTGGTCCTTGAAACCCCAGCCCTCCTCCTCGGCGTCACTGGCGCTCTCCGTCCCAGTCTTGTCGTGCGCCCCATCCAGAGTGTCGCCGTTTGACATCCGCTCCTCGGCGGCTGTGGGCACAGCCGCTGGTTCGGGAACGTTCAAGGGCTCCGGCAGTTCCATTCGCTCGGGCTGCGCTGAGTGCTGCTGCGTGGGGCTGTGGACTCGATCCGGCGATTCCCCGGCATGCTCGGCCCCCGCCCGCATTTTGTCGAAGTTCCCCTTGTCCCCGGCAGGCAGAAAAAAGTCCGTGTACTGAGGTGCAAACTCCGGTTCCAACAGGGTGCTGCCATTGTCCACCCCCTCATAGTCGTGCGCCAGAAGGCGTACGATCAACTCAGGACTCTCTTGAATCTGCATAGGCTGCGAGGAGGGATAGGTACCGACCAGGGCCTGGATGCTGCCTCCCAAGACCATGCAAATCGCAAGCATCCCAAAGGCCATCATGTCTGCAGGCAACTCCCGGCTCAGGAAAAAGTGACGCACAGGCCGCAAGGTCAATGTGAGAACACCAAATTCCAGCTCCAAGTTGGCCTGGGCCGGGATGGGATGCAGTTGACCTGCCTGGTCTTCAAAACGCCAGGTCCCCGCACTAAATCTCAGGGAACCAAAACTACTTTGCCCCTCCTCCAAGACCACCGCCAACGGACCGTCAATGGTACCCAAGAGCATCCCGCCGTGGTCATCCAACGGGAGCTGGCCGCCTCGAGCCAAGGTTCCGCTCGGGCCGATAAGAACATCTTCTGCCACGGCGCCATGAAAGCGCACGACAACGTTCAATGCATGTCCGCCGAAGCGGGCACGGGGTTCCTGATCCGTCATATCAGACTTAGACCCCCTTTCGAGCGATGGGTTCCGCACAAGCTCATCTTGATCATCATAGACGCCAAAGCGCCGGGTGCCCACGACAAAAGCCGGGGTAGCAGGCTCCGGTTTGAGCCTTTGTCTCGCCCCCGGGATCGGCACGATGAGCCTCTTACTAAAGGGGGAGCCCCTCGTGCCCTTACACCGCCCGGGTCTATGCGGGCTACCTTAGGGCTATGAAGCAAGCTGCACTGCTAATCATCGGGGATGAAATCCTCTCCGGAAAGTTCGCCGACGAAAATGCACCCTTCCTGATCCGTCGCTTGCGGGCCCTGGGTTGCAGGGTGCGCAGGGTGGCCATTCTCTCCGACGTCGTCCAGGACATCGCTCAAGAGACGGCCCGCTCCTCTGCGGACTGCGACTACGTGTTCACCACAGGCGGTGTGGGGCCCACACACGACGACATCACAATGCGCAGCATCGCGGCGGCCTTCGACATCCCCTTAGAGAGTCACCCCCGCTTGGAGCAGGTTCTTCGCGAGAAGATCAGAGGAGATCTCACTACAGCAGCCATGCGAATGGCTCAGGTCCCCAAAGGCTCAGAGCTGTGGTGGGACGGCGGTATGACCTTCCCGCTGGTCGTCTGCAGGAACGTGCACATCTTCCCAGGCGTGCCATCGATCCTGCGCCTGAAGTTTGAGGCCGTAGCGGAGCGATTCCGTGGAGAAGTACTGCACACGGCCCGAGTGGTCACCGGCGAGTTTGAGACAGACATTGCCGAACGCTTGGAGCAAGCCGTCGCGCGCTTCCCCGCCGTGGCCATCGGGAGCTACCCTCGCTACGACGAGGGTCCCCGCCACGTGATCGTGACGATGGAAGGCCTAAACGCCGAGCATGTCGCTGCTGCGAGGGGCTGGCTCGAAGGCGTACTTAAGCCCATGGACCTGCTCACTTAAAAGGCCTGCTGTGCAGCCTGAATCCTAAAGCAGGTTCAGCTGCTCGTCTGGCCGCTCCAGCACCGCCAGCGTCTTTAGGGCCAGCTTGGACAACGGTACCCCCCCCAGATTCTGGGGGTCAAACCACGCCGCAGCCTCGTAATAGCGCAGGGTCAAGTCCCCGCTTCCATGGCCCTGCCAGACTGTCTGAGTGAGCTTTCTGTGGGTAAAGATGTGCCGTACTTGGCCAAGCCTGCGCAGCAGCTGGACCTCCATTCCCAGGCGCTCTCTGAGACCCTGCTGCACCAGCGAGTCCTCGTCCTCGCGGGTGCCGAGGTCCACTGACGGCAGCTCCCAGAGTCCACCCAGAAGCCCGGACTCAGGCCGCCGGCAGAGCAGGATGCTCCCTTCCCGTTCCAGTCCCACGCAGGCTGCGCGTACCTCCGGGGCCTTCTGCTTTCGAGGCTTGTTGGGCAAGCGCGCCGCGATGTCCTGTCCAGCGCACTCCACCGATAGCGGACAAGAACCACAGCGGGGAGTTCTCGGCGTACAGACCCTTGCACCCAGCTCCATCAAAGCCTGATTGTGGTCCCCCGCCTCGCCCTTTGGAAGGTGTTCCTCGGCAAGCGCCCAGAGGTGCCGCTTCACCTTTGGGATGCGGGGATCGTCTTCGATTCGGTGGAAGCGGCAGAGCACCCG
>CAJQPC010000171.1 GCA_905480105.1 uncultured bacterium | reverse complement strand
CTGCGAGCTGCTGGGTGGTGGCCACCCAGGTTGCTTGTCCTGTCGGGCTGACCCATCCCCGGTCGTCTCCAAAATCCCAGCCCTCCTCCCAGCTCTGGGGAATGGCCGTCTCCAACCCCTGGGCGCGGTACGGCAGGACCTGCACCAGTCTGGGGCCCCACAGCCACACGCAGACCATCGCCCCCAAGCCTGCGGCCAAGAGGCCGCGTCGGAGCCGCCGGTTGTGACCTTCGTTCGCTGCAAAGCCGCCGGGCTTAAGCCAGGTCGCCGCGACTCCCCCGCCGAGCATGCCGCCTAAGTGACCCCAGTTGTCCACCGAGGAACTGAGCAGACCCAAGCAGAGGGGGTAGACCAGGTACGGAAGGACCGCCCAGCCAAAGTACTTACGGGCGAAAGTTGGCAGCTGGTCTTCGTATTTCCAGCCAAAGACCACACTGGCAGCAATGAGGCCAAAGTCCCCGCCGCTGGCGCCAAGACTGGGTCTGGCGGGTGAGAGCCCCATGGACAGTAGTCCCCCTGTCAGGACGGAGACCGCGAACACGGTGAGCAGGTTTGCGCGGCCCATCGCGCGCTCCAGGTTCCAGCCGGCGTACACCAGAAAGAGCAGGTTCAAGGCCAAGTGGTTTACCCCAAGGTGAAGCCACCCATAGGAGAGTAAACGCCAGATTTCGCCAGACTCGAGCACCGCGGGGGCCCAGTTGGTGAAGTGGTCAATGGCCAGGTCTTCGCCGCCGGGCAGCTTGGCCAGGAAAAACACCCGCAGCTGCAGGCCGAGTAGCAGGGCCGTGGCCAGTGGAGCGCCATACCGCAATCGGGTTTGGAAGCGACGGTGCTCTGGGTTGGCCAGTTCCTTCCAGAGCTCCAGCTCGCCTGCTGGGGTGAAGTTCTCCCCGGTGACTTCTGGAAAGCACACCTCGACCTCTGGGCCGATTTCGCCCAGTCGAACGCGCTCCTCAAAGGCGTCGTAGGACATGGTTTCGGTGCCGTCCTTTGTGCGGAGCTTTAGGCTCATGCGCTAGCCAGGCGCATAAGATCCAGCAGGTACATGGCGTTGACCCCAAGGGATGAGACGGAGCTCAATATCGCTGGCACCCAGATCCAGCGCTTGTTCAAGCGCCACTCGGCTCCGAGCAGGAAGACACCTAAGCAGGCCGGAATCAGGGCTTTGGCCCAAGGAAAGGGGAGCTCCACCATACTGACCTCGGAGGTGCCTCCGTACAGCAAAAACCCTGCAGCCAGGGCAGGCCCAGCAAAGGCTGACAAGAAGGGCATCGCCAGGGCGGGCACGGCCAGGGAGAGCAGGCTGGCTCGAGTACTGAGGAGGAGGAGGGGGCGCATCGTGTGTCCAAGCTTACTCTTCGGACAGCGTTGCCGGTCTTCCAGTTTTGTCTCTGTTGCTCGTTTAGCCTCCCAGTTGTGCCAGGGCCCAGCGCGCGTGCTCCGCTAGCATCGCATCGCAATGCGAGGCCAAGGGGCGAAGCACAGGGATCGCAGCCGGATCGTTGAGGTTGCCCAAGACCACCGCCGCGTTTCGTTTGAGTCCAATTGGCCCTGGACGGCGCAGGGGCGTGCCAGCCAGGTCCGTATTGATTTGCTCAGGGCTGGCGCTCAGCACCCATTCTAAGTCCAGCCACGCGTTCTTGGGCGCGAAGGCCTGGTGCAGCGGGTCCGTGGGTTGCACGTTGTGTGGGCAGACCTCTTGGCAGACATCGCAGCCGAAGACCCAGCGGCCCATGGCGTTCCGCAGCTGGGGGGGAATGCTGTTTCTGGACTCGATGTTGTGGAAGCTCAGGCAGCGTCGGGCGTCCAGAGTGTGCGGCCTCACAAAAGCCTGGGTGGGGCAAGCGACTAGACAGCGAGTACAGCTGCCACAGTGGTCCCGGTTGAGTGCCGAGGTGGGGGGCAGCTCCAGGTCTACGAAGACCACAGCGAGAAGCAGGTAGCTGCCTTTGGCTGGCAGGATCTGTAGGCCGTTTTTACCGGAGTAGCCCAATCCCGCGGCGTTGGCCCAGGCGCGTTCTAAGATCGGCGCGGTGTCGATTCCACCCCAAGCGGCAATGCCTTCGGCCCGCAGCCACTTTGTGAACTTCTTTAGGCGCTTGCCCAAGACGTTGTGGTAATCGCGCCCCCAAGCATATCGGGCAACCTTGCCAGTCAGTCCGCCAGGATCGGGTGGCCGGTCGTGTCCGTGTTCAGCGGCCAGAACCAGAGCGGTGCGAGCGGTCGCCAGCCGCAGCGTGGGATCGATGCGCTCTGGAGCTCCGCGGCTCAAATAGTCCATCCCTGCGTGGTGGCCTGCCTCCAGCCAGTCCACAAAGGCCTGTGCGTGAGGAGCGGGGACTTGGACCGGGGCAACCCGGAAGTGACCAAAGCCCAAAGATCTGGCTTGCGTCTCTATGGCTTCTGAAGCATCCACAGGACAGTCCTATCCTTGCCAGCACTTGGCTGGGCGCGTTGTCGCCTGGGCCCAGGCGATTAAGCAGTCATTCTGATCATCTGGAGTCCTCGCAGTGTCTGAGTCCGTGCACGAAGTCGTCATCTTTGGTTCCGGCCCCGCCGGTCACACAGCCGCCCTGTACACAAGCCGCGCCAATATGGAGCCCATCGTCTTTGAGGGGGTTCAACCGGGTGGCCAGCTGACCATCACCACGGACGTGGACAACTTCCCAGGGTTCCCTCAGGGCATCATGGGGCCTGAGCTGATGGAGGCCATGAAGGCCCAGACCACACGCTTTGGAACCCAGTACAGCTACGAGACCGTGGAGTCCGTCGACCTGTCTCAGTGGCCTTTTTCCTTCAAGGCTGGTCAAAAAGAGGGCTTCGCCAAGTCCCTGATCATCGCTACAGGTGCCGTTGCCAAGTATTTGGGACTGCCCAATGAGGACCGGCTCAAGGGCTACGGTGTCAGCGCCTGCGCGACCTGCGATGGCTTTTTCTATAAGGACCAGGTTGTGGCGGTGGTCGGCGGTGGCGATTCCGCGGCCGAAGAGGCGACATTCCTGACCAAGTTCGCCTCCAAGGTCTATCTCTTGGTACGCCGCAGCGAGCTGCGTGCCAGCAAGATCATGCAGGAGCGCGTGTTCGAGAACGACAAGGTCGAGGTGCTCTGGAATACCGAGGTCGACGACGTCTTGGGCGACAAGGATGTGACCGGCATCAAGATCCGAAACAATGCGTCCGGCGAGGTCAAGGACCTGGCTTGCACTGGGTTCTTCTTGGCGATTGGGCACACCCCGAATTCGGCAGCCTTTAAGGAGTGGTTGGACACGGACGAGGTCGGATACATCGTCTGCAAGCCCGACAGCACGGCCACCAAAGTGCCTGGCGTGTTTGCCGCTGGTGATGTGAAAGACAGCGTCTACCGTCAGGCCGTGACGGCTGCTGGTTCAGGCTGCATGGCGGCCTTGGAGGCGGAGCGCTGGTTAGAGGCGAAGAGCTACCAGAGCCTGCCGCGCCGCGACGGCTTTGAGAGTCTTTAGCTTCAGACCAGGCTGACAAAGAGCTCGGGCAGCCGCTTAGCGAGCTGTTCGACCTTTGGAAGCACCAAAAATCGTCCGGCTCCGAAGACCGGTTTTAGGTACTCAGCAGCTGCGCTGGGGTCCTTGTCCAGGCTGATGCAGTGGACGTGGATTCCCGCGCGTGTTGCCTCCTGAACTGCCATTGCCGAGTCAGCCACGCCGCGCTCGCCACGGTAGCCATCTCGGTCCTCTGGGCGACCATCCGAGATGAGGATGAGCAGACGTTTTCCCTCTGACCGGAGGCGTAGTCGGTGGGTTGCGTGGCGCAGAACGGCTCCCAGGCGGGTTGCCCCCTGTGCACGGAGGTTGCCCATCCTCCTGAGTACCTCCTCCTCGTAGCTCTCCTCGAAGTCCTTCAGTCGCCACATGTTGACCTGGGCGGCGCGCTCCCCGTTGAATCCGTAAAAGGCGTGGGCCAAGCTCAGGCTACGTAGGCCCTCTGCGAAGAGCACCAAGGCTCTCTGTTGCGCATGCAGCACGCGTCCCTGGGTGCTTCCGCTCAGGTCCACCAAGGTCATTACACAGAGTGGCTCTGGACGCCGAATGAACTGCCGGTAGACCCTGGGGTCTGGGTTCTGGCCCGCCAAAATGTCGGTTCGGGCCAAAATGGCGCGGTCGATGTCGATCTCGGGGCCTTCGGGCAGGCCGCCCACCCAGCGCTCTTCGGTACGCAGGGCCTCAAAGCGCCGCTTAATCTGGAGGATCTCCGCCGCGTGGGCCGTGGCCAGATCGGTGTAGCCAGTGACGGACCCACCTGGGGCAGGGGGCTCGGAGACGTGAACAAGATCAAGCCGCCAGCAGCCCTGGTCTGCGTCCCATTCGTCATAGCGAAAGCCCTGTTGGTCATCAGGGTAAGTGGGAAGGTCGGGTGGCCCAGTGTCCACCTGCCTGGCTTTGGCGTGAGCCTCGTCGCGCAACACCCCGTAGGCGGGCATGCTGCCCACAGAGGGAAGGTCCTCCTTCTTGCGCGTCAGGCGGTCTTTTAGGCGGGCCCTAAAGCCGCGACGCTCCTGAGGCGCCTCGGGTCGGAAAGGCGCCTTGCGTCCAGTCCGGGCTAGGAGGCTCTGCAGTGGGGCGGGGCCTTTCATCCAGGCGTTGGTGTGTGCCGCGTCGTCCTCAAGCTCGCGCAGGATCCACTCGGGGCGAATGATGCCGAGAAACCACGGCAGGGGTGGTGGTCCCAGGCTTCGGGCCTTGAACTCCTCCCGAAGCACCCGTGCTTGGCCCAAGAGACTGAGGCGCAGGGTGGTGGCGCTGTCTACGTTCTCGATGCTCTCCACTGCCTTGGCCGCTCGGCCCGTGCTGCGACGTCCACGCAGATCTTCGGGCATCCAGCACAGGCCCTCGTAGAGTGGCAGGAATGCGCGGGGCAGGCCGTCCCAAGGCACTGGCGTTAAATTGACCCGCAGTTCGCTGCCCTTTGCTTGGTCGCGCAAGAACTTCAGATCTGAGGCAATGCCTGGGAATTCACGGCCGTACTCCGCCAATACCCACCGTGCTGCGAGCAGGTGCCAGCAGCTCCTTAGCACCCAGTCTTTGTACAAGGCCTTCAGGGTAGAGTGGCTGTCCAGCAGCCCGTGCTGCCAGAACCCCAGCTGGACGAGTGAGAGTGTCCGGTAGAGCAGCGCGTCGATCTTCTGGGGTGGCTCAGGGGCAGCCAGGGGCAAGTAGAGACGCTCTAAATCGGTGCAAGGCGGGTCGGCTTGGCCAATGATGACGGGCATCCCGGTGATGATGCGTAGCCAGGGCTCCAGGGTGCCTTGCAGGGAACGGAGTGGAGTCCCTAAAGCGCGTCCGGTTCCATCTAGGAGTACGGGATCACTGAATAAAAAACGTTCGAGCAGCAGCTTTTCGCTGCGGTCGAGGTCATCCTGCTCCTCGTCCTCTGGTGTCCAGGTTGGGGCAGCCATTAGCCCAGAACGGCGCGCAGGAGCTCGCGCAGTGCAGCGGTGAGCTCGGCATCATCGGTCAGGGAGCCGACCAAGGTGGCTTCGCAGGCGGACTCCAGGGTCAGGCCCGCCTCGACGAGCGTGGCCGCGTAGATCAGCAAGCGCGTGCTTGCCCCTTCGGCCAAGCCATGTTCCTTCAGCTTGCGGCTGCGCACCCCCAGTTGGACCAGCTGCGCTGCGGTCTTGGGGTCGCATCCGCTCTCGTGAACCACGATCTCACGCTCCGTTTCAGGCGTGGGATAGTCAAAGGACAAGCTCACGAAACGCTGGCGGGTGGACTCCTTCAGCTCCTTGCGCATGGACTGGTAGCCCGGGTTGTAGGAGATCACGACCTGGAAACCCTCCTGGGCCTCGACCTCCTGTCCCAGGCGCTCCAGCGGCAAGATCCGGCGGTCGTCGGTGAGAGGATGCAGCACCGTGAGCACGTCTGCCCGGGCCTCGACCACCTCGTCCAGGTAGCAGATCGCGCCTTCGCGGGCAGCCCGCGTGAGCGGCCCATCCCGCCAGACCGTGTCACCGCCCTCCAGCACGTATCGCCCGGTCAGGTCGGCCGCGGAGAGGTCTTCCTGACACGCCACAGTGATGAGCGGCCGGTCCAAGCGCTCAGCCATGTGTCGCACAAAGCGAGTCTTGCCGCAGCCGGTGGGGCCTTTGATGAGCACGGGGAGATTCCGCCTGGCGGCGGTCTCGAACAAGGCGATCTCGTCGCCGAGGGGTTTGTACCAAGCCATGGGCGACAGCCTACCGCCTTGACTGCCCTTTGGGGGCAAGCCACCCCTACTTAGACCAGTTCACACGCTGTTGGAAGAAGCGATCCACGCGATGATTGATGGTCTCGGGCTGCTCAATCAGGGCCGCGTGGGAGCCGTCGGCCAGGACGAGAAGCTCTGCGTTGGGTAGATCCCTGGCCATCCTTTCGGAGAGCCAGAGGGGCGTGAAGTCGTCTCGCTCTGCGGCGATGATCAGGCTGGGCGCCTGGATCTCTCCCAGGTGTGGAAACGCGTCATGCTTGTCTGCCTCCTGCACCATCGCCAGGAACAAGCGCAGGTCCAAGTTCGCGAGGTGCTCTAAATAGGGCTCAAAGTCCTCGCGGCTTGTGTAGAAAGGATCCACTGCGCGAATTCGGCGAGTCACGCTCCAGGCGAAGGGGCTGCGCACGAGTGGACGCGCGATGCGGTTGACCCGGTCCCCCAAGCGGTTTGCGATGCGGGCGATGGTTGTGATGGTGCCGCGGCTGTACTGGCTGTCATAGAAAGTCTCCAGCACGCGGCCGGCGCTCCCTTGCATCAACACCAGGCCTATGATGGACTCAGGGGCCTGTAGTGTGCGCTCCAGGGCGACCTGACAGCCCATAGAGTGGCCAAAGAGGACGGCTTTTTCGCAGCCAACAGCGTCCATGATTCGGCCCAAGTCACGGGCTGTGGTCGGGATGCTTAGATCCAAGCCCGCTATGTCGCTCGGCCGGTCGGATCGGCCGTGACCACGGTAGTCCCAAACCACCACCTGGTGGGTGGAGGAGAAGTGCTGGACGACGTACTTCCAGAAGAACGTAGAGACGCCTACGCCGTTGCAGCAGATCAGGGTGTCGGGCCCTGAGCCTGCGGCCTGCCAGAACAAGTGGTGTCCGTCGTCTGTCTGGCAGAAGCCGCTTCGCATCTCAGACATTTATTTGAGGTCCTATTGGCTCCAGCCCTAACGTAGATTTCCCATGCAGCCGATATTGGGGTTGAACACACACTGCCAGAAGCGACAACAGAGAGCTTGCTGGCATAGGAGAGGAAAGTCATGGGCCAAGCAGCATTCAAGGTCGCATCGGAAACCGAAGCTCAGGAGATGCGAGATGCGCTCTCCGAGGAGGCTCAGCGCCGAGAGCGAGAGGCCAGCTTGCGCTCCTCCCCGCGGGTTGGCATGCAGGCCGCCATCTCGGGCTCCAGTGCAGACTCCTTCTTCGTCGGCTTCTCGGAGAACCTCAGCGAGGGTGGCGTGTTCATCTCGACCCTCTGCCCGCCGGCGGTGGGAGAGCGGGTGGATTTGTCGGTCGACCTGGAAGGCAGTCCAGCCCTGCTTGTTCAGGGTGTGGTGCGCTGGCTCCGACTCTCGGAGTCGGGCGAGCCCAGTGGCTGCGGAGTGCAGTTCGTGAACTTGCATCCAGATCAGGAGAACATCCTGGGTGGTGCCCTGGACGCCGCTGAGCAGACACCCCTGTTCTACGACATCTGAGACTCTGATGTAGGATGGACCGGTGATACCCACACGTCGGGGTCTGCTGCTGGTCGGGCTTGTGTTGCTCTCCGCCCTTCTGCGTGCGGCCCTGATGGGGCCCTACTACGGATGGGAAGAGAGCGACTACGGCAATTTGGCGATGGTACGGGGTGTACTTGAGTCAGGCTTTACCCATTTCGACATGAGCCACCTGCCCCTGTACTACGGGGTCTCGGCGGCGGTGATGGCGGTGACGGGTGACGCGGTGATTGCGGCCGTGGGCGTGTCCTTTGTGTGCGGACTGCTCACGGTCGCACTCAGCGTGGTGTTGGCAGACCGTATTGGTGGCCAGACACTGGGGTGGGTGGTGGGTCTGATCGTAGCTCTGCAGCCGGAGCTTGCCCTGTACTCGGCCAGCTCTCTGCGTGAGCCGCTCTACGGCGCTTTGGTGCTTTCCAGCCTACTTGCACTGACTCGGGAACGCTTGGCTTGGGCCTCGCTCTTTGCGGGACTGGCCTTTCTCACTCGGATGGATGCCGTCCTGATTTTGGGGCCCGTCTTGGCCGTCCATGCATTGGGACGACCCAATCGCGGTCAGCGCCTGCTGAGGGCCCTGCTTCCCCTCTTCTTGCTGGTCGCATGCTGGTCGCTGTATTGCTGGCAGATGTACGAGACCTGGCAGTTCTGGGGGCACGCGACTGCCGTGAACCTGGAGACCGGCGGCCAGGACAAAACCTTGCTCAGTGGTCTGGGTGTGGTCCTTGGACTGTTGGGGCAGACTCTGAGCGGACATGTAGGCTGGGGCTTGGTTTTCGGCTTCCCTCTTGGGCTTATGCTTGTCCCCTGGAAAGGTCACAGCGCCCACCGTAGCCTTGCCTTGGCAGCTGTGTTGTTGCTCGGCTTCTGGCTCGGCATTGGTCTGAGCGCCCAGCACGCGCCCACCCACAACTTGTACTGGAAGTGGCTCTACGGGGTGCTTCC
This sequence comes from uncultured bacterium, assembly GCA_905480105.1. GTDB lineage: Bacteria > Myxococcota_A > UBA796 > UBA796 > CAJQPC01 > CAJQPC01. The sequence continues at coordinate 2,435 of CAJQPC010000171.1, read as the reverse complement.
GCCCTTCATCTTGATCTCGGTGATGGGCTTGGCCGGCTTGGTGCCACGCCTGAAGCGAATGGGGGGAAAGCCTGCCTTGGTGGCGGGACTCTGTTTGACGATGGGTCAAGGGGCCTCGGCGATGCTGGGTGAGATGCACCGCCAAGTCAAGCTCTCTCAAGCGCTGTACAAGCCCCAGTTGGAGCTGGCCCGTTGGCTAGAGTCCAACACCCCACCTCAGGGGCACCTCTTGGTGGACAATATTCCCGGAGTCTGGCTGAACCGACGAGCGCACGAGCGAGAGCTCACCAGCTGGTTTGACGTGCCGGTGTCCCCAGGGAATCGGGTGGAGATGGCCATTTGGCTTGTGGGGGAAGAGGTTTCCCATGTGCTCTGGTTCCGGGAGGACTGGACTCAGGCGCCTCGGGTCGCACCCTACTTGGCATCGCCTGTGGTGCACGATCTTGGATTTGTTCGTTTGGTTCCCCTGCAGCAGGAGTCTGGTTACGGTTGGATCTTTTATCGGGTTGACCGAAGCTCCAAGGCCCCGGAGGGCAGCCCATGATTACCCACGTCTTTGAGTCCATCGCCGACTTCCTGGCTGCTTGCCAGGAGAAGGGGGTCCGTGGAGTGGCCCTGCAAGAGGTGAAGGAGATTCGTCCCGCCTGGGTCGATCAGGGCGTTCATGTGGGTGTGGTCCGCTACTCCACCGTTGTGGCCTACTCCGCCGGCGAGGTCATTCGCGCCCGCATCGAACAGCCGCCCCCAGACTTGGTCGCCCAGCTCAATTCCTTGGGTGTACCCATTCGCCGGGTGAACCACAACCTGGGTTGATGAGACGAGCGTTTGCTCAGTCCAGGCCGCGATCTTCCAAGTCTGTCTCGCTCAGACCCAGGAAGTGGCCAACCTCATGGAAGAGCGTGATTCGCAGCTCCTCCACTAGCTCTGTCCGGTCCCGACTAAAGCGCTGCAAGTTGGTCCGAAAGATCACAATCGCCGCAGGCAGGCTGGACCAGGGAGTGTCCAAGCTGCGCTCCGCGATGCTCGTTCCAGAGAAATATCCCAAGATCTGTGTTGGCCCAATAGGCGGCTCATATTGGCGCAACAGGGCCTCGCTGGGGAACTCTTCCAACAACACGGGCACGTTCGAGAGGTAGTTGCGCAGGGTAGGGTGGAGCTCCAGAAGGCACTCGCTGACCACCGAGTCCACCAGCGCATCGCTCAGGGCTAAGGGCATGGGGAAGGAGACGGGGTCAATGCGCCACGCCCGAGAGAAATCCCTCATGGCACCATGGTTGTCGCCGCGGCGTTCCCGAAGGACTCCCCGTACCCATGCCGCCTCTGGGTTGTCGGGCGCTTCCCGCAGAGCCCGGTTGCTGGCCTTTCGGCACTCCTCCCAGCGGAGCTCTTGAAGAAGGACCGTGGATAGGGCAGCCCATGCATCGGCGGCAACCGGACCGTCAAAGCTCAGGATGACCGAGCGGAACGCACCCTCGGCTTCGTCCAAGCGCCCTTGGTCTCTCAGGGCTTCACCGAGAAGAAAGTGGGCCTCGGCCAGCTGTTCGCCTGACAAAATGGCGGCTCGGCACAGGGACTCCGCCTGCTCTAATCGTCCCTCGGCGAGTGCGTCTTCTGCATCGGCTAAGAGCTTTACCAGTTGCGGTGGCCTGCTCACCTCACACCGGGCGTGATCTTGATCGGGTGCGCGTCTATGATGGCCAAGGTGCCCCCGTGGCCGGGGTAGTCTACCAAGTAGAGTTGGCGCTCCACACAGGCTGCTTGGGTCGCATCCGGGAGGGATGCAGGGTCTATCTTTAGGTAGAGCAGCTTGCCTGTCGGGCCCAAGGCAATGTCCCCGATTGCAAAGACAGGTTCTCCAGGGGCCAAGCAGTCACCAAGCCTGGCGCTGCGAAGTTCGATAGCTTGGTTCAGCGCCTCCTTGTTCATTTCGGCGTCCGGCTCTGCCTCTGGGCGGAGCTTCGGCTCGGGGTTGAGAACCACGCGAAGCTGGTTGCGCTCGCCCTTGTTGGCGACCACTTGGCGCTCATCCGTTGAGAAGTTTTGCAGGCGGGTGGAGAGCGTGAAGGGTTCTCCGATTGGGAAGCCCTCATCCAGAACGAGCATCGCTCCATCGCCTATCCGTAGACCGTTTATCTCCACCACATCTGCCATGGGTTCGACCAAGACCACCAAGCTGGTGGGCTCCGCCTTGCCGGTGAGGAACAGCAGCGCACCCAGCGCACAGGCACCCAGGAGGCCGACCAGGCCGCCCAAGATGATGGAAAGAGACAGGCCTTTGCGTTCGGCGTTGATGGTGATGGTCTTGCGTTCACCGTGCTCGGTCACGATGGTCAGGAGTGCCGTGTCGCGCCGCGAGTTCAATTCTTTGGGATTGATCGTCACCTCGACCTCCTGCTGCTCCGCATCGGGATCCAGCTGGGTGCGTGAGAGTCTGA
>CAJQPC010000170.1 GCA_905480105.1 uncultured bacterium | reverse complement strand
AGCGCCAGGACCAGCAGGGTCTTGCCCAAGCCGGGCGCCCCCTCGAGCAGCACGTGACCGCCGGCCAAGAATGCCGTGAGGACCTGATCGACCACGTCGTCCTGTCCGAGTAAAACACCCGTGAGCTGCTTGCGCAGTGCATTGGCCAGGTTGGCCCCGTCAGCAGCGCTCAGGGCCCCGACGTCCTTTGTCTCCAAATCCATTTCTTAGCTCCCCAGCTTCTGCAACATAGCCATGGTCTGAGTGAATTGGGCGGCGCCCTTGGGCTGCCCGAAGAGGAGCTCTCGGACGAACTCCACCTTGATTTCTTCCTTGGCCGCGAGCCCTTGTACAAAGGCCAACCCTTGCACCCCGGAAAGCTCCGGATATCGAATGATCAAGCGGGCAATGGCCGCCTTGCGGGCAGGGGCCAGCAAGGTCTCCGTGTGACCGTGACGCCAATGATACGCGCCAGCCGCTTGGATGTGCTCCAGCAGGCTGCGCCGAGTGGTGCTCTGCACTGGCGCCATCGGCCCAAAGCGGGGAGCCGCATAAGCCACCCAGCCAACCAAGAGCGCAAAGGAACTGAGAAGCACCATCCAAGCGCTCCCCAACACCCGGGAGCTCAGAGACTCCTGACCGACCCGGGTCACCAGGATGATGCGTGCCGGTAGATCATCGGCCACCACTGCCATGAGAAGCGCCGCATGGTCGTGTTTACCAATCTGGGTGTTGTCGAAGCAGCCAGCATCCGAGAGAATGCTGATCCGGCCCTGGCCCTGCACCACCGAGAAATTGATTAGCTGGCCTTCTTCATCCTGAACCCAAGTCTCCAGCTCCCGCCAGGAGCTCACCTCGCCCATCACCTCAGCCTGGAGTTCAAGCTCGGTGTCGTGGATGGGGTCCCAGGCGCTGTAGGTGCGCACCTGCACATCCTGGGGCTGAGCCAAGGCCTTTGCCGACTCCACTTCGCTGACCACGTCCATGTCCTGGACTTCCAGATCCATCTCCCCCGCAGTGGAGAGCTTCAGCTCCGCACCCGCCACGCTCATGAAGGGATCCGAGCTATCTGGCACGGCAACCGCAACCACGTGTCCACCCGACCAGATCCAGTCCTGTAGGCGTTCGTGGATGCGCTCACGCGCGTCGAGTTCAGAGGAGAGCACCAGCACCGTCGCGTTGTCTGGAGGCTCCTCGCCCAGCGCGTACCAAGTCTCTGTGGGCATCCCCAAGGCGTTCAAGGTGCGCTCTGCGGCCAGGAAGGGGTTGATGCGGGCCAAGCCGTGGTAGCCCACCTCCACTTCCTTATCCCTGGCCTGGTGCGTAGAGAAGAACCCCACGACCAGTCCCACAGCCACCAGGGCCAGGACACCCGTAAGAATGGTCAGCAGGCGATCCTTCATGCTGCCTCCTCAGAGAAGTGGTTAGACCACCGCTCGAAGAGGGGCGCCACCTGCTCCCAGCTCAGAGAGCGGTGGGCATACGCCAAGGTCTGCCAGGTGCTGGTCAGGGCCCGGAAGTACTTGAGGGGCTCGCCCTTGATCTGGCGCCGAACCACCCGCAGGCACTCTCCCTCCGTAGCCCCCTCGTCGATGGGCAGGCCCCGGCGTACCAGGTCGGCCACGGCTCCCTGATAGAGCAGTCCGATGGCCAGGGCGTGCTGTCCCTCCTCCCAAAGTCCACGGGCCACCTGGGGCAAGTTGGCCTGTAAGACGCGGTCCTGTGGCAGGTCCACGCCACTTCGGCTCTCTAGAACCGGACGCTCCAGCAGTGCCTTGAGCCCACCTCCACCGCGGCCCCGAAAAAGGAGTACCAAAAGGAAAACCACGCCCACCGCCATCAGCGCCCAGAGCAACCCTTGCAGCCCGCCACTCGCAGCCGACAGATCCAGCTCCCTGCCCGCCTGAAGCTGGTGCTGCTCCACATTCTTGCAGCCCTTGAGCCACTCGCTCAGAGACTGGCCCTTGCCTTTGCGCACCCACTCTCTCTGGACCTCGGTCTGAGAGAAGTCTGGGTCCGCCAGAACCTCTTCCACCGCCTGGGACGGGCTCAGCTCTCCCAAGGCATGGGTTGACTCGTCGCCCAACTGGCCGTCCCTGGCCTGAGCGAGCCCCGAAAATCCAGCCCCAAGTGCCAACAACAGGGCCGAGACTGCGCCTATGCGGGCCAAGCGCCCGGCCAACTGACGGAACTGGATCTCCACATCCCACCCCTCTAGGTGGGTGCGGCGGTTCACATAGAGCCCGAAACCCGCGGCCACGTGCAGCGGCTCGATCAGGCTGTGGGCCACCATCCAGGCACCGATAAAGACTAGCCGGAGCCATACCGGGAAGATGAAGTCTTCCAGATTGGCCATGAGCAGCTCATTAAAGGCAGGCGTTTGGGGCAAGGCGATGAACACAAAGCCCACCACCCCAAATGCGACCAAAATCTCCATGCCCCAGCAGAAGATACTCAGGGTCAGGGCAGCGCCAGAGCCTCGGGCACGGAGCACGGCCTTGCGACGCCGGCCTTGGCGCCCCCGTAGATCCTCGAGTTGGTACACCGGAGCGACGAGTACGCGGGTGGGATCTATCCGTGCGACAAAGGCCTGCGGCCACCCCCGAAAGAGCAAACGGGGTAGCTCACGAAGGGTCTCGGAGAGCGTCGGAACGGCCCCAAACAGCCCCCGGGAGAGCACGTGTAGCACCACCCGGTCCCAGAGGGGCTGGGCACACCAGATCAAGAAAGCGCCCAGCCAAGGCGCCCACCAGGTCACCCCAAAGCCCACCAGAAAAACCGGGCACAGCACGCAGAACCAAGCTGCAAAGACTGGCCGCCACCACTCGCGCAGCAAGCGCAGTCCCAGGTCCATGGCCTCCCAGTGGGTGCGCGGACGCAGCTCAGCCCTAAGGTCTTCAAGGCGCACTGGACGCCCCCTGTCTTGGGCCCTGAGAACTGCCACCAAAGCCCAGCCATCCATAGACCAGCACCCACAAACAGGCACCCACGCCGTACTTGACCGAGCTGGGCACCACCGCCTTGGAGGACCAAAAAGCCTCGATGAAGGCGGCCACGACCAACATGGCAAAGAATCCATACAGGATGGGCGTGGCTCTCTTTGCCGCGAGCAAAAAGGCTTGGCTACGACTGCGATTCCCAGGGGCTAACCAAGAGATGCCCAGGCGCAGTCCCGCAGCTGCCGAGAGAACAATGGCCGTCAGCTCAAAGCTGCCGTGCCCAATGACGAAAGAGTAGAGCGGGCCCCCCGAGCCAATGTGATGCAGGTGACCAAACGCGGCCCCCATATACAGACCATTGAAGAGCAGAAAGAAGAGTGAGCCCAGCCCCAACAGGGAGCCGCCAGCGAAGGTGCGGAAGGAGATGCCCACGTTGTTTCTAATGTAGAAGCCGAACATCATCAGATCCGAGTCCGAGCTCCGCTGCACACTGTGCTGCGCAGAGGCCGGATTGTACATTTCCTCCAGGTCGGCGACCTGTGTGGGGTCCATCAAGGTGTAGACCAGATCCGGATCGGCCTGGATGCCTAAGAACAGGGCCAAAGCTGCTCCATAAAACAGAAAATGGGCCATGCTGACCAAGCGCCATTCTCGGCGTACCGCCCTGGGAACCTCCCAGAGAATGTACTGCGCAAAACGCTGAATAGAGCCTGGAGGACGCCGGTAAAGCAGAGTGTGCCCGCGCAACGCCATGCGATTCAGACGGTCGATGATGTCCTTGGAATAGCGGCGGCGGCGGGCCAGGGACAGCTGCTGACAGATGCGCCGATACTGCTGGGGAAAGTCGGTGTCCTGGGTGCCCTGCAGTACCTTGGCTCGGCGAATCCGGAGGGGCAAGGCAACCCGCTCCAAGCTCTCCTCAAAGGCGGACCACTCCTTGGAGTGTCGGCGGACGAAGTGCTCTTGGCTCATCGCTCCCCCATCAGGTAGCGGGCCATTCCCAACAGCCGCTCCACCTGCCGGCTGCTGCCCAGCATCGGCCCAAGCAAAGCAGCTAACTCAAGGCTGCGTTCTTCCCCCCAAGACTCGCTTCGCTCAGCAAAATCCAGGATGGCACGCTGTTCTCGCATGTTCAAACCAAGCGTTACCTGTCGGGGCTTGACCTGGGGTAGCTTTGCGGGAGGCAGGATGCGATCCGAGTAGACGACCACGGTTCCGGCAGCCATATCTCCCAATCGCTTGAAATCCCTGGATATCATGATGCTTACCAAGCCAACCTGGTAGCCAAAAGGCATTGCGTCGGCGAAGCGCAGCAGGTTGCGCAATATGCTGGCAGTCCAGTCCACCGGTGTGCCGTCGTCCCGGACGACGCGCAGACCCATCGCTTTCTTTCCGGGTGTTGCTCCTTCGAAGTACATCTCGAAGAGCACCGGGTAAAACCACTCCAGCGCAAAAGCGCAGATCATCAGCACGCCCTGGCCCGACTCCCCCAAAAAAGAGAGTGGAATCACCAGGAGCACAAGGAGCATCCCGCGGATGATCAAATCGATGCTTAGGGCCAAGCCACGTGCAACAGGCCCCGCGATACGAAGCTCCAGCAGCACCCCTTCCGGAGTCTCAACCGAGCGCACCGTATCCATTCGAGTGCGCACGCTCTTTGGATACTGTTCGATCACCCCCACAACCTACCCCATTAGGTCGTGATGACCCCTTCCATAGACGACCAACGACGCCACAAGGTCTTGGTCATCTCTCCTTCGGCTGCCATACGCACCGCTGTACTGCCCAGCTTTACGAAGTTGGAGGCGTGGGCGATCTGAATCAACGGCCAAGGGTGCTTGCGCAGGGTCTCGGACTTGGACAGGGCCCGCAGCATGGGCTTGGGGATGAAGGGCTTGGACTGCATCTGAATCAGCGAGATCCAGAAGGTGTCCTCTACCGGACGCGGATATTTCAGGTTTACCCGGTGCTGATAAAACACCCGGGTGTTCGTCCCTTCCACGTCGTACTTGCTGATAATTCCATTGTCCAAGAGCTTATTCACCAGTTCAGAGCCTGGGAAAACGGTCATGGAGAACAAGTACAAGTCATAGGGAGGCGGGAAGCTTTCCACCATCTCGAAGAGCGCCTTCTTGTCGCCCTCGGACGAGACAGGATCGTCGAAGATTAGCTGAAAGTGAGGCTTGATCCCAAGCTTGTGGTAGAGCTGGGCTATGCCCTCGATGCTCTTGTTCTTGACCCGACGGTCGTACAGATGGCCGGTGACCCGCTCAGAGGACTGAATCCCCATGTACACGTGGATCAAGCCTGCATCTCGAAGCATCGTCATCCGCTCTTCGGAGACGAGCTTGGGCTCGATGAAGATCTCAAAAGGCAGGCCGACCTCCTTGGGGTAGAGCTCGCAGAACTCCACCAGCCATGCCTTCTGGAAATTGAACACCTCGTCGTCAAAGCGGATGCGCTTAAAGTCCCAGTGCTCCCGAGCGGCCTTGATCTCGTCGATCATCGACTGGGGGGAGCGCACTCGAAACCACTTCTGGCCCGGGTAGATGTCCTTTTTGTAGGTGCTGTTGTAGCAGTAGCTGCACTTGTAAATGCAGCCTCGGCTCCCCATCATTTGAAAGACCGGATCCCCGTGCATGGGGTCGCCGGTCTCGTAGATCTTCCCGTAAATCAGCACCTTGTCGTCGTGCGACGTGTAGTCGCGAAACGAGAGCGCGTCTAAGTCGGTGACCAGCGGGCGCAGCGCATTGGTCCGAACACTGCCGTCGGCTTGGGAAAAATCCACGTTCTTGGTGTCAGAAATATCCACGCCGTCGCGCAGGCGGTTGACCAACTCCAGAAGAGCCAATTCTCCTTCGCCCTTGAGAACCATGTCCGCGGTCTCGATGCACTCAGCCGGCTTGAGGGTGGGGTGCATCCCCCCCCAAAGAAAGGGGACCTCTGTGCGGCCAGACATTTCTTCCGTGAGCAGCTTTGCAGACATGTAGTACGCGCTGGCGCGGATGCTCACGCAGACCAGGTCCAGGGTGCGGTCCCGGATGGTCTTCTCCAGGTTGTCGTATTCCAACTCGCTTGCAGGAGCGAGATGGTTCGAGATCCAGTCTTTGAAGTAGATCTCCACGACCGTGTGGCCCGCCTTCCGCAGCGTGGCTGCCAAAACGCGCACCGCGTTGTTCTCGACGTCGTACATGGACAGGATGCCTACGCGCACGGGGCGCCCAGAAGTTTGGTCCATCAATCCTTGGATACGGTGGTTCATGGTCTGCCTGGTCGCTTGGAATGCAAAGGCGTTAGGGTGCAACCCGCTTACGTTTGCGAACCTAAGCATTGCAGATCCCTTCAAGAGGGTCCACCCTGCAAGTCAACGAGGCGGCTTCTCAAGATGCAATGGCTGTTGTGGATCTCCCTGGCATGGGGCGCTGTGAGCGAGGCGGAGTGGCAAGAACTGGCCGGCCAAACAGTTCGGTTAGAATCCACAAGCGGCAAGCAGTTGGAAGGAAAGATCGTCTCTCTACGGGACGAAACGGTGCGCATTGAGCGCACCCGGGACGGGCTACTTGTAGAGGTGCGCAAGGACGAGGTCAGCAGCGCGCTGAACCTCTCAGCGCCCACTCCCGATCCGAGCCCAGCGCAACAACCCACGGACACGACCGAGCCCGTGACCGAGCCCAAGACCGAGCCCGTGACCGAGCCCGTGACCGAGCCCGAGCCCGCACAGGCAACACCCGAAGAGGCTCCCCCAGGGGATCCAAGCGGAACCCACACACAGCCTATGCCCCCTCCCGCCGTGGACCCCGCAGCCAAGGCGGCGCCCCTCGCTCCTCAGACCCCAAAGGTCAACGCGGAGATGCTCTATCAAGACGGCTACACCGCCGGACAGCTCCAGGCCGCTACCGAGCGCACCGGCGGCCCTCTTCTGATCAGTGCCTGCTTGGTCGGCGGCGCAACAGTCGCTGGCTGCATTAGCCCCGTACCCGTCCTGGGCTGCCTCCTGGGCGGCGCGATGATTGCTGGCCCGCCCGCCTACTACGGCCTGGCCTGGCCCCTCCTGGAGGAGCCCAAGCTAGTCGCGGTGCCCAGCGACGATCCGCCTCCCTACGCCGTCGGCTACGCCCAGGGCTACTTAGCCGAAGCAGGCAAGCGGCGCGCTCAAACGGCGATCATCGGTGGAGCAGGTGGCTTGTTGGTAGGCGCCTTGGTCGGCGTGACAGTGGCCAACCAGCGCACCCAATAGTCGCAACTCGGAGCGTGCAGAATACTCAATCGATAAGATAGGGCTCTCTCTTTACTGGTAGCCTTGCCCTCGACCCTTAGGAGACCTCGTGAACACGGTATTTGATGGCCCCGTCGTCATTGTTGGAGGCGGTGTCACCGGCCTCATCAGTGCACACCTGCTCTTAGAAGCGGGCTGCGATGTCACGGTCATCGAGCGCGAGCCCCTTCCTGGTGGGCTCGCACGCTCCCATCGCTACGAAGATGGCGACTGGTCTTTTGACATTGGGCCCCACCGCTTCCACACCGAGAACCCCAACATCAAGGCCTACCTGGACCGGGTGATCAAGGGCGAATGCACCATGTTCCCCCGCCGGTCCGAGGTGTACTTCCAGGGCAAATACTACCGCTGGCCCTTGCACCCCAAGAACCTGATCCAGCTGCCCAAGGGTCTTGCTGCCAAGGCCTTTGTGGACCTTGGGGTCAACAACTTCCGTACCTACGAAGTAGACACCTTCGAGCAGTACGTGATGCGCCAATATGGCCCCACCCTCTTCAAGCACTTCTTCGGCGGCTACACCCAAAAGTTCTTGGGACTGCACCCCCGAGAGACCCACCCCGACTGGGCCAAGGTGGGATTGAACCGCGCAATCATTGACGACAAGCTGCAAATGCAGAATCTGACTCAGCTCGTCAAGACCACGCTGACCCAGTTCAACGCAGCAGAGATCGACTTTCTCTATCCAGAGCAGGGCATGCAGCAGGCCTGGGAGAAGGTCGCAGCCATCGTCGAGAACCTGGGCGGACGCATCATCACCAACACCCCCGCCAGAATGGAGGGCAAAGATGGCCGGGTGGAGCGCATCTGGGCCGGCGAGGAGCAGATCGATCCCTCTGTGGTCATCTGGACGGCCCCCATCACCGTGGCGACCAAGCAGCTCAAGGTACACACCCCCAACCTGCCCTATCTAGGCATGTTGACCTTCAACATCTGTGCCGAGGCGGACTTAGATCGCAAGTACCAGTGGTGCTACTACGGTGCCTCTGACCTGATCTTCTCGCGAATTAGTATTCCCAAGTACTTCTCGCCGAACACCGTGCCGGGAAGCAAGAACGCCGTCGGGATTTGCTGCGAGGTCACCTGCATGGAAGGGGATGAGCGCTGGCAACACGCCGAGCGCCTGACCGATTGGGTGGTGGACGACCTGATCAAGGTGGGCCTGCTCAAGAACCGCCGCCAGGTCCACGATGTCCACGTGGAGCGCACCCCCAATTCCTACCCGATCTACCACAAGAACTACCCGGCGGAGCTGGAGAAGGCCCGGCGCGGGCTGGACACCTTTGAGAACCTGCACCTAGCGGGAAGAACCGGCCTGTTCTGGTACAACAACATGGACCACTCCATCGAGAACGCCATGCAGCTCTGCAAAAAGCTTCTGCGCGCCGCCGGCAAGGCTGAGATCGAAGAATCCCAACTGGCAAGTGGCAAGGTGGCCTGACCGGCTGAGATTCACTGGGCCGGAGCTTCCGACTTTCAGTTCCAAGGGCCAGAGGGTGCTCTCACAGAGGCCCGACCAAACCCACGGTGTGAACCAAACTCGCAGAGGCCGGGGTCCACTGGACGGCGTAGCGCAAGGCGACGCCCTCGGCCTGTACGCCTATTCCGCCGGCCAGCATGTCCTGCTCCAACCGGGATGCACCCAGACTCAGGCTGATGCTCTGCGCCATCAGCAGTTCCAAGCCTGCCCGACCACCAAAATTTGAGCCGGAAAAGCGCGGGTCCCAAACCAGATCTCCGGCGGCCTGAAGCTGCGGAATTGGGCGCCACCAAACACCTGCCTCGCCGTTGGTAGGCCGCTGCTGGTTCGGAACCAGATCATGCACCGTAGCCGCGATGATGAGGTCCTGGGCCAGACTCCCCGGGGGACCAGGCCGGACCGCCAAAGAAGCATCCACCTCTACGGAGTCCACGCTGCCCTGGAGCTCCGAGGTGTTGTGCTCATAGACCAACCCTGCGCCGATGCCGATGCGACGAATCTGCTGAACACCTGTGGGTGTGCTCGCAGGAGTCTGCAAGAAACCGTAGCCAAGTCCCACGCGGTAAGCATTCCCGCGAATCGCGTTGCTGCTCTCCCCCTTGAGAAACCAGCCTGGCTGCTGATCCAGCGGCGGTATGCGGTCAGCCCACTCGCGGCTGTAGGAGAAGCCCGCGCCAAAGGCGTTGGTCTGGGTGTCCACCATGCCAGTGGCCAGGCGGATGCCTTGGCCAAAAGCAGCGTCAACTTGGGTGGCCTTGCCCACGCCAAGAACCATGGCACCCGGTGCCCGCCGAACCGAGCTTAGATCCCCGGGCACCGCAGTGCCCGCACCGGCCATTCCGGCACGCGCTGTGGTGTCGAATTCTTCGGCGGCAGCAATGGAGAGCAGGAGCAGCAGCATAGGCGGTGGCTATCGCTGTGGCCGGGCAGGGGCACGCACCCTGTTGTCGATCTGCCCCCAGGGGTGAGGCGGCCCACCGTCCACCCTGGACCAGGATTCCCGGAGTCCAACTCGCAAAAGAGTCTGACCGTGGATCACGGGTTGTTGATGGACGACCAAGACAGCCATGTCTCGATCCGAAGAATTCTAAAAAGCAGCCCACAAACGATTTTGACTTTACAGCCTGGACTTTCTCCCCTTGGCATAGGCATTGCAGCCCTGAGAGATGCACCCACGAGAGACCGACATGAACAAGACCCTCGCCACGCTACTCGCCGCCATTTTCATGACTGCTTGCACCCCCATCCAACAGGCCTGCACCGACCTTTCGCTACCCTCCGTCAGCGTAGAAGTCGTCGACGGGGCAGGAGCCGACGTGTTGACTGCTGTGGTCCAGTTTGACGTGGGCAGCGGCCCCGAAGACTGTGATCTATACGACGGCGTGCATTCCTGTGGCCGGGATATCGAAGGCGAATTCGACATCCTGGTGAGCGCTCCCGACTTTGAGGACCAAGTCGTCTCCGTGACCGTGGAGAGCGACGAATGCCACGTGATCACGCAAGATGTGCGGGTCGAGATGGTGGAGATGAGCTCTTGAGCCGCCTGATGACCGTGTTGCTGCTTGGACTGTGCGCATGCGAGGAGGTGCTTCCAGAAGAGTTCGACTGCACCGCCGATGTACGGGTCTCGGTGACTGTACAGGTGCTCGACTCGGCGGGTGGAGACATCGCCGCCGAGGTCTTCTACGACGCCGGCGATGTCGATGGCG
>CAJQPC010000169.1 GCA_905480105.1 uncultured bacterium | reverse complement strand
AGCCCCTGTCCACCACAACACGGCCAGCCATCCTCCCATCGCCGATGTTTTTGATCGTGACGCTGAAGATCTGGGGCTTGCGCCACACCGCAAAGAAGTTGATCTCTGGAGAGGGGACTGCCAAGCGGGGTGTGGCTCGGCGAGGCCTGCGGACGTTCTTTAAACCGAGAGTGCGTCCACCAATGCCTTTCGGCTTGGGAGGAGGCCCGCGCCTTGGGGGAGCAGACTCCTCTGTTGGCGTGTCTATCAGCAGCGGCTTTGGCATGGAGATGGGAGGCGGTTCGGGTTTGGTTGCCTGGCTGAGTGCGGCTGCACTCTGTTGGGGGGGCTTGGGCGGGTCTGCCTTTTCGGGGTTGACCGGAGGAGGCAGGAAGCCGGTGACCTTGAGTTCATCGAGGTTCGTGCCTGGGCTCAGAACCCCAGGCGTGGCTGCTCTCCACTGGGCGTCGTAGCTGGCTTTCCGTGCGGGATCGGTGAGAATCCTCCAGGCCTCGTCCAAGTCTGCGTACAGGGCGCTGACGAGCTGCTTGTCCCGTCGGTTTCGGGCGCTGCGATATTTCTCCCTGTGGGCTTTCTCAAGCGTGGACTGGTCCGCGTTGGGATCGATTCCAAGCACTGCGTAGTAGTCCTTGAAAGAGCTGGCTGCGGGTGTGGACTCGGCGACGGGGGAGGGGCCGTTTTCGTGCGCTCCGACTTCGGCGACCAAGCGCTGCAAGGCCCCCCGAACCTGTGCGTCGGAGAGGCCTTGCTTGCGACCTTGGTCGAGGATGGCCTGTTCAGCCTCTGGGGTGAGCACGCCACCAGCCAGGGTGCCACGCATGAAGGGCTCGAGTTTCTGCAGGGACTGACGTTCAGCGCTGATGCCAACGTGCACCAAGTAGCTCTCGCGCTCTTGGAGAAGTGTGCGCCGAATTAGGGTGTTGTTCTTAATCAGCCAGAGAGCTTCAGTCCGGAACTTAGGATTGGCCTGTTGGCCTTGGGCCCAAGTCCGACGCTTCTTGACGGTCGCTTCTACGCCTGCATCCGACGATTCGTGTCGGATGTCGTAGTACGCGAAGAGGCTGGGCTTACCAACCATCCCCAAGAATGACTCGATCTGTTCCAGATCGCGTGAATCCATGACGCTCCAGCGACCGCGTGCATGCGGCAATCCATGGATGTCAGTCTACCGCGTTTGACTTTGAGGCGGTGTAATGGGGAACGCGATGTCAGTTGATTTGGGCTTGAGACATGGTGCTTCGGGAGCGCTCCAGGCGTAGCCGATCAAGGCTGCCCTTCAGGTTCAGGCGTGCCCTGCGGCGTGCTCGGGTCTCGACGTCCACGACGTGAATCTCAAGCAGCTGGTTCTCGGTGTACCGATACATCACGTCGATCGGCGTCCCCCGTGGACGCGGTGGGAGGTTTTCCAACACCACTTCGCCGATGACAGTGACCTCGGAGCGGGTTTCCCCTTGGCCTTCGGTGACTTCGACGCGAACCGCAGTCATGTTGTCGTAGGCGTAGGCAAAGCGGGCGCCCTTCTCCGCGGGCAGAGGCGTCCCCTCCGAAATCAGGTTCACGATGCGTTCACGGTGGTCGGCATCCAAAACCACGATCCCCATGCCGTGTGTTGCCGCGTCCGTGATCTCCATGTTGGGTAGCCCCTGTTCAGGCTTGGGGGCGGCGGTAGTCGGTTTCTTCGTCGCTGTACGGGCGCGGCTGCGCGCCAGGGCGGCCCGGTGTGCGCGAAGCGCTGGGTGATTGGGTTGATGGCGAAAAACCGCAGCCAGTGCTGCACCCAGTGCCACCCCCTCGTCCGGGTTCACCCCTTGGGCCAGGGGCTTGCCTGTCAACTTGTCCAGGGCCTCCCGAATCATTGGCATGCGGGTGGAGCCACCGACGAGCAGGTTCTCGTCGATGTCGTCCCAGGTCATGTTCGCCTTCTCTAAAACGAGTTGGCAGGTGTCCATACACTGGTCAACCAAGTCACTGGAGAGCTCGTCAAACTGCTGCCGCGTCACGGAGACCACCATGCGGTTTCCGTGGAAGTTGACTGGAATGACTGCGCGCGGCTTTGTGCTCAAGCTGATCTTGGCGTGTAAACAGCGCTCATAGAGCTCTTGGTACGGCATGGCATCGTCACGTGGGTCTAAGCCAAAACGGGCCTCGAACTGCCCGGAGACGTAGTTGAGGAGCCTATCGTCCCAGTCCTTTCCGCCCAGTTCAGCGTTTCCGTCGGAGGCGAGAGTACGCAGTGTCGTGCCGCGGATTTCCATGATGGTCACGTCAAAAGTCCCGCCACCTAAATCGAAGACCAGGAGCTTCTTGTGCTTGCCCAAGTGCTCCAGGCCCAAGGCGATTGCGGCTGCTGTGGGCTCGTTGATGATGCTCAGCACATTAAAGCCAGCGATCTGGCCTGCCTCGGCTGTGGCCCCGCGCTGAGCGGCATTGAAGTACGCCGGAACCGTGATCACACAGTCGCTGACCTTGCGGCCCAGTGCCTCTTCTGCGTCGTTCTTCAGCTTGCGAAGCAGGAAGGCTGAAAGCTGTTGCGGAGCGTAGGACTCTCCAAAGAAGTTCAGCTGGAAGTCCAGATCGCCCATCGAACGCTTGATGAAACGCACGACGTTGGTTGGGTCTACAACGACCATTTTCACGGCTTCTTCTCCAACCACGCAGGCGTTTTGGTCGTAGAAGTGGATCACGGAGGCAGTGGTCGAGTGTCCGTCGGCGTTGGGGATGATGTTGGGCTTCCCGAAGCGGTCCACATAGGACATTGCCGAGAAGGTCGTTCCCAGGTCAATCCCCAGGATGATGTCGTTGTCGTCAGCCAAAACCTAGCACACCTTTGTCAGGACGGAATGAGGAGAGCAGTCCCTCGATCTAACTGCTTGATTTTCCTGAATCTCGGTAGATGACGACCTCTTCGGAACGCAGCACACGCTCCGCGCGCCTAAAGCCTCGCTTCAGAACTTGCGCCACCTGTTGGTCCTGCCCGGGCTCCTCGATCGGGAGCAGCTTGACGACCTTTTGAGTCTTGGGGTCGAAGTTGGGCTGCGACTCCATTGGAAGCACGTCTCGTCGGTACAGCACTTCTAAAAATTCGTCCATCAAGTACTGGAAGGAGTCCGAGATGACGTCCATTGACATCTCGCGTTTCACCAAGGCCTCCTGAAACCAGTTCAGGGAGTCGTAGAAGAGCAACAGGTCAAGCAGCAGGGGCTTTTCAGCCTGAAAGATGAAGTCTTCCTTGTACTGTTTGAGTTCCTCATACAGGGCATCAAATGCCTTGGACTGGGTTTGCTCATTGACCGAGCTGTCTTCCAGTTGTGTCCGCAGGGCCGCGATCTCTTCGCGGAGTGCCTCGCTCTCAGACATGGGGTCTCCGCTCAGCTCTGAGCCAGTTCAGTGGCCAGGTTGATGAATGTGCCTTGCAACTCCACGGAGTCGCTGCAGAAGTGTACGTCCGACTTGCTGGATGCCAGGGACTGCAGGTAAGTCTGCTGGACTTGCGGACCCACGCCCACGGTCACGATGCGTCCGCCGCTGGAGCGGATGCGGTGTACCTCTGCGGAGACGTCCTCTGGGTTGTCGGGGTGCCCGTCGGTCATGATCACAAAGACACGCTGGACGCCCGCCCTGGGTCGGAGCAAGTCGCGCGCGTTTTTTAGACCGGCCGCCATTGGAGTGGAGCCGATGGGCGTCAGCGCGTCGATGGCTTGGGATAAACGACGGGGGTCGGATGTTGGTGGGGCCATGACACCACCTGGAAACGCGACCAATGCGATCTGTCGTCCAGGCTGAAGAGAGCGCTTCACGAAGGCGTGTGCTGCGACCTTTGCGTCGTCAACACTTTGGCCGTACATGGAGCCAGAGCAGTCCATGATGAGCACGATCTGCATGGGGATGCGGTTCTTGGAGAGGTCTTCTAGGGTCACGTGTCCGGCGGCCAAGCGGTGAGCCAAGGTCTGGCCAGAGCGCAGGTCCATGGCCTCGACCTCGACGATGCCGTTCGCGTTGTAGCGGTAGGTGACGGCCAGGCGCGACTCTCCTGCAGGCCGGGAAGGGACCCCGTAGAACTCGAATCGCCCCAGCACATTGCACTCTAAAGGGTCTTCGTTCTCGCCCTGAACCAGCCAAAGGTCCATCGTGGTCTGACCGTCGTGGGTGGTCACGTACTCATCCCGGGTCTGCTCGCAGGGGATGCGGGTGTTCTTGGAGATGATTCGGCTGTTGTGCAAGGCGTTGT
The DNA here is from genome assembly GCA_905480105.1 of uncultured bacterium. GTDB lineage: Bacteria > Myxococcota_A > UBA796 > UBA796 > CAJQPC01 > CAJQPC01. The sequence goes on along the minus strand of CAJQPC010000169.1, from coordinate 16,009 downwards.
CGGCGCCCTGCCGAAACACCACCATGCCCAGGCTGTGACTGGTGACGTCGTGGGTACGGATGTCGATGTCGGACTTTTCGCCGCTAAGTCTGGCAGATTCCAGTGCGGCGGTGAGTGCGGCGCCAAGAGCCACGCACTCGTCGGGGTTGATGTCCGTGGCTGGGGCCCGTTCAAATCTGGACTTCAGCATCGCCCGGACCATGGGCATGCGGGTCGAGCCGCCTGCCAAGAGCACCGTGTCGATGTCCTCCCGCTGCAGATTTGCCTCTTCCAGGGCCTCATCGGTCAGCAGCTGACAGCGCCGCATCAGGCCACCAGTGAGATCCTCGAAGGTCTCCCGGGTGACCTGCAGGCGCATGATCTTGCCCTTGTAGTCGTAGAAGAGGTTGACCTTGGGGCGCCGGGTCAGGCTGATTTTCGCCGACACGCATTTCTGGCGAAGGTCGTGGTACGCGGCCAGATCCTCCAAGGGGTCCATGCCGTGCTTCTCCTCGAAGGAGTTGGCGGCGTATCGGATCAGGGTGTCGTCCCAGTCCTTTCCGCCCAGCTGGTGGTCGCCGTTGGTCGCGATGACCGTGATGTCCTTGTGGTCGATCTCGCAGATCGTGACGTCGAAGGTTCCGCCTCCCAGATCGAATACCAGCAGCCTCTTTTTACCGGCGTTGTTGTTGAGGCCGTAGGCAAAGGCTGCTGCGGTGGGCTCGTTGATGAGCTTGAGCACCTGTAAGCCAGCCATCTCTCCGGCCTTCAGGGTGGCCTGACGCTGGTGGTCGTTGAAGTAGGCTGGGACGGTGATGACGGCTTGATCGATTCGGTGGCCCAGTCGGAGCTCTGCATCGTGCTTGAGCTTGGCCAGCACAAAGCTGCTGATGCGTTCTGGGCTGTAGGACTCTCCGCGGTACTCAAAGCTAAAGTCCGGGTCGCCTACGAAGCGCTTGATAAACTCTACGACCTGTTCCGGGTAAACCACGGCGGACTGCTTGGCGTAGTTGCCGACTATGACCTCGTCCCCTTCAAACAGAACCACCGAGGGAGTGATTCGGTCTCCCTCCGCGTTGTGGAGGATCTCAGGCACGCCATGCTTGTTGACGTGCGCGATGGCGGAGAAGGTCGTGCCCAGGTCAATGCCAACGGCGCGGCTGGAGGACATGAGAAACGCTCGGGCTAAAGGGGCGCCAGATTCGGCGCGGTGTGTGTTCGAGGCTACACTAAGGGCCCCCTTCCTGCATGACCAGAGGTGAGTGTGCAACTAGTGTTGGCCTCGGGGAGCGTCTGGAGACAGGGGCTCTTGAAGGATGCTGGCGTTCACTGTGAGGCGCTTGCCTCGGGTGTGGATGAGTCGGCGGTGACCCTCACCGACCCAGGGGAATTGGCGCGGACTTTGGCGCGCCTGAAAGCCCATTCGGTCTCGGCTCGCCGCCCAGGTGCGTTGGTTATTGGAGCGGATCAGGTTGCGCACATGTCTGGGGAGTGCTTCGGCAAGCCCAAGAATCCAGAGGACCACTTTGCGCGATTGAAGTGGCTTCGCGGGCGTACCCATGAACTGGTCACAGGCGTTTGTGTGGTGGGTCCGGAGAGCGAGGACATCTTCGACGTTCGAACCAAGGTGCGCTTTCGAGCTGACCTGACGGACACCGACCTAAGGGCATACATCCAGACCGGAGAGGGGGCTGGAAGCGCTGGTGGCTACGAGGCGGAGCATCGGGGGGCGCTGTTGATCGAGGAGATCGAGGGGGACTGGTTCAATGTGATCGGCTTACCCTTGTACAAGCTGTTGCCGGTGCTTCGGGAACGCGGATGGAACCCATGGAACTGAATCCCTTGGATGAACTTGAGGCTCTTCGGGCAGAAGTGAAGGACTTGCTTCAAGCGGAATTGGCCCGTGGCGTGGCAATGGCGCCGCGGCCGGACCGCGCCGATTTTGAGCCAGCAAAGTCCCCTGTTGGGGCTGCCGATGTGGCGAGCCCGCGCCAGGCGCCAGAGCGTCCTGCGGTTCGGCAAGCACGGAAAGCAGCAGTGCCACCGCCGATGTCGCGTCCGCGGTCCGAGCCTAAGGTGGCCCTGACGACGGAACGCGGCCCAAAGCGTGCTGGAAAGAGCAAGTGGGGTGGCTCACCGAGCAGCCCGAAGCAACCGGAACGGCCTGCTTCTCTTCCACAAGTTAGCGCCCATGCGATGGAGATGGACGGACCACCTCCCCCCGAGGCCCCTGATTGGCTCATCGAGGCAGAGGCGATGGGGCCCCCTCCAGATCTGGGCGTGCCCCTGACTCCCCCGGAAAAGGTCTACAAGCGGCCGAAAAAGCGTGAGATCGCCTACGCCTACGACCATGTCGTTGGATCGTGGGGCTTTGGAAAGCGTCCGCTCCCGCCCTTGGCTAAGGGTAGCCCGGCTCGAAAGGCCGCCGATCACCTGTTGGCTACTCGCCGAGATCTTGGGGAATGTGAGCGCTGTGGTCTGTGCGAGCGCTCGTCCCATATTGTCTATGGGATGGGCAACCCTGGGGCGGATTTGGTGATTGTGGGAGAAGGCCCCGGAGAGCATGAAGATCGGCAGGGGCTGCCCTTTGTTGGTCCCGCTGGGCAGATGTTGGACCGGATGCTGAAGGGGGTGCTGGGGCTGGACCGGCAGAAGGTTTACATCCTGAACGTGGTGAAGTGTCGGCCCCCCAGAAGTCGAGCCCCAAAGCCAGAAGAGATCAGCGCCTGCAGGCCCTTTTTGGAGGCTCAGCTCCGTGCGATTCAGCCCAAGGTAATCCTGACCCTGGGCAGTTCCGCATCCAAGGCCATGCTAAAGAGCCAAGAGGACATCATGAAGCTTCGGGGAAGCTGGCACGATTGGCATGGCGTCCCGTTGCGACCCACCGTGCATCCGGAGTATTTGCTCCGTCGCCCTCAAGAGAAGCGGTTGGCTATGGAGGATCTCGTAGCCTTAAAGCTGCGTTACGAAGAACTGGGCGGGCTGCGCTGATGTTCTTGTTGTGGGCTTCGATAGCACTGGGGCAGACCATCACCCTCTCAGGGCGAGTGGAGTGGTCCGGCGCCGGACCCGTTCGTATCGAAGCCCTCACCGAGGACAGTGGGGGGCATCTTTTGGTGGTCAGCTCCGTGACGCTGGATGGTCCAGGGAGCTTTGAGCTGGCGGTGCCTGCCGGAGCTGGCCCCGTGCGCTTGCGAGCCGGTTCCGACCCGGAGAGGGATGGAATAGGCCCCCGGTCAGCCATGGGTATTTATCCAGGCTTGGTTCGAGTCGGAGCCCAGGACATTGGGGAGCTGGATTGGACCCTGAGCGCGCCCAGGGACCCATGAACCGGGCGCCTTGAGTCGTGCCTACTTCTTGGCCTTGGCGAACAAATCCGCGAAGGTTCCCAGGGAAGAGCTGCCAGCGCTGGCTTGCTTGGACTGCCGACCGCCCTTTGCCATGCCGCCCGCCTTCATGCTGAGCTCGACACGCTTGGCGTCGCGATCAACGGAGAGGATGCGTACCTGCACCTTCTGCCCAATCTTGACGACTTCCTCCACGGCCTCCACGCGTTCATCGCTGAGTGCGGAGATGTGTACCAGGCCATCCAAACCGGCAGTCAAGCGCACAAAGGCGCCAAACTCGGTGACGCGCACAACCTCGCCGGGGTAGCTGCCGCCAACCTGAAAGTCAGTGCCCACCTTGCTCCAAGGAGAGGCCGCTGGGTCCTTAAGGGACAACGTCAGCTTCTTGGCGTCTCGGTCCAGGGAGATGATGGTCACATCCACTTGCTGGCCGACGCTCACCAGATCCTCTACCTTGGCGCTGCGGTCCCAACTCAGCTCGCTCCGCGGCACCAAGCCATCGACGCCGCCCAAGTCAACAAAGGCACCAAAGGTCTGCACATTCCTGACGATGCCGCTCAGGCTGTCGCCCTCTTGCAGGATGGCCCACTGGCTCTCTGCTTGCTCGGCGCGCTGCTCCTGAAGGTAGTTGCGTACGCTGACCACAAGGTCTTTGCCTCGCTGCTCAAGCACCTTCACCATGACGGACTTGCCGATGAAGCGATCCAGGTCGCCACCGCTGCTTAGGTCGATGTGAGAGACCGGGCAGAAGGCCTTGATGCCTGCCACTTCGATGGTAAAGCCGCCGGTGTTTCGTGCGACAACTTTGCCGTCCAGGGGAATGCCTGTCTCGGCTGCGGTGGTCAGGTGGGCCTTGGCGCCTTCGCCTGTGAGCTTGGTGCCGACGCGCAGTCCCATCTCATCCCGGCCCATCACGAAGCCTTCCAAGACCTGGCCCAGCTCGGCCACGGCCAGCTCCTCCTTGGAGAAAACTGCCTCGGCTTTGTCGCCAACATCCAGGAACCAGTAGCGCTCGGACTCACCGACCACTTTTCCGGAGACGCGATCACCGTTGGAAAAGCGCTTGCGCTCACCCTGCATCACGCCGCCCATGGCAGCCGCAAAGGCGTCGGCGTCCATGCTGGCAAGATCGTTTAGGGCCTGCTCGTCCACCAAGTTCTTGGCCGGTCCCTGAGGCATTGGGCGGCGCTCGCGACCCTGATTTTGGCGCGTGCGATCGCGTTCTTGACCGTTGGGCTGGCGGTGATCCGGGCGCGCAGTACCGTGGCTACGTGTCCCCACTGGACGGGCGGCTGGTCGGGCCGCAGCAGAGGCGTTTGGGGCCGCTGGCTGGGCAGCTGGGGCCTTGTCCTTGCGATGGCGGGTTACGGTCCGGGACGTCTTGCTCATGGCTGAACACTCCAAAGGGACCGCGTTGTAACCGTGTCTGAGCCCCTGCACAGCTGGCACTTTGAGCTGCCCGAAGACCGCATCGCGCGCTTCCCTCCCGAGAAAAGGGATGGCGGACGCCTTTTGGTGGTGCCCGAAGAGGGATGGCAGGACCGACAGATTCGGGACTTGGACAAGCTCATAAGGCCCGGCGACCTGTTGGTTGTCAACGACACAAAGGTGCTGCACGCGCGTATCCGCGCCCGTCGAGCAAGCGGCGGCTCGATCGAAGTCCTGCTCCTGGGTGTAGGTCCTGGTCCGGTGCAGGCAATGCTCCGGCCCAGCCGCCGTTTGAAGGTGGGAGAGGTGTTGGATGTGGAAGGGGGAAGTCTGACCTTGCAGGGAAAGGCCGAAGGAGGCGCTTGGTGGGTACAGTGCAGCCCCGAGCCGATGACACTCATGGACCAGGTGGGGGAAATCCCACTTCCTCCCTACTTCCAGCGCAAGCCGGAGCCATCGGACAAACACCGTTATCAGACCCGCTTCGCCGACCAAGCCGGTGCAATCGCGGCACCTACGGCAGGCCTGCATCTGAGTGACGCCTTGATTCAGCGACTCAAGGACAAAGGGGTGCAGATCGCCGCGGTCACGCTGCACGTGGGAGCAGGAACCTTCCGCAACCTGCGTCCAGAAGACTTGGAACGTGGCGAGCTGCACCCCGAGCGCTACCGAATCTCCGAGCAAACCGCCCAGGCCATCGCGGACTGCAAGGCCCGAGGCGGACGGGTGATCGCGGTGGGGACCACGTCTACACGCACCCTGGAAAGCTGCGCGGATGGCCAGGGTGGCGTAAAGGCAGGCGAGGGGAGCACGCGTCTGTTCATTCGCCCGGGCTTTGTCTTTCAGGTCATCGATGGCCTGCTCACGAACTTTCACCTCCCTGGCTCCAGCCTGTTGATGCTGGTGGGGGCGTTGGTGGGCCGGAAGCGTCTATTGGAGGCCTACAGCCATGCCGTGCACGACGGTTACCGTTTTTACTCATACGGCGATGCCATGCTGTTGCTGCCCAAGAACCGTGCAAACTGAACATCGAATCTTCGTGATCACTGGGATTTGCGCTTGTCCCTGTCTTGCATCGTGTGAATCGTTGGCCCGTCTGCAAATCCATCCCTCACCCAACGGGTCCTCTTGAGTACCGCTGTCCCATCCCCCGCCCGTTTTGAGCTTCAAGCCACCGCCGGGACCGCCCGCCGTGGGACGCTTCACCTGCGCAGTGGGTCGGTTCCGACCCCGGCCTTCATGCCTGTTGGAACGCAGGCAGTGGTCAAGGGGCTGCACCCAGCAGAACTGAAGGACCCGGTTGGGGCCGACATCATTCTGAGCAACGCCTTTCATATCTGGGACACTTTCGGACACCAGCGCGTCAAGGCCTTGGGCGGACTGCATCGATTTATGGGCTGGGATGGACCCATCCTGACGGACAGCGGGGGCTTTCAGGTCTTTTCCTTTGGGGAAAAGGCCAAGGTGAGTGAGAAGGGGGTCAAGTTTCTCTCACCCCACGACCGTGAGTGGCGCTTCATGAGCCCCGAGATCTGCGTCGAGATCCAGGAGGCTCTTGGAGTCGATGTCGCTATGCCGCTGGATGAGTGTCCCAAGGTGTCCGAGGACCGGCGCTACGTCGAGAACGCCACCAAGCGGACCACGCGTTGGCTCAAGCGCTGTCAAGAAGCGCAGACGCAGGCCGACACCACAGCCCTGTTTGGCATTGTTCAAGGTGGAATGTTCGGGGAACTCCGCGCCAGGCACGCTCAAGAGATCGCTGAGTTGGACCTGGATGGCTACGCCTTGGGCGGGCTGTCCGTTGGCGAGGGCAAAGAGCGCATGCAGGCCATGGTGCGCGCCACCACACCCCACATGCCGACGCACAAGGTGCGCTATCTGATGGGCGTCGGCTACCCGATCGACATTGTTGATGCAGTCATTGGGGGGGTGGACATGTTCGACTGTGTGCTCCCGTCTCGCACCGCACGCTTCGGCTATCTCTTCACCCAACATGGCCGTTTGGCCATCAAACACTCACGATTCAAGGACGATCCGCGCCCGGTCGACCCTGGCTCGACGTGTTACCCGCTCGCGACTTTCTCGCGGGCCTACCTGCGGCACCTCCATCAAGTGGGGGATCTGTTGGCTCCGCGTCTCTTCACTCTTCACAACCTCGTCTTTTACCAACGGCTCATGGCACGCATCCGCGACGCCATCGACCAGGGGCCCGATGCGCTGCTCGCGCTGAGGGAAAAGGCGCTGATCTGGTCAGGCCCTTATCGGGACCCCCAGGAGACCTCATGACCCTCGAAGCCCTCAACACCACGGTCCTTGCGACTGTGCCTCTGCAAGCAGAGGGTGGTGGCGGCCTGCTCGCTCAGGCGCCCCTGATTCTGCTCTTCTTGGGGGTGTTCTACTTTATCGTGTGGCGTCCGCAGTCCAAGGCGCGCAAGGAGCACGAGGAGCTGATCACGACGCTCAAGAAGGGAGACGAGGTGGTCACCGAGGGTGGAATTGTCGGGAAAATCTCCGCAGTCGAGGACCACCTTGTGGTGCTCGAGATCTCGGACAAGAATCGCCTGCGCATCAAGAAGGAGTCGATCTCCGGCAAGTTCGGTGAGCCAGCCAAGGAGGACAGCAAGTGAGCGGTAGTTGGTGGGTGCGCCTGAGCACCATCTTATTTACTCTCCTTCTCTCTGTCTGGTTGCTAGCGGCTAGCCTGTTGGGGGGTCCAGACTTGGCTGCGGTCGCCAACGACATGCAGTCTGGCGACGTTGCGGAGGAGGTTGAGCAGACCTGGTGGGAGGGCTTACTGCCCTCTACACGGCTGAATCTGGGGCTTGACCTTCAAGGTGGAATCGACCTGACCCTTGATGTGGACTTGGACGAGGCTGTTTTGTCCGCCGTGGCACGTGACGTGCTTCCCCTCAAGGGCACCTCCGAAGACGAGGGCATCATCATCTCCGACATTCGTCGTGAGCGTGGAATGCCAGTCCTGTTGGTGACCCTGCCGGCCGAGACGGAGCTGAGCGACTTCCGTAGCGCGGTGATGAGCAAATACAGGGACTACACCTATGAGGGTGTAGACGACGGAGTCCACCGCTTCGCACTGACTGACTCAGCGCGCGGAGACATCGAGACGGGTGCCATCGAGCAGGCCGTTGAGATGCTGCGTAGCCGCGTGGACGAGACGGGCGTGAAGGAGCCGCAGATCGTGCGAAAGGGGGACAGCCGCATCAACGTGCAGCTACCCGGCGTAAGCGATGCCTCACAGGCCGTTGACGTGCTCGGCACGACCGCATTGCTCGAGTTCTTCATGGTGGACGAGGATTTCCAGGCCGCCGCTTTGGACGCTGCTATCGAGTCCGCCCAGGTGGAGATGAGCCCCGAGGAATTCGTAAACGACGAACTCTTGAACTACTGGCTCCAAGACAACGCGAAGATTGGGCCGAAAAATGTCGTGATGTGGCAATACGCCCAAGAGCTCTCTGAGCTCGGCGGTGCCGGTCTGGACCGCGGGGACCGCTTTGCGAAGCCCTACATTCTGCATTCAGAGGTCATCCTTACGGGCGACGATGTAAACGACGCTCAGACTTCCTTCGATCAGCGCAACCAGCCGGTGGTCTCGCTGGAGTTTAAGCCACAGGGCTCCAAGGTCTTCGCCCGCGTCACGACCGAGTACGTGGACAAGCGCTTCGCCATCGTACTGGACGGAGAGCTACAGTCTGCACCGGTTATCAACGAGCCAATCACGGGCGGTCGCGCTCAGATCAGCATGGGAACCGGCGGCTTTGAGCAAAAGCAGGCCGACTCTCAGAAGCTCAGCCTGGTGCTGCGTACCGGCGCATTGCCGGCACCTATCACCGTCGGCGAGGTTCGCGTTGTCGGTGCTTCGCTCGGCGAGGATGCCATCACCGCGGGCTCGGAAGCCGTCGTGATTGGCGGCTTGCTGGTGGTGGTCTTCATGCTGTTTTACTACCGCAAGCCAGGAGTGGTTGCGACGGTAGGCCTGAGCTTGAACGTCTTCTTCGTCCTGGCGCTGTTGGCTCTCTTCGACGCCACGTTGACCTTGCCTGGCATTGCAGGGATTGCTCTGACCGTCGGTATGGCAGTGGACGCCAACATCATCATCTACGAGCGCATCCGAGAGGAACTGAAGCTTGGCCGAAACCCTCGAAAGGCGGTCGAAGCTGGCTACGCACATGCGCTCTCTGCCGTTCTGGATGCCAACATCACAACCGGTATCGCCGGTGTGGTGCTCTATAGCTACGGCACGGGCCCTATCAAGGGTTTCGCGGTCACCTTGCTCATTGGTATTCTGACTACGCTCTTCACGGCGATCTTCGTCTCCCGCACGCTGATGGACTTCCTGGTTAGGAAGTCCACCGCGCGGCTGGCATTCTGAGGCGGACATGAACTTTCTCAAGCCCAAGACCAGCATCAACTTCATCGGCAAGCGCAAGATCTTCGGATCCCTGAGCGCCTTGTTGGTTCTGTTGTCGATCGTCCTCACTGTCGTGGTTCAGCCCAACTGGGGCATCGATTTCACCGGCGGGACCGAGATCACCATCAAGTTCGATGAAGACATCGACATCGGAGAGGTTCGCAATTCGCTCACCACTCTCGGTCTGGGGGACGACGCCGTCCAACAGATCAACGCCGAGGCGGACAACGAGTACAGCATCCGGGTGCGTGACACCACGGTAGGTGCTGAAGAGGTCGAGGTTGAGGTTCTCTCCGCGCTCTCCGACCTGTACGGTGCCGACTTTGTGGTGAACCCCCGTCTGGATGCCCAGGTCACCACGCGAATCATCATCGAGCACAAGCCCGGTGTGGCTGTGAACATGGAGACCGTGGGGGAGGCCCTGAAAGGAATCGAAGGTGCCAAGGCCAAGCCCTATTCGGAGGAGAACACCTTCCAGGTGGAACTCACGGGCCTGAGCATGAAGATTCAGGCGAACATCGAGCAGGCCTTTGCCGGACGACAGTTCAAGGTTCGCTCTTTGGACTCTGTGGGTCCAAAGGTCGGTGGAGATCTGCGGAACCAGGGCCTCCTGGCCATGGGCGCTACCCTGGGTCTCATCCTGCTCTACATCGCTTTTCGCTTTGATGTGGTCTTTGCGCCAGGTGCAATCCTGGCCTTGCTTCACGACGTTGCTTTGACCCTGGGGCTGTTCACAGTACTCCAGCTCGAGGTCAACCTCTCGATGATCGGCGCCTTGCTGACCATCATTGGGTACTCGCTGAATGACACCATCGTTGTGTACGACCGGATTCGAGAGAATATGCGTCGGTACCGGCGTACCGAGACACCAAAGCTCATCAATGACTCGCTGAACGAGACCCTGGGCCGTACCCTTGCAACCTCGATCACGACGCTGTTGGGCATTGGCGCCCTGCTGATTCTCGGTGGCCCGGTCATTCGGAACTTCGCATTGGCCATGTGTGTCGGTATCGTCGTGGGTACGTACTCTTCGATCGTGGTTGCGACCCCGTCCATTCTCATCATGGAGAAGGTGAAGCCAGTGCTGGTCAAGTGGCTGACTCCCGCGACCCCTGGAGTGGTCTTTGAAGGACAGGAAAGTGCGACCGTTGACGATGAGCCCGCGAAAGATGAAGTGGCCGAAGATGGCCAGGCCTGAGGAGTAGAAATGACCAAGTCCGAGCTGATCGACGAAGTCGCCATGAGCCGTAATCTCCCTCGGCGTACAGCCGAAGAGGTGGTCAACCTGATTTTTGACGGAATGCGTGAGGCTCTTGTGGACGGCGAGCGCATAGAGATTCGTGGCTTTGGGAGCTTCAAGACCCGTCACTACGATGGCTACACGGGTCGGAACCCAAAGACGAGTCAGACCATCGAGGTCTCTTCGAAGGTCTTGCCTGTTTTCAAAGTGGGCAAGGAGCTTCGGGTCAGGGTCAATGGGGGAGATGAGCCTTGATGAGTTGGCTCTTAGGCGCGTTGCTGATGGGGGGCTCTGTTTACATCAATGGAGTCAAGGCCAACAGCCTCCGCAACTTTGAGATCGAAGACGTGGACATCACGATTGACGCGGACGGCAACGTCTACATCACAGCGTCGAATCTCATCGTGGAGGTGGCCGGGGCCAATGCTGGGCCTGCACCATCTCCTGCTGAGACCGCACTCGAATCTGTGGCGCCAGCACCTCTCGAAACACGGCCTGACCCTCCGATTCTTGGGGACGAGCCCCTGGCTGTAGGCGGGCAAGCGGCTTCAGCTCCAGCGGTGGTGGGCAGTCTGTCAGCTACGGATATGCCCCCAACGGTCTTGGCCGTGCCGCCTGTGGGTGCGGTGCCCGCTGAGCGGTGGTGGCTTGTGATCGAAGACAACGCATCCAATGGCCATTTGCTGGAGATCTCCGTGAATGGCACGGCAGTAAGCAACTACCAAAGCGGCAGCGCCCCGGTGATGATCGATCTGGCGGCATTCCTTCACCTTGGGGAGAACCAGGTGGATGTAGTGGCCCAGGCGAGCGGCACCTTGGGCGGTGGGGTCCTGCATGTCTATGTGGCGCCCGGAGCCAACCATGGTGGTGAGCTGGTGTTGGAGGAGCCGGTGCTTGTGTTCTCTCGACGCGCCAGCGACGATCCTGCTGGTGCAAACTTCCATCGCACTCTGAGCATTCCTTGAGTCCGCGTGGCCCCTTCGGCCAGACTTCGTGGCGGACAGCCCTCCTTTTTACCTGCCGCGGACCCTCCTTTGCTTGAATCCCTCGCCAGCGATGGCCAATCCCGCACCTTCGTGCTCGATACGAATGTTCTGCTCTATGACCCCAACTGCCTGTTCGTCTTCCACGAGCACCACGTGGTCATTCCCATCACGGTCATCGAGGAGGTAGACACCTTCAAGAAAGACCTCTCTGAGACCGGCCGCAACGCGCGCTATGTGTCTAGGAAGCTGGATCAGCTGCGCGCAAAGGGTTCATTGAGTGACGGGGTGGTGCTCGACGGAGGTGGCACGCTCCGAATTGCGTTGGCCGGTGATGGCCAGGTCCGCTTGCCTCACGGATTTGGTAAGCCCAGCAACGACAACCTGATTCTTCAGACTGTGCTGCACCTACACAACGCTGACGAAGGCAAGGTCGTTCTCGTCACCCGCGACACCAACATGCGCATCAAGGCGGATGCCTTGGGCGTTGCCGCAGAGGACTACGAAAACGCCCACATCAATGTGGAGGAGGCCTACCAGGGAGTCATCGAACATACGGTAGAGGCTGCCGTTGTGGACCAGCTCTACAACAAGGGCGCAGTGGCTTGGGCCGAGTCTGACCGCCTGCATGCGAACCAGTTTGTGATGCTGACGTCTGACGTGAACGCCCGTCAGACAGCCATGTGTCGCTATGACGCAGTCAAGAAGGAGCTCCGCTTGGTGGGGCGCCACAAGGAGGGGGTCTGGGGAATCTTTGCCCGCAACAAGGAGCAGCTCTTCGCGCTGGATTTACTCTTAGACGACAGCATCAGCCTGGTCACTATTGACGGCATGGCTGGCACGGGAAAGACGCTCTTGGCCATTGCCTGTGGTCTTAAGAAAGTATCGGACGACCGCGCATTTCGTCGCCTGGTTGTGAGTCGGCCGATCTTCCCGCTGGGTAGAGACTTAGGCTACCTACCTGGGGATCTAAGCGACAAGTTGAACCCCTGGATGAAACCTATCTTCGACAATCTTGAGCTCCTTATGGGCCAGGACGAAGACAAGCGCGGCGGGGCTCCCCGTTACCAGCCGCTCATCGATCAGGGGATCATCGAGGTGGAGCCTCTGACGTACATCCGTGGGCGCTCCATGCCGCGACAATACTTTGTCGTAGACGAGGCCCAAAACCTGACCCCCCACGAGGTCAAGACGGTGCTGACACGCGCCGGAGAGGGAACCAAGATCATCCTCACAGGTGACCCCAATCAGATTGACAATCCATATGTGGACGCGACCTCAAACGGCCTGACTTATGTCGTGGAGCGCTTCAAGAACTCCCCGCTGGCGGGACATGTGACACTCCGGAAGGGCGAGCGCTCCGAGTTGGCTGAGCAAGCCGCGACGCTTCTCTAATGTCTCGTGGTCGTCATCCCTCGGGCAAAGCGGGCCCTAAGCGTCCGTCACAGCGGCCCAGCCAGCGCTCAGGCTCGAAGAAGACTGGGTCCAAGAAAGCTGGGCCCAGCAAAACGAGTCCCAACAAGGGGCCCAAGTTTGGTGCAAAGGCTGAAGCGAAGGCCTCAAGTAAGCCCCAAGCCCATACCCAGTCGCCTTCTCCTGCCCGTTCCGGTTCCAAGTGGGACAAACGGTCTGCAAGGGGGGAGTACCGGCCAGCCAAGCGGCCCAGCCTGGACAATGGCTTGGAGCAACTCGAGGGGCGCAACCCAGTCATCGAAGCGCTGCTGCGCAAGCGCCGTGCCGTGCGAAAAGTGTGGCTTGATGAGCGTGCCCGCCAGGATGACAAGGTCCGGAGGTTGGTCTCCCTGTGCGAGCAGGCTGGTGTGCGCATTGAGCGGGTCAACCGAGAACACTTAGACCGAATGGCTGCAGGGGAAGTCCATAATGGTGTGATCGCTCATGCCGATCAACTCCCAGAGATGACGGTTCAGCAGCTACTGGATCAGGTCTATGCCCGGGGCGAGGTGCCCTTCTTGGTTCTTGCCGACGAGATCTCCTATGAACACAACCTGGGCGCCATTCTTCGTTCCGCTCTGGGGGCTGGAGTGCACGGCGTAGTGGTCCCCACCAAGCGTGGCAAGGGTCTGTCACCAGTGGTTCATCGGGTGAGCATGGGCGGGGCCGAAGCGGTGCCACTGGTTCGAGAGGGGCTTTCTAGCGCTCTAAAAATCTGCCACAAGGCGGGCTTGCGTATCGTGGGCGCCGACATGGGAGGCGTGTCCCATTGGGACTTAGACTGGACCATCCCAACTGCGCTGGTCTTGGGTGGGGAGTCCAAGGGACTGAGTTCTACGCTGCGGAATCGCTGCGATGCGATCGTGGGCGTGCCCCTGCAGGGAGAGCTCGAGTCACTCAATGTCTCTGTCACGGCTGGGATCATGCTCTTTGAGCGTGCTCGACAGCTCGCCCGTCAGAGCTAAGGCTTCCAAGCCCAATAGAAGGGCCCAAAGAGCTGCTGACCGGTCTAAAGAGTCTGCTCGGAGATGACAGATCGATGGGGTCAGTACAGGACGCGCTTCAGGAAGCAAGGACGCTTGGCTCCGGACTCGCTCTCATTCCAGATGCGGAGGACCGCTTCACCGGGGGAGTGGCCGTGGGCTACCAGGGCCTCGATGGGCTCGAGTATGGCGCGCTCGGTCGGGCGAGACCTGGACAGTCCGCGGGCGGAGATACCGACCAAATCCTGTGCCCAGTCGGACATCCTCCGACCACCGACCTTGGCCTGTAGCCCCTTCTGACAAGCAGCCAAGAAGCGTTCTGGGGTGGCTTGGCCCAGCTCAGCGACCAGTGCGTCGGCCTCGGCCAGTGCTGCGGGGTCGTAGAGAAAGCCTGTCCAGAAGCTGATTCCGGCCAGGGCCAGGGGCAGAGGTACCGCGTCGGCGCCGCGCACTTCGATGATGCTCTTGACGCGGACTTCTGGGAAGACGCTGGTCTCGTGAAGTTCCCAGTCCGACCAGTTGGGGTACACACCGTCGATGCCATGGTCGATCCAGTCGGCGAAGCTTTTTCCCTTCGCGTCGTGCCACTGGCCCTGGATCTGGATGAACATCATGGGGACTTGAAGCAGGTAGTCCACCCACTTCTCGAAGCTCCAGTTGCCGAGCAAGGCTGCTGGAAATCCAGTTCTTGCTGGGTCCGTGCGTGTCCACGCCAGTCCTCGGGTGGACAGGTAGCCCGAAGGCTTGCCGGCCCAAATGGGGCTGTTGGCGAACAGGGCAGTGGTCATGGGGCCAAGACCCGACAGGACCCGCATCTTTAGACCGCAGTCTGCCTCGTTCTCAAAGTCGAAGTTGGCCTGGAAGGAGCTGGTGCCTTTCATCATGACGTGAGCCATGTCCCCGTACTTGGGCAGGTACTCGCGCATCACGCGGTAGCGTCCCTTGGGAACCCAGGGAATCTCTGACATGGGCACGTAGGGGCTGAGCCCCAAGGCCACCAAGGCCAGGTCATGGCCTTCGATTATTGCCTTGATCTCGCTGAAGCTTTGGCTCGCCTCATCGCGGACCTCTCCCATGGTCGCAAAGGGGGCACCAGAGAGCTCCACCTGACCGCCAGGCTCCAGAGTCGTACTGGCTCCATCGCGGTAGAGCGCGATGGGGAACTCTCCCTCAAACTTTGGCGTCCACGCGAAGCGTTCAGCAAGTTGCTCCAGTACCCAACGAATTCCATGCACGTCGTGATAGCCGACAGGGGAACCGTCTTTTCGGAGTAAGATCCTCTCAAACTCGGCTCCGATACGGTTTCGTTCGGGGGGGCAACCGTAAGAGTGGAAGCGCTCGATGATGGCGCTGCGGGTCAGCTTGTCGGACACTTGGTCTCCTAAGGCTCAGAATTTTCAGCAGGCAGATGCTGGATGGCCTAAAATGGGTACATGATTCTACTACTCGCCCTGGCCTGTGCGCCCCAGCTCTATTCCGCCGAGGGGACGGTTTGGCAGGCACCTGAGAACAACTGGCCGGCGACAGATCAGCTTCCAGAAGAGTTCAAGGGAGAAGGCTTCTCGGTGGGACAAGTTGTTCCCGAGCTGGTCGCAATCGATCAGAATGGAGATGAATTCTCTCTCTGGCAGTTTTACGGCCAGGTTGTGATCTTGGACATCAGCACCATGTGGTGTGCGCCTTGCCAAGATCTGGCCGAGGAAGTTGACGAGACTTGGAAGCACTACCAGGACAATGATCTCATGTATCTGACGGTCTTGCCCCAGAACCTGGATGGGGAGCCCCCCACTGTGCCTCAGCTCAATTTCTGGACCGATAGCTTTGGCATTACCGCGCCAGTGGTCTCCGATGACAAGGATTGGTACCTGGGGGCTGTTCCGAACAACACCTTCCCTCAGATCATGGTCATTGGCCGTGACATGAGGATTTTTGCTCGAGACATCGCGGCCTCCGACCCTGAGATCCGTGGGGTCGTCGACGAGTATCTGGCGCAGGAGTAGTCCGAATTAGGGGCGTGGGCTGACCCGGCCGGGCCGAACTTCGGTCGATGGGGGACTGCATCCTGCTTGCTCTAGTGCACTAGGAATCCACTCCGTCAAGCTGCGGTGGTCCACTCCGCTGACCATGCAATCTTGTTTAGAGAAATGCACGGCCAGCGTCGCGATGATGAG
>CAJQPC010000168.1 GCA_905480105.1 uncultured bacterium | reverse complement strand
GGACAAGCTCCATCTAAACCAAGAAGTCCTCGTCAATGGATATGCAACGTTGATCGCAGAGAGTGAATTTATCGAGGGCCTCCGCTACGAGGAAACCTTACGGAATGCCCAAGAACTGGCCATCGAGAACGGTGCCGGTCTCTGGACTGCCTGTGCGGAGTCTCAATGATGGACCCGCTTCAGCCATCCACCCCTGGCCTACTGGCTGCTCTGAAATCCGTCTCCACATGGCGCGAGACCCAGGAGGAGCAGGCAGCAACACAGCTGGCCGAGGTCGACGCCGAAGAGCTTCGCCTCCGAGACGCCATCGCTGAACTACGGAAGCAGACCGCTTCCTTGGAAGGACTGCGTGAGCAGATCAGACTTCGTACCGCAGACCTGGATCAAAAGGAGATCTTGCGCTCACATCAGGCCCTGATGGACAGCCTCCGGGCGGACCGTCACCTGCTACAAGAGCGCGCAGGGAAGCTGCTGGAACAGTCCGAGACAGACCGGCGCCGCGCCCAGGCCATGCTCGACGATCCCGAGCTGGCCGAAGTGGTTCGCGAGTACGAGGGCTTTGCCAAGGTGGAGGAGGGCCTCTCCAAGTTGCCCCCCAGCTACCGCAAGGCCATTCAAGAGCATCACAGCGCGGTAAAACGGCGGCTGCGGCCCATCCTCGAACTACTAGAGGGAGCGGCGCGGCCCCTGGAGATCCACACACAAGCGGTCAGCCTGGTTGCCTCTGTCGATCCCGCAGTGGGCCGAGCTCAGGCTCTGGCGTTGGTGCTGCCGGTAGACTCCGAGCTCTACTACGACTGGGCGGAGCGGCCGGACGATCTGAGCAGCCAGCTGGCCTACCGGGTGGTGGCTGCCGCCAGTGAACTGGCGCGCCGCTTGGGAGCCCCAGACGCCCCCATCACCTTCACAAGCGTGGACGGAAACCTGACTATACAGCTCTGGCTGGCGGACCATGAACTGGAAGGCGACCTTCAGGAGACAGCCACCGCTCTCTTGGGCCTATGCGCCGACGCACCCGACTTTGGAGCAGCCAAAATCGAGATCTACCCTCTCTGGCTACCGCCCAGCGTCCTGTCTCCACCTGAGAGCGATGGAAACCTAAGGGGTGAGCTCGGCGTGACCCATCCGGCAGATAGCCAGGAGTCCAGGAACATCGACGTAACTCTCAACGCCCAGCTCCCGGACTCGGAGTCCTGATGTCCAACTCTCTGAACAACCTCCAGCCCATGGGCGTGGCCCAGGCGTCGGCGAAGCTGCAGATCCACCCATTCGAGCTGGTACGCGCCCTCGTCAATCTAAAGCGCCTGCCGATTGACCTGCGCTTTTCAGAGACTCAGCTCGACCCTTTGCGCGAGGCGATTCGCCTCCAGGTCTGGTTTCCCGCAGGCCGAATCAACGGGCCAACACCGCAGGGCCTGCTCATGGACATCGCACACCAACTGGTGAGCCGAGGCATTGTAGGCCAGTCTGGCACCCGCTTGGACAACTGCACCCGGGGCCTCAGCGAAGAGGAAGGTGAGCTTGCGCTGCGCCTACTCCGCGAGCTGGTCTCTCAGGGCGTGCTGCGCTCCTGGAATAGCGAACTCGGGGTCCAGGTCGCCATCCGAGAAGGCAAAGAGTACGTGGCAGCAGACTTGGCAGAAGGCGGTGAGCCTCCAGGCCCAGTCAACGCGCTGCTGCAGGCAGCGGTAGGCTGAATGTGAATGGCTGAGGACAACAACAAATCACCCACGCGCACCAACCGGCCGCCTGGACTCTTCTCCAGCCCAGCTGACCCTCTCTTGGGTGGCATGGGGCCCCTGCCTCGGCCCAAGCGCAAAACCACGGCCAAGCCGGTCGTACAGGCTCCCCAGCCCGCCAAACCACCCGCAGTGGTCACACCACCACCGGCTCCAACGGTGCCGAGCGCGACGGCGGCCCTGTCCTCGGTGGAGGTGCCGGACTTCCCGGATGTCCAGGTTTCGGAGCCCGCTCCAAGGCCACCCCGGCCCGCGGGAATTTCACTCTCGGAGCAGCCCAGCAGCCCCGCTGAGCCCACTCTCTCCCCCATTCCAGCCAGCATGCGGCTGCGCATAGCCAAGTCCAAATCCCAGGACGAGAATCTCTCCGTTCCTCCTCCGCGGCCAGCGTCAAAACCGGAGCCAACACCGGAGCCAACACCGGAGCCCCCCTCCCTGAACAACGACCCTCGCGGGCGGATCACCTTGCCGAAGGTCTCCGAACGAGGCTTGGGCCCTGTGTCTTGGGAAGAAGAGGACGGCAGCTTTGATCTGCTTCAGGAGCCCGCTGAGAACCTTGGTACCGGCCTGATGGACCTGGTCCCGGAAGACGAGAACTCCGCAGACCCATATGACTTTGACAGCTTCGATCGACAGGAGACCGGCAACAGCGACTGGGAGGCCCCACACACCGACCAGACACCAGCAGTCGGCATCACGGCCCACCGAGATTCCTACGAGGAGGATCTGGGCGAGCCGCCCTCTGAGCTGGCCGATTTAGACCAGCTTCCGCGCGGGGTCATCGTTCGCGACGAAAAGGCCAACCATGGGTTTACGCACCTGGCCAGCCCCCACACACTGGTCGAAGACGCCGGGGTTTGGACAACCCAGGAGGAAGAGCTGTTCGGCCGACCAGCGCCCCCCAGCGAGGCGCGCCGGAATCAGGCTTGGTGGGAAGAGCGTATCGATGACGAAAACAGCCAACAAGGCAAGGTGGCAACACTGCCCCCCAGGCCCATGCCAGAGCCGCCGAGCTTACTGGGTAAGACCCGCCGAGAGCGCGAGGCAAGAAAGCGGGGGAGAGCCGCCATAGTGGGAGGAGGCGTGGGCTTGGTGGTCCTCTGCATCATCGCGGCCTTTGCCCTGCTCTCCCAGCCCATCCCAGTCTTAGAGCCGGAGCCTCAGGTGATGGTCCCCCCCGTCGTGGAGCCAATGCCAGAAGAGCTGCCCGAGCCCATTCCAGCGCCCATTCCGGAACCCATTCCAGTACCCGAAGCGCCAGAGGTGGTGAAGACACCGCCCAAAGATCCGCCCTCTCTGGGTTCTCGCCTGCCAGGCAAGCTCCCGACCCAAGAGACTGCGGCCGGCTCAATGGCCATCGAGCCAGGCTTTCTCAACATCCGAGCCGAGCCCCGCGCCGTGATCTTTATGAACGGCAAGAATCTGGGACAGACCCCCTTGGAGCGCGTCGAACTGCCGCCTGGGGAACACACCTTCAAGGCGGTGGCCCCGGGTAAGAAAACCCAAGTACGGACCATCCGCGTGGACTCGGGCCAAGCTCAGCGCATCATCTTCCGCTTTTAGCCCGGATTCTCTTCGCGCTCAGCCCCGAGCACCAAACAGACGACTGCCCACCCGCACCCACCGGGCCCCCAAAGCGATGGCCTGCTCAAAGTCCGCGCTCATGCCCATGGACAGCTCGGTGAGCGGCAACCCTTGGCGCTGGCCTTCTGCTGCAAGTTCGGCCAAGTCTTCAAACCAGCGTCCTGGTTCTGGCGGTGGGATGCACATCAGTCCCCGTAGGTCGAGACCTGGCATGAGCGTTAGCTCCTTGCAAAGCTCCAAGGCCTGGTCAATGGGAATACCTGACTTGGTGCCCTCTCCACCCATATTGACGCTGACCAGAACACCCTGGCGCCCATTGGCCCGGTCGCTGATGGCTTGTCCAAGACGCTGGGAGTCCACCGAGTGGATCAAGCTGGCCCGGTTCACAACGTACTTGACCTTGTTGCGCTGAAGACTACCGATGAAATGCCAATCCAGGCCCTGGCCGCCTACCTGCACTCCTTCCAGCTCCTTGGCCTTGTCCCGAAATTCTTGGGCGTAGTTCTCACCAAAGCAAATCTGCCCGGCGTCCACCGCCTGCTGAATGTCTGAGACCGGCTTGGTCTTGGAGACCGCGATCAGCGTGGCACTGTTGGGGGCTCGACCTGAGGCCGCTTCTGCAGCACGGATCTGGGCCTGGACCTGGACGATGGACTCAGCAATGCTCACGATGACTCCAAAGTGTGAAAGGGAGCCGGGGCCCCAAGTTCAGCCAAATCAGCCAAGACCTGACAGAGGGGCAGCCCCACCACATTGCTGTAGCTGCCCTGGATGCTGTGCACCATAAAGCCACCGATGCCCTGAATGCCATAGGCGCCAGCCTTGTCCATGGGCTCACCCGTCGCGACGTAGCCGTGAATCTCTTGCTCCGTGAGCACCCGAAAACGCACCTGGGTCGTGGTCACTCGG
>CAJQPC010000167.1 GCA_905480105.1 uncultured bacterium | reverse complement strand
CAGTCTTGGTCCAGCCCGTCACAGAGCTCTTCGACTCCAGGATTGACCTTGCGCTCAGAGTCATCGCAGTCCTGGTTGTTTCCCACATAGCCGCTGGGAGGCTCGCCACAGTGTTCCAGCTGAACATCGTCATTTCCGTAGCCATCTCCGTCCGAGTCTTCGTAAAAAACCTTGTACGATACGCCCTCGTCCACACGCTCGTCGCAGTCGTTGTTCACCTCATCGCAGAGCTCTTCGGCGCCGGGATACGTAGACGAGTCCCCGTCATCGCAGTCATTGCCGTCGTAGACCAAACCTTGGTCAAGGACATTACAGACTTGGAGTCCATCTCCGGCGCCCACCCCATCTCCATCCTGATCCAGGTACCCTTCCAGGAGAGTGCCCTCGTCGATGGCGTCATCGCAGTCCTGGTCAGCGCCATCGCAGACCTCTGAATTGCCCGGAAAGCGGTCTGGATTGTTGTCGTCGCAGTCCACGAGAACCGGAACGCCATCGCCATCCCTATCCTCAGGGGTCTGATCAATGGGCATAGGGGTCAGACAAGCGAGAAAGCAAAACGTCAACATGCAGACAGTGTACCGCTATACGCCCTGATTCATCGAAAGTGACCACACGCGACTGACACCCCTCCGCATCACTCAGGGGGTCGGACAAGCAACAACGGGTGTGGTGTAGGCGGCCCATTCAACCCTTCGACGACTCGTTCGCGCGGAGCCACCCAAACCCTCAGTCCCGACGGCGCCGAATCAAGAGCCCAAAGGCCAGGGCGAACAGACCCGCCGTGAGCGGCGACCCCTTGGCCGAGGTGGAGCACTCGCAGCTGCCACCACCGTAGCTGCCTTCTTGGCCTAAGCCCGTGTCGTCCAACGACTCGCAGTTCTCGTCAACGCCCGGAGCGCCTGGGTAGAGCTCGACGTCCTGGTCATCGCAGTCCTCGTCCACGGAGTAGCCATCGCCGTCTTGGTCGTCGTCCACCCCATCACAGTCCTGGTCCACGCCGTCGTACCAGACCTCCTCCGCCTCCGGATTCACCTGGCCGTTGTTGTCGTCGCAGTCGTCGCCACCGTACTCAACGCCGTCAAACCCGTCTCCGTCCGCGTCGTACTCATCGGAGTCGTCGCAGTCGTTGATCACACCATCGCCGGGCTCGTCAGGGGCGCCAGGGTAGGTGTCGGCTTCGGCGTCGTCACAGTCTTCACCGCCGTAAGTGGCCGAGTCAAAGCCGTCTCCATCCAGGTCAAAGTCAGAGTCGCCCAGGCAGTCCTGGTCGACATCGTCGTACCAGATCTCCTCAGCGTCCACGTTGATGGCCGAATCGGAGTCATCGCAATCATCGCCACCCTCGCACTCAATGGCCGTGAAGCCATCCCCATCCACATCACACAGGTCACTGCCATCGCAGTCCTGGTCTACCCCGTCGTAGGGGCTCTCGACGGCACCTGGATAGATGTTGGGGTCCAGGTCCTCACAGTCTTCGTCCCCGGCCACGCCGCCGTCGCCGTCCCATCCGCCAGCATCAAACAGGCAGGCCACGTACCCGTCGCTGTCTTGGTCGGACTCAAGCAGCGGCAAGCTGCCGTCGCAGTCGTTGTCCTGTCCGTCACACAGCTCTGAGGCACTGGGGTAGACCGTCGCGTCACTGTCCAAACAATCCGAACCGCCAACGACCGTGCTGCTACCGTCCCAGCCGCTGCTGTCTAAGGAACAGCTGACATAGCCATCGCCGTCCAGGTCGCTCTCTAAAACGGTGATGCTGCCGTCGCAGTCGTTGTCTTGGCCATCACAGATCTCCGAGGCCCCCGGGTAGACACTGCTGTCGCTGTCGTTGCAGTCATCCCCGCCCAGTATGCTGCCGGAACCGTCCCAGCCGGCGCTGTCCAAGGTGCAAACTACGTAGCTGTCGGCGTCGGTGTCCACCTCGCCGCTGCCAATGCTGCCGTCACAGTCGTTGAGCTGACCGTCACAGAGTTCCGGGGCACTGGGGTAGATACTGCCATCTGTGTCGTCGCAGTCATCGCCACCAAGCACCGTCCCGGAGCCATCCCAGCCGCCGGAGTCCAGCGCGCAGATAGCATAGCCATCCAGGTCCGCATCGACCTCGTCGCTGCCGATGGTGCCGTCACAGTCGTTGAGCTGACCGTCACAGATTTCGGACGCGCTTGGATAGATGGTGGCGTCCCCATCATCACAGTCGTCCCCGCCCACGACCACACCGGTGCCATCCCAGCCGTTGGAGTCCAGCGCACAGACGGCGTAGCCGTCCAGGTCCGCATCGACCTCGTCGCTTCCGATGATGCCATCACAGTCGTTGAGCTGACCGTCACAGACCTCGGACGCGCTTGGGTAGACGGTGTCGTCCCCATCATCACAGTCATCCCCGCCCACGACCACGCCGGTGCCGTCCCAGCCGTCGGTATCCAGGGCGCAGATCACATAGCCATCCAGGTCCACGTCGACCTCGTCCACGCCGAGCAGGCCATCGCAGTCATTGAGCTGACCATCGCAGAGCTCGGTGGCGGCAGGGTAAACACTGTCGTCGCCGTCGTCGCAGTCCTCATCCGCGCAGTACAGGTCCCCGTCCGCATCCCCAGTGGCGTCGTCGCCCTCGCAGACATCGCAGTCGTCCCCTACATCGTCGCCGTCTGTGTCCGTCTGCAGCGGGTTGGAGATGCTTGGACAGTTGTCGTCGGAGTTCACGACGCCGTCGCCGTCGCTGTCTAGGGCATCCACGCTCCAGGCGACCGCTTGCTCCAAGAGTCGGTCCCAGTCGCCAGCCCGCAGGCTGGTGTTCGCGTAGCCTGAGGCGGCCATGTACAGGTAGCCCAAGTACACATGGCGGCCCGACCCGTATTCACCCACCACAACCGTGTTGTCGCCGCAGCTACCCACGCCGATGACCGTGCCATTGGTGGAGTCCGAGGCGCTGGGGCTGCCCTCGATGTTGTTGGCGCCCGAGTAGAGCGTGGTCGCCACCCCAGTGGTGATGTCATGGGTAGAGAGCGTTGAATAACTGGTCGTGCCGCTGCAATAACTGTAGCCATAGCTGTAGCTATCGATGGGCTGGACGTTGTCGATGCTGGTGAGCACCGTGGCCCCAGGTCCAGTGACCCAGTCCACCCAACCAACACTCACCACGCCGCCCAAACCAGCGTTGTTCCAAGTGTCCAAGGCGGCGGCCATGGTCGAGGTCCAGTCCGTTTCGTTGTATCCAGAGTCCCCCAAGATCACGACATCGTAGGCCGCCAGCTCCGTGGCGGTATCGATGTCCCCTGCGGTCACCACGGTCGCCGTAAAGTCGAAGTAGGTGTCGTCGTTGAGTTGGGCTGCCAGCTCGGCACTGGTGCCGCTACTGCCCCCGTCCTCTACCGCAACCACAATGGCGGCCGCCTGGGCTGTGGAGAAGAGCTGGGCGAGTAGTATCAGCGGGCTACACATGGGGAATGTCCTGGAGCTATGCCGCTCAGATATCCGAGCCCTGAGGCCCTCCGCAAGTCCTCGGAGAGCCACAACGTCCAATCGTCACGTCACCCGCAGAGTCACCCTGAAGGGTCACTCTTCGGGAGCTGCCTTCTCGGAGACCGGTTCTGGAGCGGTTGGCGCCACCGCTTCTGCCGGCGTTGCTTCTCCTTCCATCTCTGCATTCGGCTCGCCGAGAGACCCGCCCTCACCGGACTCACCGTCGACCGGCTCCCCATCAACATCAACCGGCTCTCCGTCGACTGCCTGCTCGATCACTGTTTCCGGCACACACACATTCGCGCCGGTTCCAGCGTCCAGGTAGATCCCAAAGAAGTCCTGGCTGCTGGCGCCCTGGCCGTTGCCCAGAAAGAGCATCTTGTCCCCAGAAGGAAGTGCATCCTGGATGGCGATCTGAGCCAGGGTTTGGCTCCACACCACGTCACCCTCGTCGTTCATTTGCACCGCGCGGCTGCCGTCTTCGGCTTGGCCAACCCACAGCGGTCCGAGCGCGCTGCGCACACCCCCTACGATGGAAAGTCCTTCCAACTCCGGAGGGAGCAGAGCGCTGTTGGTCAGGGTGCCGCTGGCGTCCACAAAGGACAAGCGAGGAGTTGCCCCTGCCACGGCCGCCACAAAGCCCATCGAGCCATTGGGCATGGCGTAGGTGACCGAACTGTCTGCTCCCAAATCAAGTTTCCAGCTCGTGTTCCCAGATCCGTCCAAGCGCAAGATCCGCCCTGAGACGCCCCCGTCCTTCTCGACCCCGCCAAAGATTAGCGCCCCATCGCTGAGTGGCGCCATTGCCATGCCCTTGTATGCACCCACCAAGCCGACCTGAGCGGTCTCGCCGCCGAGCTCGTCGAGTTGTTGCACGACCAATCCGTAATCGGGCACGTTGGTGACAAACAACCCACCGTCACCGATAGGTGCAAAGCCCAAGCCCAGATCCCGGTCGTAGAGACCATAGGTTCGCTGCCACTTCACCTTGCCGCTGGTGTCCAGCTTGGTGATCCAACCATCGCTCATTCCCGCGCCGTGGGACCAGGTCGTTCCACCAATGATGTAGCCGTCCGCGACCTGACTTAAGCTCGCCGGGGTGTCCTCGTCGCTGCCTGCGCCCAGGATGCTGTGCCAGTCAATGCCCTGGTCCTGGAGAGAGAAGGCCAAGGTGGCCTCGTACGAGCCCTTGACCGCTTCCGTGGCCACAATCACAGCCCCCTCGGGCGTGCGGAGAGCGTCCACGTAGCGCTCATCGACCTTCTGAAACCCGACCGTCAGTCCGCAATCCAGGTTGCCGAAGGTGCTGGGCGAGCTCTCTCCGGTGGGCGCCTGGGTCTTGGGGGCAGGGGAACCCATCTGCAGTTGGGGAACGGGAACCACCTTGGTGGCGCAAGCAAGGACAAACCAGAGCATTTTTCTTTCCTACCAGTAGGCTTCGAATGTGATGTTTCCCGGCCTTCTGGGCCGGTTTTTTGTCAGACCGCGATCGATAAGCTGACCATAGACCTGGGTGATCATCGCCGGGTTTCCACAGAGCAGGACCTGAGCATTCCCATCCAGTGCGGCCCCGGCCCTCTTTTCTAAGGCGCCGTTGTCCAAGTGATCCGGAATGCGTCCATGTAGCAGCCCCTCGCACTGCTCTCGAGAGACCACCGGCAGGTGTACAAAGCCCCGCTCCTCGATCTCACGCCGATAGGCCAGGTGGGCGAGTTTCCTCACCCCGTGCACAAAAACGACCTTGGCAAAGCGATTGAACGAGCCCTCGCGGACCATGCTCATGAAAGGCGCGATCCCGGTTCCGGTGGAGAGCAGCCAGAGACTCGGCGCATCGCGCACCCGATCCAAGGTGAAGTTCCCGCTCGCAGCAGTGTGCACCCACAGGGGCGCGCCTTGGGCCAACTCAAAGAGCGCGGGGGTCAGAGCCCCACCCTGAACCCGAACGATGAGGGTCTCCAGGTCGGCTCCAGGTGCTGAGCAGAGGCTGTAAGGCCGCCCCACCCGCTCCCCGTTTAGATCCAGCGCCAGCTGCACAAACTGCCCAGGCTTGAACTCCGGCCGATGACCAGAGAGCCGGAAGCGCGCCAGGCCTGGGGCCAGCTCGATGCGCTCCATTAGGGTCACTCGCGTCCACGTCATGGCTTGGCTCCCGACAGCCTCTACACCGGCGGTGTGGCCTGCGCACATCCCACTGAGCCCTTTGGCATGTGCTCTTGCAAAGGCAGCGGTACAGCAAGCCCTATAAAAGACCGCGACGGTCTGGATCTAAGCAGAACCTCGACGTGGGCGACGGTGATTCAGACCGGCCAATTCGAAGAAACCTGAGTTCGGACATTACCCATGCGGACCGCGCAGCCCCAGCGGGCCAACAGTCGGCTAAGCTACGACCATGATGCCTCTCCTTCTGCTCGCTTGTGCTTCCAAGGAGGTCCCCTACAGCGACTGCGACCCTCTGGTCCCAGAAGTCTGCGGTCTGCCCTGGCCCTCGGCCCAGCATATCGAAACCTTAGACGGCGGGTGGCGCCTGGATCTGGGCGCCGAGACCCTGCCCCCCCACGAAGACGGCCCCACCGTGGACCCCAGCGCGTGGAACCAACGGGACGGCTTCTCCATCCAGGCCCCCATGCTGGCGTGGTTCGACGACCTGAGCGCTGAGGGGCTGCCCATCAATGGCGGGGCCTCGCTCGCGGAAGGTTCGACGGTGGTCGTGGTGGACCTGGATACCGGCGAGCGGGTCCCTGTGCGCGCGGAGCTCTCCGTAGACGACAATCCCACTCTGGTCATTCACCCCACCTCTGGACTTACCCCAGGAACCTGGTACGCGGTGGGTCTACAGGGTCTGAAGAGGGAGAACGGAAGCACCGTTGACCCAAGCGAATCCTTCCTGCAGCTTCGAGACAATACCCGGGCAGACACTTGGGACATCGAAGGTCGTCGAGGCCAGTACGAAGATGAAATCTTTCCAAGCTTAGAGGCCGCCGGTGTCCCAAGGAGCAGCCTCCAGCTGGCCTGGCACTTTCGCACCGCGTCCAACGAGAACACAACGGAGACCGCCCTAAGCATGCGGGACCTGTCTCAGGCCTGGCAGGACGAACACGGGGCATCTTGGACCTGGACCGACATTGAGACCTTGGACTGTGAAACCGGCACCATCGGCAAGCACCTGGAAGGCACCCTGAGCGTGCCGCGCTTCGTGGACTCCGAGGAGGCACCCGCATTTCTCGTCCTACAAGACGGTCAGCCGGTGATTCAAGCCACCCAGGAAATTCCCTTTGTGGTGCGGGTCCCCTGCAGATTGTTGGACGACCCAAGCGATGGCCTGCTTGTGCAGTACGGCCACGGGCTCTTTCAAGACCGATACGAAGTGGAGAAGGACTATCTGGGTGAACTGGCCAACCAATACGGCTGGGTGCTCATCGCCGCCGACTGGCAGGGCATGAGCCGCCAGGACACCCTCCCAATCGTGCAGATGATGGGTGGAGACATGGGCGACTTTGGCAGCATTCCCCAGCGCACGCATCAGTCTTGGGTGAACAAGGACCTGCTGCTGCGGGCAGCCACTGGACCGATGCGCCAAGACCCCGAGCTGCTGGTGGATGGCACCCCCTTGACCACCGGCGATCCACGCTTTCTGGGCATCTCCATGGGGGCCGTGATCGGCGGCGGCTATGTCGCCTTCTCCGAGCAGCTGGACCGGGCCGTTCTGAACGTGGGCGGCACCCCCTTCGCCATGCTGCTCCCCCGCAGCACCAACTTTCCCGCCTTTGAGAACATCTTGAACGCTGAGCTCGGAGATCCCCGAGCGGTGCAGCTGGCCCTCTCAGCCTTCCAGACCCTGTGGGACCCCGCGGAGAGCGCAGGCTGGACTCCAATCCTGAAGGATTCCGACACCTTGCTTCTCCAGCACAACTTGGGTGACGCGCAGGTGAGCACCCTTGCTGGACAGCGGCTGGCACGGGCTGTTGGGGCCCAGCTCTTGGCACCAGAGACCCGTACAGTATGGGGGTTGGAGAGCGTGACCTTGCCGACGGAATCGGCCTATATCGAGTGGTCTTACAGCGATGTTTCCCCCGAGCCCACTACCGCCGAGCCTGCGAATCCAGACACGGACACCCACTTCTGTAGCCGTCAGGAGCCCTCCGCCTGGGAACAGATGGACACCTTCTTCCGCAGAGGCGAGATCCAGGATACCTGCCAAGGGCCCTGCAACGGCATCCGCGGAGGGTTTTGTGATGTCCGACCGAATTAAGGCGGGTAGACCCTTTCCCCTGGAGCGCTTGTGACCTTTAAAAAAGCTCTACTTCTGGTCCCCCTTCTCATGTTGGCAACGCCTGCTATGGGACGAGGAGACAAAGAGGTAGAATTGGTCGGCAGCAACGTCGACACCGAGACCTACAGCATCTCGGCAAGGCGTGGAACCTCAGGGGTAGCTGAGCGGGGACAACTGGAGCTTAGGATCCAGACCAAGCAAGGCTACACCCTGGATAATGACCATGCCATATCCGTCAAAATGAGGGCGCCTGCCAAGCACCTGGAGTGGGGCCAGAAGAAGCTGGACCGGGATGATGGTCAGGTCTCCGCCGACGGCACCGAGTACCAACTCCAGATTCCCTTTCGGGCGGCGCGCATCGGCGACTACCCCGCCAAGGGCAAGATCAGCTTTCGTATGTGCCGAGAGGACGGCTGCAAGCGTGTCAGGCGAAGCTTTGAGACGGCCGTAGTGGTGCACTAACAGCATGCTGATCCAATCCCATCGCCCCGATCGCATCCTGCCTAGTGAGCTGGACCATCGTCTGGCCCAGGGTTGGTTTCGAATTGGCGATTCCTTGTTCACCTGCAAGGCCGTCTGGTTCGAAGGGGTCCCCCGTAGCGCTCTTTGGATCCGCCTGGATTTGGGCACCTACAGCTGGCGAAAGAGCCAGCGAAAACTGCTCAACCGCATCCATCGACGCTATCGGGTGGAACTCGGAAACCTGGAGTTGAACGGTGAGAAGCGAGAGCTCTACGCCCGCTACCGCACCCGGGTTAGCGGCACCCGCGCGGAGCGCTTGGAGGCGGTCTTGGGAGGCATCCGTGGACAGAGCCTCTTTGACACCCGTGAAATCCGTATCTTCGACGGTGAACGATTGGTCGCATTCTCTTGGTTTGACGTGGGCGACCACAGCGCCGAGAGCATCCTGGGGGTCTACGATCCAGAGTGCGCCGCGGACAGCTTGGGCTACGTCTCCATGCTGCTCGAGATCCAGGCCCTACAAGAGATGGGCTTTGCCTTTTACTACCCTGGATACGTCCTACCCGGTGCACCAGAGATGGACTACAAGCTACGCCTTGGGGAGATCGAATACTGGGACCCGGACAAGTGGACCTGGCGCCCCAAGGAAGAGTCCGACCGTATTCTGCATGTAGTCGAGCATTCTCAGCGTCTTCTACTCGAAGTCGCTGCTTGGCTAAACGGCGCCAACATCCAGGCAAAGATGGTCGCCTACCCCGGCTTTGAGCTTCCCAGCATGCAGCCCAGCCTGAGCGATGGCCTGGCCGTGCCGGTCTTGCTGCATGTGCCAAGCGACCTGGACCCCGGCAGTCCCCTGGTCGTGACATGGACTTCGGAGGTTGGCTACCAAATACAGCGCTGCCAGGCCATGGTGCTCATCGCCAGACGCCCCAACGGTGAAGAGGTGCCCGAGGCGCGACGCAGCTTCTTGCAGTCGGAGATTGTAGAGGGTGTGGCACAGGACCCGGCGCAAGCGGCAGCGATTGCGGTCCAAGTGTTGGAGTCCGACTAACCCCGCGGTCCCGCAGCAAACATCCCAACGAGCTGCCTGTGGCGAGTGCTCCGGCCCAGGTCCTCTGGAACTTGTCTCCGGACGAAATGGACCCTAGCAAGGCCCCGTACTCCCAGGGCTTGCTACACTTACCGCCCCTGGAGTCCGCTCAAGAATGCTCACCACCCTATTGCTGTCCATGCCCGCCTGGGCACAAGAGGCCACCGAGGCCGCGTGCGTCGAGGGCCAGTGTTGCCCCCCCAACACCAGTCAACAGATCTTTATCGGCGTCGGAACCCTGTTCACTGGCATCGTGGCTCTGTTTCTGCTCCCGCGCATCATCGAGCGCGCAGCGATCAACAAGGGTCGGTCTCCGCTCTCCGCCCGTCATACAGGCATTAGTCTGGCCATTCTTCTGGCCAACATGGGCCTGGTAGGAATGACCTACGCGGTGACCAACTGCTTCCCGGGCAAGCTGCTCATCTGGGTCGGTGTGGTGGGTTTGCTCTGGCTCATTCACTTGGTCTACGCCTTCGTCGCGACTCGAAACTAAGGAGCTCCAAACATGAGTCAGTACCGTACCGGTGGCAAGCTCTCGTCTTTCAATGCCGCCGAGGACCGCGACGCGCTCCAAAACTACGTGGAGAGCGCCGAGCATGGACGCTACCCGCGCACCTTGCTCATCGGCTTGGGAGGAACCGGGGCCAAGGCTCTGCAGCACCTGCGCCGCATGAAGATCGAGCGCTTTGGGACCGTGGACCTACCCGGCGTGGCCTATCTGTCTATGGACACCGACCTGCAGTCCGCCC
Source organism: uncultured bacterium (assembly GCA_905480105.1). Taxonomy (GTDB): domain Bacteria; phylum Myxococcota_A; class UBA796; order UBA796; family CAJQPC01; genus CAJQPC01. Next base: position 15,243 of record CAJQPC010000167.1, on the reverse strand, counting down.
GTCCAGAGGCGACCAAAGAGCAGTCCCCATACGAGGACTTGGTCTCCTTCGATGAGACCCAGCGCATCAACCTGAGCGCGAACCTGAACGCCGTGCTCGAGAACATGGCACGCCACCCCCACGTCAAAGAGTGGTGGGACGACTCGGCACTGGACTCCAAGCGCAACTTTGACTTGGGCAAGGGCGCCGGTCAGATCCGCCCCCTTTCCCGCCTGGTTTTCTTCCAGAACCGCGAGCTCATCCAGTCCGCTTTAGAGCGCTGCTGGTCGGATGTCACCGCGCAGAACTTGGATGATGGCCGAATCCAAAAGGGCAAGGTTCGCATCGTGGTGGTGGCCGGTTTGGCCGGCGGCACTGGCTCGGGCATGTTTTTAGACCTGGCCGCCCTGATCCGCTCTAGCTTCGCCGGCCGAGACTTTGAGCTCGACGGCCTGTTCGTCTTGCCCGGGGTCTACAAGGGCGCAGACACCAAGTACCCCAAACTGGCAGCCAATGGCTACGCGGCTCTGCGGGAACTCAACCACTACCAGAGCCACCGCTTCCAGGTGCAGTGGGACCACCAGGCCAGCGCGGACGTTGCTCCCCTCTACAACCGCACGGTGCTGATCTCAGGCACCAACGCCCTGAGCGAGTCCATGTCCGACCCCGCCGATGCCTACCGGGTCATCGGCGAGCAACTCTTCTTGGACTTTGGCGGCGGCCGAATGAAATCCTGGGTGGAAGGCGTCCGCGTGAACCGCGAGCAGTACCTGACCAGCTTTGTGGGCTACGACTACGTGGTCGAAGGCCCCGACGGCAAGCCTCGGGAGACCCACGCCGAACAGTACAAGACCGCCTTTGTCAGCTTTGGTCTCTCCAAGCTGGTCTACCCCTCCTGGCGCCTGTTGAACTACGCCAAGTTCGACCTGGCTGCTGAGATGGTGCGCCTGCTCGACCCCGGTCACGGTGGACAGCTGGGGGACGTGATCACCAGTTGGCGCACCCGGTTTATGGTGGAGTCCGGCTTTTACCAGGGAACCCTGGTGGACGAAGATGGCAGCCGCTCCCGGGTCTACCAGGTGCGCGACGCCCTGGCTCAACAAAAGGGCACACGCACCGCCGCCAGCACCATCTTTGAGCACATCCAAGAGCTGGGCGACGAACTCAACTCCCTCTCCGAGGAGATGTTCCACGAAAAGTCGACGGAGGAGCTGGCAAAAGAGCATTTCCGCCACCTCCGAAAGCTCTTTGGCGACCCCTACTCCCCCGGCAACGAAGGCGACTGGGCTCTACAGATCTCCAAGAACCGTGAGGCCTATGTGCGCCAAGTGCGCCAGGGCTTACCCGACGTGGTCGAGAGCTTCCGGCGCCGCCGCGGGGTGGGCATCACCGGTGTTCGGGAGATCCTCACCTCGATCTTGGAGGAACTGGACCGCCCATGGGACAAGGCCCTGTTCATCGATTGGATGCGTCACATGCGCACCGAGAAGCAGCGCGACGCGGAAGAAGCCAAAACTGAGTGGGAGCGCCTGCTACGCAACACCCACCAAGCATCCAAGGGTCTGCTTCCCAGCTCCGACAACCACCGGGCTGCCTTGGAGATGGCCAGTCAGGCCTTCGTCCGACACTGGCGTGCCCGAGTCACCGAATACATCTGCGCCGAGGGCGTGGAGGCGCTGGAAGCCATTCGAAGGGTCGTCCGCGACCAGCTTACCCGCATCGACGCCATCGTGGCCCACATGCAGGAACTGGAGGGCTGGTACGGAAAGTTCCGTGACCACTTCGCCGAGCCCGTCACCAGCACCCTGTTCATCGAAGTGCCACTTGCCCACGACCTAAAGACGCTGCTGGAGCCCTACCTGGGAACCGATGCGGCACAGCGGCGGGAAGCACTGGAGTTGCTCTTGGGTCGGGCCTTGCGGCGCATGAAATTAGACACCCTCACCGATATAGAGTCGCAGCTCTCGGGGGAGCGGGATCGCTTTCGCGACAAGCTGGCCTCGGAGGCCTTCTTCGCTCTCAAGGGTGATGAGACGGGGAGAACGGCTGCTTTCGTCACCGAGGACAGCGAGCCCCAGCCTGGATTCTTGGAGCGCTACAGCCTGCTCGCAGCCCTGGAGCAGATGCCCTACGCGGACGTGACCGGCCTGCTCAAGCAGCTCTATGACAAGGGCCTACCCTGGATCGAGCCCACACCAAAGGACCCCACCGGTGGGGCCACCTTGGAGCCTGTAGCCGATGCGTTCTTGGGCATCTCCAGCTTAGAAGGACGCTTTGTGGAGCAGATCTTCTCCACATTCAAGGGCCTGCAGCCCCACAAGCTGCCATTCCGCCCTCAGAAAGTAGGCACCAACGACCCCAGCGAACTGGTGTTCTTCACCGAGTGGTCCGCCTTTGCGGCCTACTTTATCGGCGAGGTTCACGGCGCTGGCGGACTGGAATCCCACTACGAACGCCTGCTCTACGATCCCGTTCGTCCCTCCGCGCTGCACATCCACACCGACTTTCACACCTTCCAGGACATGGTGCCCATGGAAGAGCAGGAGGTGCGCTGGACCGAGCGGGCGTGGAAGCTCTTCCACCAAGCCCAGATGCTAGGTCTGATCTGCAGCCGTCGGCGCCGTCATGGCGACGACGTGCGGGTCAGCTTTACCCGCCGCCGCCGCAGCACTGCGCTGGATGTGGCGTGGGAAGAGCTGGGTGTGGAGGCGACCGTGTTGCGCAACCTGGCGTCGAACCGGGCCTTCATCCAGGCCCTGACTGCGGACATTGAGCGACGCATCCAAGACCTGTTGGACGCCGGAGGAGATCACGCTGATCTCGTCTGCTTGGCCGACTACTGGACCACCTGCGTGTACCCGGTGGTCAACATCAGCGAGCAGTCCGGAGCTTCCGTTGTGCGCGCAGCCGGCTCTTTGGAGAACCTGGCCATCGGCGAGATCCGCAAGGAGTGGCTGCGCAAGGCTTCTGCCGAAGGAACCACACCCGAGCAGCTTCTGGCCCGCCGCGTTCAACGCATGGGAGAGCTGGCCAAGTGGACCCAGCCCATTCACAAAACATCGGGTCTACCGGTGCCAAGTTCTCCAGATGTACCCGATGAGCTGCGCGTGGACGAATGGGAACTCCTTCCCATCGTTCGGGGCCAGATCGAGCACCTCACCCGCACCGGAGAGCTGCGCGAGTCTCGGGACGAACTGGGCCGCCTAACCCTGCGCTTCCCACGTCTCGCCATTCGCTGGTCAGCCTTTAAGCCCCCCCAAGACGTGCCCGAGTTCCAAGAGAGCGCCCAGAGCTACTGGTACGCCGGCCCCCAGGGCAAGGAGCAGGGACTCAGCGCAACCCAAATTCTGTCCCGTGTGCAGCAAGCCCCCAAGGCCCGGCACCGCATCTTTGCGAGCGGCTGGCCAGGCTGGAAGGACGCCGGCGAGCTGGAGACCGTGCGAGAGGGGCTGAGCAACGCCGTCGTCGCCCCGCCCGATAACGGGGCCAGCTTCCACTACGCGGTGGATGGTACGCGCAAGGGCGTGCTCAGCGCCCAGGAGATCGCTGACTTGGCGTGTGCTGCGCCAGGGTCGGTACACAAGGTCTGGACCAAAGAGTTTGGCAGGACATGGAAGGCGGCTGACCAGGTAGATGAGATCACGGCACGGATGGGGCCAGCCCCCCTGGATGAGGAGCCCCCCCCACTGGACGAGGACGAGCCTCCTCCATTGGATTGATTCATGCCTCAAAGCCCAGTTATCGAACGATTTTTTGCCGGAGTAGAACGCACTCGGGGCAGCTTAGCCCTGGCTGAAAAGGCTCACGCATCGGGCGCTGTGCTGCATTACTCTTTTGAGCGAAATGGCCTGTGCCTGCGCCAGCAGCGTGTGCGAGGCACGCCCATCCTGAAGCTCTTCGAAGACCTGGTCGCAGGGCAGAGAGCGGTGGGCAGCCGCCAGCTCTTCTTGGCCTTGTACGAGGAGCTTGATTCGGAAGAAGAGGTGCACGGGGCGGTCCATCCAGCCAACGTGGTCTACCACCCCAGTAGCGAGCCCAAGCTGGTGGACCGGGCCTTGAATCGCTGCACCATGTACCCATTCGGCGCCGGTCCAATCCCCGCCCAAGACACCCAGGTGGACTACCGAATCTGGCTCTGGAGCGTGAGTCGCCCCAGCCAGGTGGAGGCTCAAGACTGGGACTTGGCCAACCTCATGTCGATGTGCACCCAGCTCGCCGCCGGCCCCGCCGACTGGAACAGCCCGTGGACGTCCACCCAACGTCTAGAGGCCATCGAGCGGTGGTCTCAGGCCTACAGCGAGTCCCTGCCCCACGGAGCCGACAGCGCTGAGCGACTGCGCCGTAGTTACCAGAGCTGCCTGACGGTCGAAGCATGCCTGTGATGCTCTGGGCCGCGTTGGCCCAAGCCGGTTTCGAGGTCCGCGTGAGCGAAGGTTTGACCCAAGAACGCAATGTACGCGTGCCTGGTCACACCGTGGAGGAGCTTGTCCGGGTCCTGCCCCCCGGTACAGAACCCTGGACCATCTCCGTGGTGGTGCCCGAGGCTTGGATAGCCGCAGACCTGCCCGAGTATGGACCGGCCGAGCAGCTTGACCCGGCACAGCTGGCCGCCATCGTGGCGGGGCTCCGGGAGGCAGGCCTTCCCACGGCAAGATCGGGACCAGAGCAGATCGCGCAGCTGGTGGCCATCGTACAAAACGGCAGCTTTGAGAACGAGCGTCCCAGCGCAATGGGCCCCACTCTGCTCCCACCCTGGGCGCTGCTGGCAGCACCACAGTGGGCGGAGACCCTCTCTTCAGCACGCCTGGGCGTGGCACTCTTGGCGGAGTTTGGTCTGGAGACCGAGCTGGTGCGCTACCCCTGCCCCACCACGAACCAGGGCGTTGCCTTTGGGATTCGAAGCGGCGGCAAGGCTCCTGTAGACAAACTCTGGGCCCTTGCCTTGCCTGGCCAAGCGGGCGTGCTCTACACCGTCCACCCCACAGCCATCCTCCCCCCAGACACCCGCGAAGAGGACCTGAGCTATTGGTCCCTGGCGCAGTTCACCGCTCCGGATTTTGACCCGGGTGTTCAGGCGACACCACGTCCCAGGGCAGCTCCGGCCCCCCACCCCCCAAGCGTCCCAGCCTCCCCCCCTGAGCCTTCAGTCAGCTCCGACCAGACCATGGCCTGGTGGTTAGGCAGCGGCGGAATGCTCAGTGTGTTGGGCCTGATTGGCGCCTTTTTATGGCGTCAGCACAGTCATGGACAGCGGGTCTTGGAGCAGCGAAAACGAGACCGTGCACGGGAGGACTTCTGATGCTCCTGGCCCTTCTTAGTCTACCTGCCAACGCCAATGCCATTCGGATGGCGGCCGTCTACCACGACGACCAGCCCCATGGCCAGGTTGAGAGCCGGGATCCCAGTCTGCACGTGGTCTCCTGGCCCTTCTGCCCCAGCTACGGAAAGAGCTGCTCAGAGCTGGCCTGGGTCGAGGTCGGTGTGAGCGTGGATGCGTATGTGGCCAGGCGGAATGGGCCACATGCGACCGCGAGCGAGCTCACGCAGACCTCGGTCGTGGACATGCAGCCCATGGCCCGTGCTTTGGAAGACTTCTTTCGCGAACAGGGCATCACATCCGATGCAGTCAAGGTCGGCTACGCCCACGGCTTGGTCCAGTCCCTGGACTACCACCTGGACTCTGAGACCGGCTGGACCGAGTATCCCAAGTACGCCATCGAGAGCTTGGTGGACGAGCAGGGCGACTGCGATGACGGTGCGATCTGGACGGCCAGCCTGCTGACCGCTCTGGGCTATTCGCCCTTTTACGTGCGCTGGCGAAACAAAGACGACAGCGGCGGACACCTGAGCACGGCGCTCCCTATCGGCACGGGAGATCTGGCCCAAGTAGAGCGCCCGAGCGACTCTCCACTCATCACCTGGGAGGGCCAGGACTTTCTACACGTGGACGGCACCGGGAGCATCGGCGGCTGCGGGCGCGGCTGCGGGAAGCTGGGCTGGAACGGCTGGAAGGCCAAGGGACTCAGCCTACAGACCGTCGTGGCAGTGGCCGACCCCAACCTGGACACCTTGCTGCCCCTGAGCGCCTGGGACAACGGCAACCAGCACTTCCCAGGGCGCCAGACCCAAGACTGGAGAGAGGAGGACCCAGACCGCATTCGGGAGCGCCTCCAAGACTGGGACTGGGAGGCACGAACAAAGAGCAGACTCAAAGATCTGGGCCGCGAAGACCCCGAGGTCTGGTTGAAGAAGCGGCAGCCCAACCCCGTCGGCGATGGTACCTGGATGCTGCTCTCTGGCGCGATGAGCTTTGGACTGTTGATGGCGCTCGCGCTAACCTGGCGCGCGCGTCAGCGGCGCTTGGCAGAAGCGGAACGCTTGGCCGCAGAGAGGCGAAAGCAGCAGTTCTGAGGGCTTCCCTCCCGATCGCGGTTTGTCCTACAGCGCTAGCGGTGCTAGGGAAAGCTTTCATATTTTGGGGGTCTCAGCCCTAGCTCGGGCTTAGATCTACGCTCTACCCCCCCTTCCTCAAATGGGAGTTGACTCAATGGAACTCAAGCAAAAGGGCGCATCTGCCGCCGTCGGTAGCTTCAAGCAGCTGCTCGTTACCATGAAGTGGACCACCGCGGCCGACTTCGACCTGGCGGCCTGCTTCCAAAAGAAGGACGGCTCACACGGTCTGATCTACTTCGGTGACCTGGGCGACCTGAATGAGTTCCCCTACATTCAGCTCTCCGGTGACGAAGGCCAGGGCGACGCCGGCGGCGACAACGAAGAGCAGCTCCGCATCACCAAGCTGGACGACCTGAAGTACCTCTGGCTCTTGGGCTGGGACTATGGCCAGGTCCAGGCTGGCAAGCCCGCGCGATTCGCCGAATCCGACATGAGCCTGTCCGTCATGGACGACACCGGCTCAACCCACAGGGTGACTCTGGACGCAGGCACATTTGGAAACGTCGCCGTCATCGCTACCATCGAAAACACCGCTGTGGGCCCCAAGCTGACCAACGCCTCCAAGGCTGGCACGCTCAAGGGTCTCACCAACCTTCAGCAGCTGCTCGAAATCATCAACAGCTAAACGCTAAGGATTCTCCACATGTCTCAAGACCTGAACGCCCTCAAAATCTCCATCCTCGAAGACGGTGTCATCGACGCGGAAGAGGTCACTCAGATCTCTTCCGTGATCTGGGACGACGGAACGATTGACCGTGAGGAGGCCGACTTCCTCTTTGAGCTCAACGACGCCAAGAAGGAAGCGGTCCCGGAGTGGACTGCGCTCTTCGTCAAGGCCATCAGCGCTCACCTGCTGGACGACGACACCTCCCCAGGCGAGATCGACGCGGACGAGGCCAAGTGGCTCATTGGCAAGATCATGGGAGACGGCCAGGTGGACAAGGTCGAGAAGGCCTTGCTGGCTCACCTCGCTGCTCACAATGCGCTCCCTGAAGAGCTCTCCAGCCTTTAGGGTCCAACGGGCTCCTCGGAGCCCAACTCCCCGGCCAAACGGGGGAATACAAGGCATTCCATGCTCGCTCTCGCCATCGGGACGGTGGTATTAGCCTCCGTCGTCATCATGTTCGCCTGCAACTCTTTCGAGGATGCAAGCTCCTTCTTGGGCCGAAACATGCCGTCCGGGGTGAAGGGGGCGACCATCAACGCCATCGGAAGCTCCCTGCCGGAGCTGATGACGGCGACTTTCCTGCTCTTCGCCTTCAAGGACGAAGACGGATTTTCAGGTGGTGTGGCAACTTGCGCGGGTAGCGCGGTGTTCAACGCAGTCATCATCCCAGCCGTAAGTGTGCTGGCGGTGATGTTCATAGGGGTCAAGCAGTCCGACGGTACCCATAAAAAGGTCAGCTTCATCGAGCTGAACAAGGCCACCGTTCTCCGTGACGGCGTCTTCTTCATCCTGGCTGAGCTTGCGCTGATCTACTTCCTGGGCGACTCGGTCATGTTCTGGTGGATGGGTGGCGTGCTGATGGGCATCTACGTCCTCTACTTCGGCTTCCTGATGTGGCAGTTCAAGACAGGCCGCGCTGAGCCTGACGAAGACGACGACGACGATGACGACGAAGACGAGGAGCAGGCACCCAAGTGGAAGCAGCTGCTCACCTTCGACTTCAACGCGTTGTTCTTTGGTGGAAAGGACTTCAACAACGGCCGCGCCTGGGTGGTTCTGGGTTCGGCGACCACCATCATCGGCGTGGCCTGCTACGGCCTGTCGTGGGCCGTGGTCGAGGCTGCACATGTACTGAACGTGCCGCTCTACTTCACAACCGTTGTCTTGGCGGCTGCAGCGACCTCGGTTCCCGACACCGTGCTCTCCGTCAAGGATGCCCTCAACGGCAACTACGACGATGCAGTAGCCAATGCGGTGGGCTCAAACATCTTCGACATCTGCGTGGCGCTGGGCCTGCCCCTCTTCGCGTATGGATTGATCTACGGCAACATCGAACTCGCTGCCGAGTTCGGCGACTCGGCGGATGTTCAGATGCTACGTATCGGCCTGCTGGTCGTCACCGGCGTTGTGCTGGCCCTGTTCCTGATTGGAAACAAGATTGGCAAGGGCAAGGCCATTGCCCTGTTCTCGATCTACTTGGGATGGCTTGGCTTTATCCTGTACCGCGCGGCCGAGGTCAGCGGTGCCGGAGATGTGGCGAACTCCATGACCCACATCCTGGGCGTTGTCACGGGCTGACGCCCCTGGTTGCTTCAAGCCTTTCCCCGTTCTGAGCTGGCGTGGCAATCACCGCCAGAGACACCCTCCCCTCGCAATCCCCGGAGTCCTCGTGGAGCTCAAGCAAAAAGGTACCAGCGCACAATTGGGTGCGTTCAATCAACTCAAGGTGAGCTTGGTCTGGACCAGTGCCGTAGACCTGGACCTGATGGCCTTCTACAAGACCCGCGATGGCCGAATTGGTGGGGTTTACTCCGACAACTACAATGGCGGCACTTTAGGGGAGCTGAACGCTTTCCCCTTTATGGAGCTAAGCGGCGATGAGGGCGTAGGCGCAAAGGGCGGCGACAACCGCGAAGAACTGCGCATCACAAAGCTGGACGACATCGAAGAGCTGTTCATCTGCGCACTGAACTTCACCGATGCCCAGGGCAGCGCCAGCAAGGTATTCAGCGACTACGACGCCCACGTCGAAGTGGTCACTGACAAGGGCGAGACGCACACCATCAAACTGGACTCCTCCAAGGTTGGCTCTGTGGCCATCCTGGCCAAGTTCCAGGCCAGCTTCATGGGCGCGCAGCTCGTCAACGACTCCATGGTGATGGATCTGGCGACCTTCCGGGACACCATTCCCGGCGCCAAGGACCTAAAGGTGCAGTCCAAGGTCACCCTTGCACAAAAGGGCGACTCATTCGCCATCAAGCCCAAGGTGGTCAAGGGCCAAAACGATGAGATGCTCATCAACCTAAACTGGAACCAAGGAGACACCGAGAAGAAGGGTTTCTTTGCTTCTCTCTTCGGCGGGGATGACACCATCGACCTGGACTTGGGTGTGTACTTCGAGACCAAGGTCTTAGACCCTCGAACCAACGAGCCTGTCCGGGCCTGTGTCCAGCCACTGAACTCTGGTCTGCTCAAGCAGGGCCGCTTCGACGAGATGCCCTGGATTTACCACATGGGCGACGACCGAACCGGTGCTGTGAGTGCAGGTGAGACAGTCCGGGTGAACCTGACCGAGCGCCAGAACCTTCGTCGCATCATGATCTTCACCTACATCTACGAAGGTGCCGCCAACTGGGCCAACACGGACGGTGTCGTGTCGGTCAAGGCGCCCGGCTGTCCAGAGCTCATCGTAGAACTCGGCACCAGCAACGACAAGCGCACTTTTGCCTCCATCTGCTGGATCGACTTTCAGGACGACGGCAGCATCAAGGTGACCAAGACCTGCACCTACCACGAGGACCATGTCGACTGTGACCGTAGCTACGGCTGGGGCCTGAAGTGGACCACAGGCTCCAAGGACTAAGGCCGGTGCGGGCCCAGCTGGAAGGCTTGCGCTTCTCCTATGAACGGGAGCTGCTCGAGCAGATCATGCGGTCCTTGGGCCCTGAACGAGTCACCAAGCGCGAGGGGGTTCGGCGCGCGCAATTCCATGCCCGCAAGCGCTCCCTTTTGGGCAACGCAGTTCGCATCACAGCAGATCTGCTGCCCGACGTACACAAGCGCTACATGGAATGTTTGGAACTGCTGGGTGGCGACCTGAAAGGCGACCTGTATGTACAGCAGAGCCCGGAGTACAACGCATCCGTCTTTGCAATGGGTGACCGCTTCGACATCATGATCCACAGTGCGCTGCTCCGGGACTTCACCCTGGACGAACTCACCTTCGTGATGGGCCATGAGCTGGGCCATGTGCTCTTTGACCACTCCAGCCTCTCCATCCAAGAGGTTTTCCAGGAGGAGAACGGCGTCGACGCCAGCACAGCCCAGTCCATGCTGGCATGGTCTCGTGCGGCCGAGGTCAGCGCAGACCGGATTGGATTGGTGTGCTGCGGCAAGCTGTCAGGAGCCATCTCGGCCCTATTCAAGACCAGCTCTGGCATTCCCGGCATCGACCAGACCCGAATCACCAACAGTCTACGCTCGCAATACGACGAGCTTGTGGCCCACTTGGACAACGAAGGGGAAGGCCACGAGTGGGTTCGAACCCACCCTATGGTGCCCATCCGCTTCAAGGCCATCGAACTGGGCGCCCTGGACTTGGTCGCGATTCGCAAGGCCCCGTCCAACTTCTCCGCACGCGGTTTCAGAAGCATCGACAAGCAGATCGCCAACATCCTTCGCAAGCTGGATGAGCGAAGCGGTCCGGACACGGGGAGCAGTCATCCACTCGCTCATCCCAACCAACAGGCGGCCGCCCTGATTGGCTTGGTCTACGTGGCCCTGAGCAACGGCAAGCTCAGCCCAAACGAACGCACGGTACTCACCGACGTGCACATGAAACTGAGCTGCCCATTTCCCCTCTCAGACATCCTGGACGCGGCAGTCGAGAACCGCCTGAAATTTGTCTCCGGTGCGCCAGGGGAGCTCAAGCGCCGCGTCGACAAGCTCCACCCAGAAGACGTGGAGCTTGTGGTTCGACTGGCAGTGGCCATGTGCCTACAGTGCAGCCATAAAATCGCCGGCGCCGAAGAACTCGCCCTGGAGACCTTGAGTCACGCCCTTGAGTTTACGGGCCTACACGACGTGATCCTGGAGTACCGGGCCAATCCGCCTGGCCGTATTCAGCGGGTCTTTCGGCACTGACTCAAGCGCTGAGGGATGCCTGGCCTCGCCGCAGCCAAAGAGCGACCGGCAGCGAGACCAGGGAGATGCTCAAGACCCAGGACAGGGATGCTCCTGGGCCAGCCCCCAACTCCGGCATCAACCAAGCCGCCAAAAGCGAGAAGGTCGAGACCGAGCCGGATCCAAGCATCATCGGGCCGACCGCACCGCTTGGGACCGCAGCCCCTTGTGAGAGCCATAGTCCGGCCATGGTGGTCATGAAGATGGCGGGAAACACAGCAGCTATGCCGGCCACCAGGGAGCCAACACCCTGCTCCGGTGCAATGCGTGCGATGAGCACACTGGTGCCAATCGCGGCAGCTGTGAGCAGCCCCCTGGCCAAAATTACGGGCACGCTGACCTTGCGCTTGCCCTTGGGCGCAGGTCTTGGTGTCCAGGTGGCGGCCAAGCCCGCACCCAGGGTCAATACGGTGGCTGCCACGCCCAACCAGAAGGGCCGTATCCCCTCTTGTGAGGCCACCTCGACCAGGCTCACGCCCAAGAACGCCATGACCGCCCACGCGCTCAGTGACAGGAACAGCATGAGCCCCAATCGCTTGGCCAATGAACCCTGAGGCAGGCGATCTGGGACTACCCGCCAAAGATACAGAAAGCCCACATTGAACAGCATGCCCACCGGTGTCACATGCAGGGCGTCATGAAAGGCCTCTATCCCCCTGTTGGCCGCGTAGAGTCCAAGCGCTGCGGGAACGATGGTGGTCGGCAAGCTGCCCAAGACACCGCCCACGACACCACCCCAGCGCTCAACCGCCAGTGTCGCGGCAATGGCCATGCCACCAGCCAACAAGGCCGGCAAGAGTGCGGGCAAGAGCTCTGAGTTCGCGAGCATCGGGTCTCCGGGCTGCACTTCTGCTATCGCACTGTGTGCCAGAGGCTATTCCTGGGCTTTAGGGATCCACACAGGAGCCGTCGTGCCGTTTTCCAAACTTCAGGGGAATCAGGGAAACCCACTGATTACTCAAGTAGCTGTCGTAGTCGGCCTTCGCCGACCAGTAAGGCGTGTGGACCACAGGGCTCCCTGCGGACAGGGTCAAGAAGTCAACCTCTTCGGCGATCAAGGGCTGCATGGCAGGCACCTGCCCCTGGTCGTAAAGCGCGGACAAGACCTCCACGAAGTCCGCTGTGCGCGATTCTTTCTGTGGAGCCACCCAAACCGTTTCATATGTCTTGCCAAGGGCAGCGCCCAATCCGGTCTTTAAGACAGCTCCCTGGTCCTCCCGCTTCCCGCTGCTGTCCAAACGCTGCACGCTGACCCCCGCACTGGGAGCGCCAAAGGTCAAGCGAACGCTGTCTTGGCAGAACCGGACCTGCTCTCCCACGAGCCTGCCTGCAGCAAGCTGTGCCCTGGCCTGGGCCAAGCGCTCCAAGTCCAGGGCCTGGGCCCGCTCAGGAATCCTCTGAGCGTCAGGCTTGAAGGGTGGTCTCGGTGGCGTGGTCTGGGCCTTGCGCTCCGCAACGGGATCAGACACCAGCAGGTAGATCTCCTCAAAGCCGGCCTCCCAGGCCGTACCCAGGGCTTGCCAAACCAAAGGCGCTGGGGCCTCTGCAGGAAAGACGACCAGCAAGCGCCCGTCTGTTGCCGGAAAGCATGCGCCGCTCAACATGCGGGCTTGGCTGCGGAGGGTGAGCAGCTCCTCGTAGAGGCTGATGATCCGTCCATTCGACTGGTCATAAGTGGACACGCCATCGCTCTCAAGCCAAACGGCCTGAACATCTCCCACCTGGATGTATTCGGAGGTGACCTCCATCACCGAGTAGGTACTCGGAATATGGGCGCGTACGTCTTCCCCTGCCAAGCACTGTCTCATCCTACTGTCGGAGATCTCCTCGGCAAACCCGAGCTGTGGGACCAGAAAATCCTCCAGCAGACGCACTTCTACTGCGTCTGCTTCGATCGGCTTGGAGGACACGGAGAGCCAATACTCATTCTCCTCGGGCATGACTGGCCCCTGACCAAAGCCGTCGATACAACCCAGGCTGATGAAGGTCCAGAAGATACCGGGCATGAAACCGCTCCGCATGCTGCGATGAGAATGATGCAGCGTAACGAAATCTTACACTCTCAAGGAAGACGACTCGTTTTGGGACCATGGCTGAGGCCCATCGACTGGGACGAGATCTCTCACCAGTGCGGACGCCACCCTCGTGGAGCGTTCACGTTGACCGTCCACCAAACAGCGGTCTCTTCCTACTCCAAGAAGCTCGCCATGTAGCCTGGGTCTTCGATCCCAGCCGCAATGGTGGTGTGCACCAAAGGCTCAACGGTGTCCAGCATCACGGCAAGCTCCGTCGTCTCCCGGTGCCCCACGCTGGCCTGGTACGCGCCCGGATGAGGTCCGTGGGCGATACCCCGGGGATGCATGCTCACGCTGCCGGGACCCACGCCCTTGCGGGAGGTGAAGTTCCCCCTCACGTAGAACAGAAACTCGTCTACATCTACACTGTGATGGGGGTAGGGACACGGGATGGACTGCGGATGAAAGTCCACAGCACGGGGCACAAAGCTACAGATCAATGCGCCACGGGTGCCGAAGGTGCCATGCCAGTCGGGGGGCAAGTGCACCAATCCAGCGCGGGGCTGAAAGTTCAAGATGGGAAAGACCCAGGGATAGACGGTACCGTCCCAACCCACAACGTCGGTCAGGGCGTTCCGCAGCTTGAACCCATGAAAGGTCCCGCCCCGCTTCACGACAAGCTCGCGGATTCCGTCATCCACCGGCCCCACAAACTCTGGGCGCTCAAAGTCCCGATGGCAGTAGGGGGCGTCCATGCGCAGCTGTCCGACTGGGTTTCGCCACTGCTTAAGCAGGCCCAGATTCCCCATGCACTCGACGCTCAGCCAGTGCTGTTCAACATCGGGATCCAAGATGAAGCGGTGGGCCACGCCACGAGGCACCATGACGTAGTCGTCCTGCTTGAAGCGCAGCTCCCCAAAGGGAGTGCGCAGCACGCCGCTGCCCTTGAAGATGAAGTAGAGATCGTCGCCGTCGGAGTTGATGACGTAGACCGGGTCGGACTCCGAGGGGTGCAGGGTGCCAATGATGACGTCTTTGTTGAAGATCAAGGGCAGACGGCAGTCGATGGGCGGTCCGGCAAGAGGCTCCATGTCCTGGGTCTTGAAGTGGCGCTTGGCCAAGGCCTGATCGGCCGCTGCACGGGGCTGGGCGTATCCATGCGCCGTCTTTGTGGGCATGTGCTCGTGGGGACGGTTCTGGTGGTACAGGATGCTGTAGGGACCATCAAAAGCCTGACGGGTCAGGCACTCCTCCCAATACAGGGAGCCATCTGGCTGCTCAAAAGTAATGTGGTGCTTGGCCGGGACCTGGCCTGCGACCATGCGGTCCAACATCAGATTCGGCCCTCGGCGCGCTGCTGGCGCTCAATGGACTCAAACAGGGCCCGGAAGTTGCCGCCGCCAAAGCCCTTGTCGCCCTTGCGCTGGATGACCTCGTAGAAGAAGGGACCGGCGTCCGCCTCCTCGTATAGACCGGCAGCTTCCTGCAGGAAGATCTGCAGCAAGTAGGAGTGCTCGGCCTTGCCGTCGATGAGGATCTCCAGCTCACGCAGAGTCTCGATGTCCTCGTCGATGCGCAGGATGCCCGCTTCCTCGATGCGCTGCGGCATCATGTCATAGTAGCTGGCGGGCGTGGGCATGAACCGCAGGCCCTTTGTTCGCATCTGACGGACGGCCGGGATGATGTCCCGCACAGTCATCGCAGCGTGCTGGATGCCATCGCTGTGCAGATCCTGGATGAAGAGGTGGATCTGGCTGGCCTCGAAGAAGGGCCGCTGGGGCTCGTTGTTGGCAAACTTCACCCCACTGTTTGGATCCCACATGACCACCGACTTGAGACCGGACCCGCTGGTACGCTCGGGGTCCACATCCACGGTGTGGAAGTTGATGCCCCAGTAGCGCTCAAAGCCCATCACGTGCTCCATCCAGAGCAGGGCGGGAGAGAGGG
>CAJQPC010000166.1 GCA_905480105.1 uncultured bacterium | reverse complement strand
CCGACAGCTACAAAGACCCTGGGGCGTTCAAAGGCCGTGAAACGGGTGGCGGTTCCAGTCTCCGGGAAGCTGTGAATGCGTCGGTTACCGACGGGTGGGCTCTTAGTGTCCGGCTACATCCTCTGGGGTCTCTACGCCTCGCTCTTGCAACCAAGTGCGCATCTGGTCCTTGTCCAAGGCCTTTTCAAGCGCAGCCAGGGGCTCGATCACGTCCTGGTCCACCAGCTTGCGTAGGCTGTCGTCCATGCCGATCATTCCCCTGGACCGACCTTGTGAGATCAGGCTGGTGATTTGGTGAGTCTTGCCCTCGCGCACCAAGCTGGTGAATGCGGGAGAGCCAAACAAGACCTCGATTGCGGCCACCCGCCCACCCTTCTTTCGACGCAAAAGCTGCTGAGAGAGGATGCCCTTGGTGACCGCGCCAACCACATTCCTCACCATCTCCTGCCGCTCCACAGGAAAGACATTGACGATGCGGTCCACGGTCTTGGCCGCTGAGTTGGTGTGCAGAGTACCAAAGACCAGAACGCCAGTCTCGGCAGCATTCAGTGCCATCTCGATGGTCTCCTGGTCTCGCATCTCACCGACCAGAATGCAGTCTGGGTCCTCGCGTACAGCCGCTTTGAGCGCCGACCGAAAGCTCTTGGAGTGGGGTCCGACCTCCCGCTGAGAGACCAAGGCAACGGCTGACTTGTGCACAAACTCAATGGGGTCTTCGATGGTGACGAAGTGCATGGGTCGGGTCTGGTTCATCTCGTGAATAATGCCGGCCAGGGTGGTGCTCTTGCCGGAGCCCGTCGGTCCCGTGACCAGAACCAGTCCCCCCGTGAGCTTGGTCAGGCTGTGCACAGCCCTGGGCATGCCCAGCTGCTCCAGCGTCATGATCTTGGTGGGGATGATGCGCATCACCGCGCTCATTCCCCGCTGCTGGCGAAAGAGATTCACTCGAAAACGGGCGATTTCCGGTACTTCATAGGCAAAGTCTGCGTCGCCGTGCTCCAAGTAGCTCTGCCACAAGTGCGGCGGCGTGGCCGGTCGCATCAAGCCCTCAAAGTCGTTGTCGTCCAAGACACGGTATCGAATGGGTTCCATACGACCTGAGAGGCGAAAGATGGGCGGGCGGCCCACTGAGAGGTGTAGATCGCTGGCCCCGCGGTCGTTCATCAGCTTGAGAAAGCGATCGATGCGATTGCTCATTGTGCTGGCTCCTTCTCAACGGCCACGCTCTTGGCCTGGGCCAAAAAGTCCGGGTCACACCAGGGCTCAAAGGTCTCCTGTTTCTGCGCCTTGCCCCAGGCGGTCTCAGCGGTGATGAGGTTGGCCTCGTAGAGCTCGACCAGGGCCATGTCTACTGTCTGCATGCCCACATGGGAGCCGATCTGCATCATCGACTGGATCTGGAAGGTCTTGTTGTCCCGAATCAGGTTCGCGATGCTGGGGGTCCCTTTTAGGACCTCGAAGATGGCCAGCCGTCCCTGACCATCCTTGCGGGGGATCAGCTGCTGGCTGATGACGTACTTGAGCGACTCGGAGAGCCCCATGCGCACCTGCTGCTGCTCCTCTGGGGGGAAACTGGTGACCAAGCGGTCAATGGTCTGCACCGCCGAGGTCGTGTGCATCGTAGCGATGACCAGGTGGCCGGTCTCCGCGGCGCTCAGAGCCATGCGGGTGACCTCTGCATCACGCAGCTCTCCGACCACAATCACGTCCGGATCCTCACGTAGGGCCCCTCGGAGCGCTCGGGCAAAGGAGTCCGTGTGGCCACCGATCTCCCGCTGATTGACCAGAGAGTTTTTGACCGGATGCACAAACTCGACGGGGTCCTCGATGGTGAGAATGTGTTCAGGCTTGGTCTCGTTGATCAAGTTGATGATCGCAGCCAGGGTCGTGGACTTACCGGAACCGGCGGGCCCCGAGATCACGATGATTCCCTGGTGGTAGTCCAAGAGTTCGGTCAGACGACCCGGTATGCGCAGGTCGGCAAAGGTGGGCGGAATGTTCGGGATGACTCGGAAAGTCGCGCACAAACCCAGGCGCTGTTCGAAGGCATTCGCCCGGTAGCGGCCTACCTCCGGGATGGCGTAGCAATAGTCCACCTCCCCTGTGGCCTTGAGAATTTCCTTTTGCCGTGCGTTCAGGGTGGAGAGCACCCCTTTTCGGACCTGCTCCTCGGTCAGCGCACCGAGCTTGAGGCGCTCCAGTTTGCCGCCCACGCGCAGCAGCGGTGGCTCCCCAACGCTCAAGTGCAGGTCGCTGGCACCCATCTCGCGCACCGTCGCCAACAGGCGGTCGACCGGAGTCTTCAGGGCACCCGACTTGACCGCGCTGGCCACCTCGCCCGTGCTGCTCTTCAGATTCAAGCGCACGGACATGGCGCGCTCCGTCTCCGCGGCCAAGGTCCGAATCTCAGTGGAGGTGTCCTTTTGCTGCACCGCCTGGAGAATGGGGAACAGGCGCTCGTCGGAGAACTCGCCCAGCGCCCGAACCACGGCGCGGCGCACTTCCATACGGTCACTTCTAAGCAGCTTGGTCAGGGGTTTTAGTGACTTGGGGGACTTGATCTTGGCCAGCGCATCGATAGCACCCCAGCGAGTGTCTTTGTCCGAGAGGGCCTGAACCAGCGGCCCTACCGCGCGCTCGTCTCCCAGGCGGCCAAGGGTTTCGCAAGCGATGATCCTCAGCCACCAATCCGGGTCCTCGAGCAGCTGGCATACCGGATCAACCAGTCGTGGATCGTTGAACTGCTCGGCCAAGACCAAGGCACCGGTGCGGACCTGTTCATCGGGATGGTGGAGCAGCTCAAGAGCAGGCTGAAGCACCTGGTCCCCAAAGGTCTGGAGCGTCTCCAAGATGCGCGTGCGAAGCCAACCCACCAGCTCCCGGGAAGCCATGAGCACCTCCTCCAGAATCTGCTTGGGTTCCCCCGTCTCCAGGAGGATCTCCACACTCATCCGGCGCATGCTGTCCTCGCCCCCCGAGAGCAGGGTCAGCATCTTGCCTCGTATCGCCACCGGGTCCAGCTGGGCCTGGGTCCGCATGTAGGTGACCGCGATCTCTCTCTGCGTAGCGTCCTTGCCGCCAAAGGCAGTGAGCATGACCTGGACCACAGCGTCTCCCTGCTGCTCGCCTAGCGCCTGAAGCGCCATCTGAGCCAGGCGCGCATCGTCGCTCGCCGCCAACTCGATCAGCAGATCCTGAAGACTCTTGGGGTCATCCTCTTGGAGCAGACGCTGCAGGGCTGGCACACGGGTTGAGCCCGGGGCCTCTTGGGTGGCCCGTCGAAGATAGTAAGACCGTTTCTCGCCCGTCATGGCCAGCGCCAGATCCCAGGCACTGCGCCGCTGCTTGGGGTCCTTTGCTTGAAGGAGAGCCTCAATGACACTGGCCATCAAAGCGGATGGCAAGCGTGCGAAGAGCCTCTGCACATAGGCCTTGACGTGCCGCGGTTTTCCGTCCAACGCCTTTACAAGCGACATGACGCTCTTGGCGTCTGCCCCCTCCAGGAACTTGTCCGCGCCTACCGAGCGCACACTGGCATCGCGGTGCCACAGCAGGCTGATCACCACCTCGGGTCTGACAGAGAGCTCGCGAAGCTGCGCCACCATGGTGGCTCGCTCATCGTCGTCCCGCCACTTGCTTGCTTGGACATCGGCTAACAATGAGCGCTTGCGAGAAAACAGCGGCATTCCGCCTCCAGCTTGCGGCCATGATGACACGCCAACCGTGCCCACCCTGCCTCGTCAGTAGGAGATCTCCACTGCGACCCCCAAGAACACTGCTGAGACCAACAAGAGTTGAAAAATCAGCGGCCCCACGAACTTGAGCCACTTCTCATAGGGGACCTGGGCCATGAGCAACATGGCCATCAGAGAGCCCGAGGTCGGGATGACCATGTTGGAGAAGCCGTCCCCGCACTGAAAAGCAAAAACAGCAGTCTGGCGGGTGAGTCCCTGTAGATCAGCCAAGGGGGCCATGAGCGGCATGGTGACCGCGGCCTGGCCGGAGCCCGATGGGATGAAGAAGTTCAGGCAGGTCTGGAAGAGCAGCATACCTTGGGCAGCCAGATGGGGGCCCACCCCGTCCAAGAGCGAGCTGGCGGCAAAAATCAGGGAATCTAAAATCTGGGCGTCGTTCATCACAACCACGATGCCGCGGGCAAAGCCGACGACCAAGGCCGCGACGACCATGTCACTCAGACCGTGCACAAAGGCCTGGGTGGCCTGGGTCGGAGAGAGCTTGCCGATGGCCGCAGCCAGCAGACCCATGAGCAGAAAACCACCCGCCATATCGTTGAGCCACCAACCTCCCTTCTGGACCCCCACCATGATGCCCGCGAAGAGCAATAAGCAGGTGGCCACGATGGCCCCGTGGCGCCAACCTGGTGTGATTAGCTCGGTGTGATCCATCTCGGGATCCGGCGTATCCGCGACCAAGGAAGCGTTCGGATCGGCCTTGATTTTGGCCCCATAGCGGAGGATGTGAGCGATGGTCAGACTGATGCAGATCACAAAGAAGATGACCCGCAATCCGATGCCGGAGTTCAGGGGTACCCCGGCGATGCTCTGGGCAATGTTCACAGTGAACGGGTTGGTCGTGGCGGAGGCAAATCCAATCCCGCTGGCCAGAACCACCACAGAGAGGCCAAAGAGTCGGTCGTAGCCCAAGCGCTTGGAGAGCAGCAGAAACACCGGAACCAAGGGTATGAACTCCTCGCCCATGCCTAAGGTGCTGCCACCGATGCCCATCAGCACGGTCAGCACGCTGACCAACAGCCAGACACGCTTCTCAAAGCGCTGGGTGAGCCAGCCCAAGGTGGCGGTGATCGTGCCGGTGGCCCGAAGAATCCCAAAGACGCCGCCCATCATGAAGATGAAAAAGACGATGTCCGCAGAGTCTTCTAACCCCCGTGGAATCGCAGAGAGCAGTCCCTGCAGAGAGACGGGCGAGGCGGAACCCTCCGGTGCCTCTTGGCTGAACAGTATTCCTTCAACAGAGCGGACCTTGTCCAAGACCTCGAAGGAGCCCGGTACGACGAGCTCCTTCTTCATCGTGCCGACCTGGGTCTCCAGACGCTCAAAGCTTCCGCTGGGCACAAACCAGCTGGCCAGGGAGACCCCGGTCGTCACCGCGAAGAGCAGGGTGAAGACGTGAGGGAGCTTGAGCGAGCCAAGCCACGCCTTCATCGCTTGCGCCCCCAGCCAAAGATGGACTTCTCCGCTCCATCATCCGGACTCGAGGGCTCAGGCTTGGGCGGCTCAGGAAGCATCGCGCGCGGGTTTCTCATGTAGGGAATCGCGTCGTCTGCCCTTATTTTTCCAGCCGCAACGGCTTGCTGAAGAGCCTTGTCCATGGTGATCATGCCGACGCCTCGCCCCGCTTCGAGAAGCGAGGCCGCCTGATGCAGCTTGTTCTCCCGAATCAGGTTCCGAATCGCCGAGGTGCCGACCATCACCTCAAAGACCGCCACGCGGTCCTGGGGATCCTCGGCAGCCGGCAACAGACGCTGGCTGACCACTCCCAACAAGCCCGCGGAGAGCTGGGCGCGCACTTGAGCCTGCGCGTTGGCGGGAAACACGTCGATGATGCGGTCGATGGCCTGGATGGCGTCGTTGCTGTGGAGGGTGGCCAACACCAAGTGGCCGGTCTCGGCAGCGGTCAAGGCCGCACCAACAGTCTCCAGATCACGCATCTCACCGACCAAGATCACGTCGGGGTCCTGTCGCAGCACGTAGCGCAGGGCCTGGGCAAAGCTGCCGGTGTCTTGGCCAATCTCTCGCTGATCCACCGTGGCCAGGTGCTCCCCATGCACGTACTCGATGGGGTCCTCGACCGTCACAATGCGGCAGGGCCGACTGCGGTTGATGCGGTCCACCAAACACGCCAGCGTGGTGCTCTTGCCTGAGCCCGTGGGCCCCACCACCAGCAGGAGTCCATGAGGACGACTGCCCAACTTCAAGACCGCGCGAGGAATACCCAGCTCCTCCGCCGATGGCACCACATCGTTGATGATCCGCAGGGAAGCGGCCATCTGTCCACGCTGAAAATAGGCGTTCACCCTAAATCTTTTTCCGCCGTCTATCGCCAGCGCAAAGTCCAGATCCCGCTCCAACTCGTACTTGCTGCGCTGGGCTCCGCTCATCACCGAGAAGAGCAGCATGCGCATCTCGGCGACGCTTAGAGTGCGCTCCCCGATGGACTGGAGCTTGCCTGCCCGGCGCAAGATGGGAGGTCGTCCCACGCACAGGTGCAGGTCACTGGCCCCGCGGGCGACCACCAAGCTGAGCAGCGCCTTCATGTCCATCTCGGTACCCGTGCCCTCCACAGCGGAGAAGGTGGCCGAACCAGTGGCCATGCCTTGAGCGTGCAAGGCAAAGGCGTCCCTGTTGGTAGAGGCGGCCATGCCTGCTTCAAAGGTGATCAGACCCTCCTGCATCAAGTCCAGCAGATCACGATTAAAGCTACGAAGTTCCGGAGCGCGACTGCCATTGACCAGGTCATTCAACCCTTCAATGTCCTGCTTGACCAGCAGCTTTCGAGCGGGAGGAGTGAGCGTGATGACCTCGCTGGCGAGCACCCGTCCGGAGCCGTCGACCCGGGGAACCAAGCGCTGCGCGATCACCCCCACCAAGGCCAGGGAGAGATCAAAAGCCAGCTGCTCCCGCTGATAAACAGGCACGTAGGTCATGAGCCGCCGAATCGACTGGGCGGCGTCGTGGGTGTGGACCGTTGCCAGGACGAGGTGACCGGTGAGGCAGGCTTGCAGAGCGACCTGAACGCTCTCGGCATCCCGGAGCTCGCCGAGCACGATCACATCCGGGGACTGGCGCACCACATGCCGCAAGGCGGCGTGGAAGCTCTCCGTGTCGCTTCCTATCTCTCGCTGGGTGACCCGGGCTTGGGCATCGGTATGCAGAAACTCAATGGGGTCTTCGATCGTAACAATGTGGCAGCGGCGGCCCTGGTTGATGCGATTGACCATCGCCGCCACCGTGGTGCTCTTGCCCGAGCCGGTGGCCCCACAGACCAAGACCAGCCCCCGCTGAGCGTCGGCGAAGCCGGCCACCGCTTCCGGCAAGCGCAGGGCCTCCAGCTCCAGGTTTCCGGCGGGCACGTGGCGCGCAACCAAGCTCAGGGCGCCGCGTGAGCGAGAGAGGTTGATGCGGAAACGCTCCGGGCCCAGCGTCAGGCCCAGATCCGCATCGCCACCCTCTTCGAAGCGTGCTCGGCGCTCCGGGGTCTGCAGCAGACCGTCGACGAAATCTGAGAGCAGCTCCGGGGACGTGACTGGCAGCTCCAGGGGCTGCATTTGCCCGTGTACTCGAAGGGCCGGCCTGGCTCCCGCGCACAAGAAAAGATCGCTGGCCCCTCGGGCGCGCATCTGGCCCAAGAGTTCGGAGACGGAAGGATGAGCTTGCATAGGCGTCAGTGTAGGTCAGAGGCGCCGCTACGCATTACCCTTCGACCATGCTTCTGCTCCTCATCTCCTGCAACAGCTCCTTCTACGACCGCGTCGTAGTCGAGGGCAGCCAGGCCAACCAGTCGCTCGGTAAGCAGCCTGCCTACGCGGGCGACTTGGACCAGGATGGTGTTGGCGACCTGGCTGTGCGGGACATCCAAGGCACCCTGGTGTTCTCAGGAGCGGTGATCCTTGGGGAAGAAAAGCCCACCGTAGAGAGCGCCTGGACCCGCCTGCCCCTGCCAGACAGCCTGGACTTTCCAGACACCACCCAACAGATCGGCGAGATCCAAAGCATCGGCGACTTGAACGGGGACGGCACAGATGAGCTGGTGGACGCCATCGCCTGCCGCAGTCCGAACTCCTGCGGCACCGGTGGCTGGGTTCGGGTCTACGACGGCGCCAGCATCGCCCTGGGAAGTCCCTTGGCCCTCTGGACCCACGAGTTGGAGTCCCCAGAGGTCCTGGCCATTGATGTGGGCATTCTCGACCCAGAAGCGCTCGCCGTGCTCGCTATCACCACAGGGGAAGCAGCCTGGGTGGTGCGCGGCGAGGACCTACGCGACGGGGTGCCCTTCTCGGAGACCGAAATCACCGGCCCCCACGCGGACCTGACCCTGGCAGACCTGGATGGAGATGGCCTAGACGAGCTGGTGATCAGTCAGCCGGACGCCCCTGGCGGTGGTCGAGCACGGGTCTACACCTGGACGGGTACCGAACGCCGACCCGACCCACTGGCAAGCATCTTGGGCCCCGAAAACGCCCGGTTCGGAGTGGATATTGCCTCCGTCGATCTAGACCACGGTGGCCAAGAAGACCTGCTGATCTCCGGCGCACCCTTCGGCGATGAAGACGACGCTCCCGAGATGATGTGGCACGTCAGCGGGGAGACTCTGACACTCGACGGCGGTCGCATCCAGCTGGAAGACAGGAACAATGCCAGTTTTAACCCTCTGAAACAGGCGGACCTACAAGGCAACATCGGACAGTTCGGCCATAGCCTGGATGCCTGCGACGATCTGGACGGTGACGGTCTGAGCGATCTGGTCTTTGCAGCCCGCCCCAACCGCGCCAGGGTGGGAACCCGGGACGGCCGGATACTGGGCCTATCCTCCCAGGATAGCAGCACATCTTTCTTGATCTGGCAGCACTCCCAGCGCGCTGGCTGGCTGTTGTACGTCGCCTGTCTCGGAGACTTAGATGGAGACGGATTGGGCGAGGTCCTGGTGGGTACGCCAGGCACCGAACAAGTAGGCGAGAAGGGGGCAGGTGAGTTCTGGGTCCTCTCTACTGGGACCCAATGATCTGGGCTTGGCTGGCCTGTACCCAAAACCACGCGCCGCTGGCATCCTTCGAAAACGCCCAGGTCGGTGACCGCATGGCCTGGACCTACACCCGACACCGAGAGGACTTCCGCGATGGCTGGAGCGAACTCCACGTCTTGGACGCCACGATCCTCTTGGAGTTGGAGGTGGTGGCCCTGGAGGTAGATCGGGTGTGGCTGCGCCTACGCGCACGCGACGCCGATGGTGCGCGCCCCAAGCACCCCGCGTTGGCACAAGATCTGTTGATACCGGTGGAGCGAACCCCAAGCAGCGAGCGCGCGCTTGGGTCCATCGACGGCCGCATCGACGCCCCTGGTGGAACCTTCCGATACGCTACCCAGCGCCAAGACGACCGCCCCCAAGGCGGGTGGCTGCGCACCGAAGGCTGGAGTCGTGCCGAGGGCCCCCTATACCTGAGCGACGGCCTTCTGTTGCTGGAACGCACCAGCAACAGCGAGAACAGGGTCCTGGACGAGCAGCGCTTGGTGATCCAGGGTGTCGACCAAGGCCAAGAGGGCCAGGGTGAGCTGCCCGAGGGTCTGCATCTTCTCGTTCCAGGGTCCTGGCACGTGGAGGGACGCTGGACGGTGGACGGACTCGTAGCCACCCGCTCCGAGCAGACTTTGAAGGGCGCAACCCTCTTCCAGACCCGCGCCACCTACCGGCCCGCAGACAACGGTACCGTCAGCAGTGCGGACTGCCTCCAGGTCGACATCGATGTGGTCTGTCGTGATGCCGTGCCCCAAAGCGTGACCCAGACGCTCTTGCCAGAAGTGTTGATGGATCTGGCCACCCGGTCCACCGAGGCTCCTTCCAATGCCGCCGCCGAGAAAGGCTTGCACACCCAGCACCCCACCCAATCTGGCCAAGTCAGGGTTCGCGTGCTGACCCTTCCCGACAGCTCCTTCTTGAACGGACAGGAAATCACCGGGCGTCAGTCCCTGGCCTATGCCAGGGAGCCCGCCGCCCTGAAAGGTCTCTACTTTCCACGCGCCTTGGACCCTTTGGAAGAGACACATCGCTTTCCCGAATCCGCCCGTGCCTTAGACACCAGGGCCGCGCTGTGGGCGTGGTCAGCGGAAGGATTTTAGACTCCAAGTTCACTCTTCTGAACCCCGTTTGAAGGTAACCCTCCCCTTGAAATACTTGTGCTTTTGGGCACTCAACTCACGCAAGCTGGCCATGATAGAATGCCCAAAGAGACACCTCTTGGACTGGGACCAGTAACGTTCAACACATCCTGACCGACCCATCCGGCCGACAGGTCCGCCTCATCGCGCCTCTTGGGAGTGGTGGCTTTGGTGCGGTCTACTTGGCAGAAGTGAAAACGCCCGACGGGCTGATGCACAAACAGGCCGTCAAGCTGATGCACGCCAACCTGGAGCTGGATGAGGATCTGGCCGCGCGGGCCCGGGACGAGGCCCGCCTGATGTCCCAGCTACACCACGACCACGTGGTGGCCGTGTACGCCCTGACCAAGCTGGAAGACCGCTGGGCGGTGTTCATGGAGTACGTCCAGGGGATCGATGCGGGTGCATTGCTGGGCTCGAGCCAAGGCGGGCTTCCCCCAAAGGTGGCCGTGGCGATGATCGAGCGGGCTTGTGCTGCACTGGATGCCGCCTGGAATCAGCCCTCTCCGGAGACCGGCCGTCCCCTGCGCGTGGTGCACCGTGACCTAAAACCTGCCAACCTGATGCTGAGCGTCGAGGGCAGCCTGAAGGTGATGGACTTTGGGGTGGCACGAGCCGACTTTGACCGAGAGGCTCAGACCCAGTCCACCCAGTACGGAACGGGCCGCTACATGGCTCCCGAGCGCTGGCTGCACATTCGGGCCGAACACCCCAGCGATGTCTACGCCTTGGGCGTGACCCTGTACGAGATGCTCTCCGGTCTGCGCTTTGAGCGCATGCCCCTGGCCCCTGCCCACTTTGAGAGCAAGCTCGAAGAGATGCTGGATGCCATTCCACACGAGCAGGATCCCAAAGGTGATGTCACGCAGATACTCAGGAAAATGCTGGATTTCAACGATAAGAATCGACTCAGCGCGGCCCAGGCCATGGAGGCATTGGACGCTGTAGCAGAGGGACTCAGAGGTCCCAGCCTGCGCCGCTATGCCCGCTCTGTGGTCCCTCCGCTGCTCAGTGAACGGCAAAGAGAGCTGCTCAACGACTCGGTGGTCTGGCCGGGAGGCGCACCGATCACACCCACATCGGGGGCGGCCCCAAGCTCTGCTTCTACGGCCAACTCAGGCCCCACCGCCGAGACGCGCGCGGAGCCGGGCAGTCCAATCCAGTCAACAGCCACGCCGGTCCAGAAGACCTCCAGCCCAGAGTCCTTCCAGGGCTCCCAGGAGCTGCAGACCGAGAGGAGCCTGCTGCTTCCAGCCACCGGCGGGATCGGACTGGGCCTGGCGCTGGTAGCCGCAGCCCTGTTCTGGCTGTCTGGCAAGGGGCCTGACCTGGAGCCGACGGTGAACGTGGCCAAGACCACTGTCTCCCAGGTCGCCGCCTCCCAGCTCGCTGTCTCGGAGATGAGCGCAGAAGTACCCGTTGCGCCTGAGCAGCTGGACGTGACCGAGCGGGTAGAGCGGGAGCCCGTGGTTTCAAAGACACCTTCTGGGTCGAGGGGAGCGAACCCCCCGGCGGCTAAGACACAACCTGAGGCACAGCCTGAGACACAGCCTGAAAAGATTCCTGAGAAGGTCATCACCCCCACGAAACGGCCCCAAACAGAAGCTCGAAAAGACTCCTTTTTAATTATGTTTACAGCTGACCCTATGACCGGATCGGTGACCTATCAAGGCCAGAGCGCCGTCCCACTGGGGACCCTACAACTCGAGGAGGGCACCCACACGCTTACTTGGCGGTGGGATGATGGCAAGACCCTGAGCTGCTCCGTGCGGGCGACAGAGGGCAAGAGAGTGAAGTTCGACCGTGTATCGGAGAAATGCAAATGATTTGGTTGGTCGTGGTGGGCGTGGGCCAAGCCCAAGAGTGTCCTGAGATGGATATCGATCAGCAGGCTGAGCGCGCGGTGGTCGCGCTCACGGACGCGGACTTTAAGCTGGCCGGACGCCTGGCGGAAGACGGGCTGTCGGCCCTGGCCTGTGCCAAGCGAGTCGTAGACGGCGAGGACCTAGCCACTCTCTGGCAGGTCAAGGGCGCTGTGGCGGTCTACACGGGCCAGACCAGCCAGGGTAGGGAGCTGATGGCCCAAGCAGCTACAGTGAACCCCTACTGGTTCAACGAGCGCCTGGGTGCCCCGGTGGAAGATGTATGGAAGGCTCAAGTCGAAGCACTGGCCAACCCTTCCAGCCTGACAGTGTGGCCCTTGCCCGATGGTTCAACCCTCTACGTGGACGGGCGACCCCAGCGCCAAGCCAAAGTCGAGCTCTTCGGCGGCAAGCACTTGGTGCAAGTCGCTCAGGGCGCTGAAGTGCTCTACGCGGAAGAAGTGACCCTGGGCTCCTCGGAGACCACCCGGATACAGACCGGTCTGGCCGAGCCCACCTTGGACGCACCCCCACGCTGGCCTTGGCTTGTAGCAGGCGGCGCAGGCTTAGCAGGAGCCGGCGTGAGCTACGGGATCGCCTATGGCCTGAGCGACGATTTGGTGGCGGCTGCCGACGACGCTGACCCCGATCGCTTGTCCGGTTTGCGGCAGCAACAGGTCACTTGGGGATACATCGCTGCACCAGCCTTTGCGATTGTCGGCTTGGGAACCGCCAACTACGGTTTGTTGCGACGCCAAAGGGCAATAGAGGAGCTGGAAGCGGAGCGCATGGAGTGACCCCACTCTCTAAACCACACCTGCGAATCTTGGTGGGAAAGTCCACAGGACTCTGGCTGTTCGCCCTGGGCTTGGGAACTCTGGGTTGGTTTCAAGGACTGCAAGGGCTCTTGGGAGCTGGTGTGGTCCTGCTTTCGTGGGCGTTAGCCAGCACTGCAAGCGCCTTGGCGGAGCGCAGGCGCGGCTTGGCCTTGTCGGGTCAAGGCCCCGATCCTCAGCGCCTTTTGATCTGGATCTGGGCGCCTCTGTGCATTGCGGCGGCTGTACTGGTCGCCTTTTGGGCCCCCATCGCGCCAACGCAAGCCCCCCCTATCTGGGCCGCTCCCCTGCTGGGCATCTTGGCGCTGGCTAGTGGCGTTTTGGCCCGCTACCACCAGGATACCAACAGCCTGCCAGAAGCGGCGGGACTCGCGACGTGGGCGCGCTGGGGTCTATGGAGCCTTGGGCTCAGTGCCGTGGTCTTGGCTGGACGAACCTGGGGTGCACCCGACTTTGCAGCAGAGCTTTGGTGGGAGACGGCCTGGGTAAATGCCCTATGCATCGCCACCGTAGCGTGGCTTGCAGAGGGCTTATGGACCAGCCTGCGAGGTGCCCGACCCCTCAAGCGGCCCAAGCACTTGCACCTGGGATGGGCTCCTTTCTCCTCCCCACTGCTGCTGCGTCTCTTCTTCAGCAGCCTAAATCCCATCTCCAGCCTCTTCGACACCCTGGAGAACCTCAGCGGCATCGACATCAAGGGGACCTGGGCCATCCAGGTTCTGCGTCGCAGCTTGGAGCCTCTGGCGGTCAGTTTGGCCCTGCTTGGGTGGCTAAGCACCGGGCTGACACTGGTAGACGTCCACGAGCAAGGGGTTCGCGAGCACCTGGGCGTGCCCGACCCAGTCGTCCTTGAACCGGGCCTGCACTTGAGCTGGCCCTGGCCTGTGGACACCGTGCACCGCCTGCCCACCGCGCGCGTACAGACGATGAATCTGGGACACGGCGAGGCCCCAGAGGTGAGCGCCGGCCAGTCTTTCGCTTGGCTCTTCTCCCTGGGCTACTCCGAGGAACAAGCCGTCGAAGAGGATGACGAGTCCCGTCTTTGGGCCAAGCAGCACGCGGCCGAAGAATACACCCTGCTCTTGGGAGACGGCCGGGACCTGATCAGCGTGGACGGCTTGCTGCACTATCGGATCGGTGACCCGCACGCTTGGCTCTACAACACCCAGAACCCAGAACAGGCACTGGAGTCGGCGGCCTACCGGGCCTTGATGCTGCATACCTCTGGCAAGGGTCTAGAGCAGGCCCTAAGCGAGAATCTCCAAAAGCTCGCCACGGAGATTCGGGACACCATCCAGAGCAGCATCGCGGACCAAGGTTTGGGGGTCGAGATCGTCGACTTTACCCTCTCGGCCCTGCATCCCCCAGTGCTGGTGGCCACCGACTACCAGTCCGTGGTCAGCGCACAGATCGACCAGCAACGCATGCTGACCGAAGCGCAAGGCTACCGCTTGGGACGGCTGCCGCTGGCTCGCAGCGAGGCGCTGGAGAAGACCAGCCAAGCAAGCGCCGACACCGCCACCCGCCTGGCCCAAGCCCGCGGCGAAGCAGCCGCATTCTCTGCCGTAGAGCAGAGCTACCAAGCCTCCCCTTCCCTGTTTCGCTACCGGCGGCGCATGGAAGTGCTGGAGGACAAGCTGAAAGACCGACGACTCTATGTGCTCGACGCCCGATTCGAAGGCGACGGCGGAAACGTCTGGTTGATGGAGTGAGCGTGGAACCAAGCGAGACCCAAGAGACAAAAGAAAACAGCGCCTTGAACTGGATGCGTCGTAGCCTGGGCCTGGCTGCGGTTCTGGGTCTGCTGATCTGGGCCACTGGGGTCTCGGTGCGCCAAGGCAACGCCGTGCTGATCTCACGTTTCGGCAAGCCCGTGCGCGTCGTTCAAGACGCGGGCTTGGCCTGGAAGATGCCCTGGCCCATCGATCAAGCCACTGTGGTCGACCAGCGCATACGGGTCTTTGAGACGTCCCACACCGAGATGCTCACCCGGGACAAGCGGAACGTCATCCTGCTTACCTTCGCCACTTGGCGTATCCAAGACCCCCTGCGCTTTGTACAGGCCGTGGGCAGCACTGAGGGGGCCGAACTCAAGCTGGACGGTCTGATCACCAACGCCAAAATAGGCGTGATGGGACGACACGATCTAGCAGCTCTGGTCTCCACCGACCCGGAAACCCTCCAGGTGGAAGCCATCGAAGCGGAGCTGCTCGCCGCCACCGTACAGACCGCCTTGGATCGCTACGGTATCGAGATCACTCAAGTGGCCTTTCAGCGTCTGTCCCTGCCGGAAGAAAACGTGCGCTACGTCTTTAAGCAGATGCGGGCAGAGCGCGACCAGTACGCCGCACGGTACAAAGCCGAGGGTCAGGAACAAGCCGACAAGGTGCGTTCAGAGACCGATTTAGAAGCCGCACGCATTCGCGCAGCGGGCCAAGAAAAGGCAGCCCTGATCACCGGCCAAGGCGAGGCCGAGGCCGCATCCATTTACGCCAAAGCCCACAAACAGGATCCTGAGCTCTACCGCTTCCTCCGCGGCTTGGAGACACTGGATGTGGTTGTGGGCGAGCAGACCACCGTGATCCTACGCACCGACACTGAACCCTTCAGCCTGCTGGAGTCCAAGGAGTGAAAAAAGGACCTTCCGAAGCAAGCCGACTGGCTGCCCCTCTCGTTGCCGGCCTGGACTGGGTCCATGGCCGGCTACACTGGTGGCTGGGGCTGCTACTGGTGGCCTACCTGGCCAGTGGTGTGCGCATCGTTGGCCCAGACGAGGTCGCACTGGTCCTACGTTTTGGTGCGCTGACGGGTGTCACGCCAGCCGAACAAGTACATGGCCCAGGCCTACTCATCGCTCTGCCCAAACCAATGGACGAGGTGGTTCGGGTGCCCGTCGCGCGCGTTTTTGAGCTGGAGATGCGCGAGCTTCACTGGGAACGCGGCCAGGGCGGCTACCGCTCTCCCAGCCGGCCCAGCATCGACCCTGAGTCCGAAGGCTATTTGCTCACTGGGGACAACAACCTCCTACATGCCGCGGTGGTCGCCCGGTACCAGATCTCCGATCCGGTAGCCTGGTCTCTGTACCAGCCGGACCACGAGCGCTTGCTGCGCAACGCCGTGGTCTCCGCCCTGGTGCGCAGCGCTGGTGAGATGCCCGTGGACTCCATCCTGGCCGAGGGCCGCAAGCTGCTACTGGACACCACCCAGATGCGCGCCCAGGAGCGCCTGGATGCCGTAGGCTCTGGGATTGAGTTGGTAGTCATCGAGCTCACCGACCTGTCTCCACCCACCCAGGTCCGGGAGGAGTTCAGCGCGGTTCAGTCGGCATTCATCCAGTCTGAGACCCAGCTCAAGGCTGCCCATGAATATCGCGAGCGCACCCTGCCCGCGGCCCGGGCCGAGCGCGACGCCATGGTCCGCAGGTCCCAAGGAGAAGCGAACGCGCTCTTGGCCAAATCCCGTGGCGGCGCGGCCGCCTTTGAAGGCTTGGTGGCCGAAGCCAAGGGGAACCGCGACGTGGTCATGGAGCGCCTGTACCGCGAGCGCATCGAGTCCACCCTGGACGACGCTGCCAAGGTTCGCTTCATCCCGCCGCCCGCAGGCCGGGAGTACACCGACTTTCGCGTGACCCTGTCGGGGCCCCGATGAGCACGACACCATCGACCGCGGTGGCCCCCGCTCTCGACGCCAGCGAGCGCCGGCAGATCCAGTCTCGTCTGCTTCTGAATTTGGCCGGAGCCGGCTTGCTCGGGCTGGGCTTTGTCTTGGACGCGCTGCGCGGCGACAGCCCCCAGTTCACAGAAGCCATCAAGGCCCTAGCCGCCACCTTGGTGGCTGTTCCAGTGCTCTGGCGCGGTCTCAAAGGCCTAGCCCGTCGCGACCCCAAGTCCTTCACAGATCAACTGGTCAGCTTGGCCGTGCTTGCCGCGGCGGTCTCCGGGGACTTTGTGACCGCCACCCTGGTGCCCCTGGTCTTGGAGATCGGACGCCTGTTTGAAGAGCGAAGCGCCCTGGGGGCACGAGCGGCTATCGATGGGGTACGCAAGCTGCGGGCCTCCCAGGCCACCCTCTTGGACGGCTCTCTGGTGGACCCAGCCGACCTGCAAGCTGGCAATGGGGTCATCGTGCGCCCAGGCGAGGTCATCCCAGCCGACGGCACAGTGCTCAGCGGCAGCAGCGCAGTGGACCAAGCCCCCATCACCGGCGAGTCACGCATCGAAGATGTGGGCCCAAAGGACACGGTCTTTGCCGGCACCATCAACCTGCAGGGCCTGCTACAGATCCAAGTCACCGGCGCAGGACAGGACACGGTTCTGGGTCGTGTCGTGGCCCTGCTGCAAGAACTGGAGAGTGCCAAGGTTCCGGCCCTGCGTCTGCTGGAGCGCTACTCCGGCGCGTGGTTGCCGGTGGTCTTGGTCCTGGCCGCCAGCGTGCTCTTCTTCACCGAGGATGTGGCCCGGGCGATCGCGGTTCTGGTCGTCGCGACACCTACCGCGCTGGTGCTTGCTGGCCCGGCTGCCATGGTCGCCACGCTCGCTGCAGCCACCCGCGAGCAGATCCTCATCAAGGACGCCGGCTTTCTGGAGCGGGTGGCCGATGTGGACACGCTGCTCTTGGACAAGACCGGGACCCTGACCGAGAACCGTCTGCGCGTGGTGGCCATTCAGCCCGCTTCAGATGTGGACCCCGGGGAACTGCTGGCCTGGGGCGCTCAGGTCGCTGCCGCTTCCCGACATCCGGTCAGTCAGGCCTTGGTGGCACATGCACGGGCCCAGGGCTTGGTCGTGGACACACCCACTGAGAGCCGGGAGCTGCCGGGTCGTGGGGTACAGGTCGGCGCGTTCTCATTGGGCCGCTCAGACTGGCTGAAAAGCCTGGGAGCGGCCCACGAGCCCGACCCAAGCGGCGGCGTGCACCTGGCAAGGGGAAAGGTTTACCTGGGCTCCTTCGAGATCGCCGACACCATCAAAGAGCAAGCGGGCGCCGTGCTCCAGCAGGTGCGAGACGCCGGTATTGAGCGCATCGTGCTGGTCACTGGAGACCGGAAGCAAATCGCCCACGCCATAGCCGCCGAATTGGACATCGAAGAGGTGCACGCCCAGGTCCTACCCGAGCAAAAGCTGGATGTGGTGCGCGCCGAGCAGGCCAAGGGCCGCGTGGTCATGATGGTGGGAGACGGTGTAAACGACGCACTGGCCCTTTCAGGGGCGGATGTGGGCGTGGCCATCGGTGCCCGCGTGAACGAGGTCGCACTGGGCGGAGCCGACGTGGCCTTGTTGACAGAGGACCTGGACAGACTCCCACGGCTGCTCACCCTGTCAGCCAAGAGCCGAGCGGTGATGACCCAGAATGCTGTGCTCGGGGTCTTGTTCTCAGCGGTGATGCTCGCGTTGGCGGCAAGCGGCGTGATCTCGCCGTTGCTGGGAGCCTTGCTGCACAACCTGGGGGCGATTGGCGTGGTGTTGAACAGTGCGCGCTTGCTGAGTGGACGTCAGACCTCGGGTACGGGACTGGTCAGGACAGGAGACAGCGAGGAATAAACATGGCACCGAGTGCCAATTGGCACTAAGTGCCAATTGTGACCCGAGACCTCAAACGCCAACACAGCCGCGCAGCCATGGTTCAGGCTGCCACCCAGCTCTTTTTAGAGCAAGGCTTTGAGTCGAGCACCATGGACCAAGTAGCAGATGCCGCCGGTGTGTCT
Source organism: uncultured bacterium (assembly GCA_905480105.1). Lineage (GTDB taxonomy): Bacteria > Myxococcota_A > UBA796 > UBA796 > CAJQPC01 > CAJQPC01. The sequence continues at coordinate 3,388 of CAJQPC010000166.1, read as the reverse complement.
AGACGCACTCTCTTTCGCTACTTCCCCTCCAAGGTCGACCTGGTCTTCCCCGAGCACGAGCGTAGGCTCTCGGGTTTTGAGGAAGAACTGGCACGCGACCCCAAGGCTCCGGCGATGACCCGGGTGCAGCGCGCCCTGCTGACCCTGGTGGCCGACTGCGAAGCGGACGCCAAGCAGCTGCTACAGCAGGCCCAGATCATCGCCGGGAACCCCCCTCTGCTCGCCGCAGAGCTGGAGTTGGACTCCCAGTGGGAGGCGGCCATCGCCCGCACCCTGAGTCAAGACACCGACCCTATCCAAGCCCGGCTCATGGCCGGCGCCCTGTCTGGTCTGACCCGCGCAACCTTGCGTGAGTGGCTGACCAGCGGAACCACCATCGCGTTGCGGGAGCTCGCCCTGCACGCTCAATCTTTGCTTATCCCTATGGAGGGTCGATCATGAAGCGCGTACCTGAGAATGGCCTGCCCGCAGACACCGTCATGGAGCGCCTGCTCGCCGCCAAGTCCAAGGACCTGGACTGGCAGTCTGGCCGCGCGATGGGTTTTGTGTACGTGCCCGACCCCGAGATTCAGGCCCTCGCCAAACAAGCCTTCATGGCCTTCCTGACCGAGAACGCACTCGACCCCACAAGCTTCGGCAGCTTGCTGCAGTTCGAGAACGACATCGTGGCCATGGGTGCCAGCCACTTGGGCGGGGATGAGAACACCGTTGGGAACTTCACCAGTGGCGGCACCGAGTCCTGCATGCTCTCCGTCAAGAGCGCCCGCGACTTTGCCCGCGACAAAAAGGGCATCACCGAGCCCGAGATGGTCCTGGCCGTCACCGCTCACGCCGCATTCCAAAAGGCCGCCCAATACTTTGGCGTAAAGATGCGCCTGGTTCAGGTCAACCCTGAGACCTTCGCCATGGACCCCGAGGCCGTGCGCGACGCCATCAACGAGAACACCGTGCTCATCGTGGGATCTGCACCCGCCTATGCACACGGCGTGGCCGACCCCATCCGAGAGATGGGCCAGATCGCCATTGAGAAGGACGTGCTCTTCCACGTCGACGGCTGTATCGGCGGCTGGATGCTGCCCTACTTCCGCCGCTTGGGCGCAGAGACTCCCGACTTTGATTTTTCCGTGCCTGGCGTGTCCAGCATTTCGGTGGATCTGCACAAGTACGCCTACACCCCAAAGGGTGCCAGCCTGATCCTCTACAAGTCCAAGGAAGTCCGGCGCTATCAGATCTTTAGCTGCCCTGGCTGGACCGGCTACACCATCGTGAACCCCACCATCCAGAGCTCCAAGTCTGGGGGTCCCCTGGCGGCTGCTTGGGCCGTTCTCCACCACATTGGAGACGCCGGCTACATGAAGATGGCCAAGGGCGTGCTGGACGCCACCCGCAAGTTCATCGCAGGGGTCCAGGCCATCCCCGGCCTGCAGGTGATGGGCAAGCCTGACATGTGCCTGGTGGCTGTAGCCTCGAACGAGGTCGATATCTTCCACGTCATCGACGAGATGACCGTACGCGGCTGGTACATCCAGCCCCAGCTGGCCCTGGGTGAGTACCAGGAGAACTTCCACGTCTCCCTGCAGCACTCCAATGTTGATCTGGTCGACGACATGTTGGTCGCACTGACCGAGGCTGTGGAGTCCGCGCGCAAGATCCCCGCCACCGGCGTGGGCAAGAACATCGCGGCGATGGCCAGCACCATCGATCCCAGCACCCTGACCGACGAGATGTTGGGCAACCTCTTGGCCATGGCCGGCATCGCCAACGACACAACCCAGGGGCTGCCGGAGCGCCTGCAAGGGCTCAACGAGATCCTGAACGCGCTGCCAACGAAGCTCAACGGGGCCCTGCTAACGGCCTACTTCAACGAGATGTTCACCCCGACCAAGTAGGCCAACCTTGGGTAGCGTGGCGCTCCCGATTGGATGGAGAGCGCCATGCAGCCCACCGGTACTCCCTTGCTGGGTCGATATCCAGACCGACGTTGAACAAGACCGCGACTTTTACGGCGCCATCATGGGCTGGACCTTCCAGCCTGTGGTCGGTGAAGCGGGCTGGTTCATGTGGATGGAAGCGGCTCAACCTGTCGCAGGCGCCCGCCCCCAGGTCAACGCCAGAGCCGAGCAGGTCAAAGCGCTCGGTGGCCAAGCCCTGGCCGGCCCATTGGACTCACCTTTTGGGCACATCGCCGTTTGTTTGGACCCGCTGGGTGGGCATTTCGTCCTAATTTGTAGCGCTCAAGGCACTTAGAAGCACCAGTCATTCCCATACCCAGGGTTGCCATAGTCCCCGTTGGACAGAAACCCGCCCTGCGCACACCAGTTGTCCAAATTGTCGTTCTTGCTGGTGTCCACCTTGCCGCCGTCCACTCCCATCGCCCTGCCGGTCTCGGCCCAACCGCTGCTCCAGCGCACCTTGTCCACCTGTCCATCGCAGTAGAGGATGGCCTGGTCGCTGCTGTCCAGCGCGAACTTGCTGCGGCTGTAGCTGCCTTGGCAGTCCACGCCGCCGTTGTCCCAGGTGGAGTCGTTGGCGCAGAGCACCAAGGTCTCGCCAGGCTCCAGGATCAGGCTCTGGCTCTCGGTTGCGGTCAGGTTGGCCTGGTCTGAACCCTCGTCGCGCAGCGTGCAGGTTCCGGTCTTGAGCCACAAGCCAGAGGTGTTGGTCAGCTCCACCCACTCGCCATCCGCTTGAGAGGATTCAGCAGGCGTGATCATCAGCTCGGCAATGGTGACCTGGCCGTCGGAAGGAACCTTGGGGTTGTCCTTGGAGCCAGGCGTAGGCCCGGGGTCACCCGTGTCGATGGGCCCAGTGTCCTCTCCTGTGTCATCCCCACCGCCGCTGCCCGTGTCATCGCCGCCCGCCGAGCCGGTGTCATCCGCTCCACCGCCCGTGTCCCGGGTGCCCGAGTCCTGAGCGCCGTTCCCTTGGCCGGGACCCCAGTCTGGGAGGAAGCCGTTGCCTTCTTGGCCCTCTCCACCCGAGGAGCAGGCCAGGGCAAACAAGGCCAAGCCAGCCAGGGTGGGCCTAAGGATGCGTGGGTTCATGGGTTCTCCGGACTCACACCCAGGGTACCCAAGTCCACTTGCTCTCGCACGGTCTGGCCCGCAGGAATCACTGCAGGGGGCTGGACGCTGGCCTGGAAGCTGGCCACTTGGGCGATCAGCTCCCCCTCCGCCGCCGCCGAGGACAGCAACAAAATGCACCCAGCCTGTCCCTTGTCACCGGAGCTATCCAAAATCAGGTCCATCTTGCTGTCCCCATCCAGGTCTCCGGCAGAGCGCACACCTGGGGTGCGGCCCGTGGTGCTCGGCAAGGTCAAAACGGGCTGCGCTGACCCCTGAAAAGACAGCATCATCCTGTAGTTCCCCCCCCCGTCTGCCACCAGCCG